>JBKPTS010000030.1:0-34504 GCA_046735575.1 Actinomycetota bacterium
CCGGCCGTGGCTTCCGTCCAAGACCTCAAGCGCCGGATCCGCTCGATCCGGAACACGCGCAAGATCACGCGTGCGATGGAGCTCGTGGCGGCCGCGAAGCTGCGCCGCGCCGAGCAGCGCATCAGCGCGCTCCGGCCGTACGCGGAGACGATGAACGAGCTCATCGCCGGCGTCGGCCGTGCAGCCTCCTCGGTGCGGCTGCCCCTCCTCGAGCAGCGGGAGGAAGTGCAGGCGGTCGCGATCGTTCCGGTCACGGGCGACCGCGGCCTCGCCGGCGCGTTCAACGCCCAGGTCCTCCGCCGCGCCTTCGCCCTCGAGCGCTCGCTGCAGGCGGAGGGGAAGCCCGTGCGCTGGGTGGCGGTGGGGAAGAAGGGACGGTCGACCCTCACGTTCCGCCGGCGGGACCTCGCCGGCGCGTACCTCGGGTTCAGCGACCAGCCGGCCTACGCGGATGCGCAGGCGATAGCGCACCGGGTCGCGGAGCTCTTCACAACCGGCGAGGTGGACCGCGTCGTCCTCGTCTACAACACGTACGTCTCCGCGCTCACGCAGCGGGTCACGGAGCAGGACCTGCTCCCGATCTCGCCGGAGATCCTGCAGACGGACGAGGAGGAGCGCAGGGACGACGTCCTGCGCGGCGACTTCATCTTCGAGCCCGAGCCCGAGGAGATCCTCGAGCGCCTGCTCCCGGTCTACCTGGAGACGCAGGTCTACCGCGCCCTGCTCGAGTCGACGGCGTCCGAGCAGGGCGCGCGCATGACCGCGATGCGGAACGCCTCGAAGAACGCCGGGGAGCTCATCGACTCGCTCACGCTGCGCATGAACCGCGCGCGCCAGGCGGAGATCACCCAGGAGATACTGGAGGTCGTCGCCGGCGCCGAAGCGCTCGTCTGAACCCTGCGCAAGAGCGGAATCTGCTCGCGCTAGATTCCGCTCGCGCGAGAGAACCCCTAAAGCGCGGCCGCGAGCGGCCGCGATGTCCGCGTAACCCCGAGCACTCGCTTACGCGGCGCTAACAACCGTCGCCGGGCGCCGTTCAAGTAGCTGACATGGCGACGCCGATCGACGAACGGGGCCCGGCTACCATCTCCTCGGTGGAGCCGGCGCTCACCGAGGCAGAGCCCGGGCGGTTCGCCCAGGCGAGCGTGGTCGCCGGCCGTTTCCTCGACAACATCGAGACGGTCGTCTACGGGAAGCGCGAGGAGATCGAGCTGGTCCTGACCGCGATGATCTGCGGCGGGCACGTCCTCCTCGAGGACGTGCCGGGGACGGCGAAGACGGTGCTCGCCCGCGCGATCGCCGGAAGCGTCGAAGGCGCCACGACGTCACGCATCCAGTGCACCCCCGACCTGCAGCCGACGGACGTGACCGGTCTCTCCGTGTTCGACCAGAAGATCCGGGACTTCGAGTTCCGGCCCGGGCCGATCTTCGCGAACGTCGTCCTCGTCGACGAGATCAACCGCGCGACGCCGAAGACGCAGTCGGCGCTCCTCGAGGCGATGGCGGAAGGCCAGGTCACGGCCGACGGCGTCACGCGCGAGCTGCCGCAGCCCTTCCTCCTGCTCGCGACGGACAACCCAATCGAGTACGAGGGGACGTTCCCGCTGCCGGAGGCACAGCTCGACCGCTTCTTCCTGCGCACGGCGCTCGGCTACCCGGGAGTCGACGACGAGCTGCGGATCCTCGAGCAGCAGCGCTTCGTGCATCCGCTCGAGACGCTCCTCCCCGTCGTGACCCTCGAGGACGTCGAAGAGGTGCAAGTCGCCGCCCAGTACGTCTACCTCGACGCCCTCCTGCACCGCTGGATCGTCGAGCTCGTGCGCGCGACCCGCGAGCAGGACGCGGTCGTCATCGGCAGCTCGGTGCGGGGGAGCCTCGCGCTCGAGCGTGCCGCCAGGGCGTGGGCACTGCTCGAGGGCCGAAGCTACGTGCTGCCGGACGACATCGAGCGGCTGTTCGTCCCCGTCCTCGTGCACCGCGTCGTCTTCACGACCGCGTTCGTCGCCAGGGCGAGGGCGACGAGCTGGCCGGAGGCGATCGACGAGTTCCGGGCCTCGTGCCTCGAGCTCGCGCCGCGCCCGGGCTCCGAGGACGACCCGCTCTTCGAGCGTCAGCAGGTCGGCTAGGCGCGGCGGGCGCATGGCCGGCTCGCGCCTGATCTTCCCGCTCATCCCACGACGCCCGGTCCTCGCGCTCTCGGTCGGGCTGACCCGCAGCGTCCGGCGCGGCGTCGGCTCCGACGTCGCCGGCTCGAAGCCCTACCGGCCCGGCGACGACATGCACGCGATCGACTGGGCGGCGTCCGCCCGGCTCTCGACCGCGCGCCAGAGCGACGAGTTCATCGTCCGCGAGCGGTTCGCCGAGGAAGCGCCCAGGATCGTGCTCGTCTGTGACCGCCGTCCGGGGATGGCCTCCCCGGACCCGGCGCTCCCCTGGCTCGACAAGGCGGCGGCGATGCGACAGGCGGTGCAGCTCGTGCTCGCGAGCGCCGGCGCGTCGGGCGGCTACGTCGGCTACCTCGACTACGCGGACGGCGAGGCGCACTGGAGGCCTCCGAAGGGGGAGCGGAAGCTGCTCGAGCTGCAGGACCCGCGGCTCTGGTCGTCCGAGTTCGGCGGCCCGTCCGACTGGCTCGAGCGCTCGCTCGGCCATCTCGCGCAGTACCCGCGCGCGATCACCGCGGGCACGTTCGTCTTCCTCTTCTCCGACTTCATCCCTCCGCCGCCGAAGGAGACGTGGCTCGCGACGCACGACCATCCCTGGGACGTCGTGCCGGTCGTCATCCAGGACCCGGTGTGGGAGCAGAGCTTCCCCGACGTGAGCGGCATCGCCGTCCCGCTGCAGGACCCGCGCACCGGGAAGCTCCGGCCGGTCCGGTTGAGCGCGAGCGAGGCGGAGGAGCGGCGATGGGCGAACGAGGAGCGTCTCCGCGGGCTCATGGCGTCGTTCCTGGAGGCCGACCTCGATCCGATCCTCGTCTCCTCGAGCGACCGGGAGCGGATCCTCTCCGAGTTCCTCGTCTGGGCCGCGACGCGCCGCGCGGGACGCGGGAGGAAGCATTGACCGGGGCGCGGGTGCTCGCTGGCCTCGCGGCAGCGGCCGCGATCGGCGCGATCGCGGTGACGGTCGTGCTCGTCATGCAGTCGCCGAACGACACGGCGGCGCGCCCGGTCCGCGTCGGCGCCTTGCTCACGCCGAGGACGCCGCTCTTCGGAGACACCGTCACCGCCCAGGTCCAGTTCGCGGGGGACGCCGACCGGATCGTCCCTGGCTCCGTCCGCGTCCAGGGCGCCTTCGGCCGGTACCGGAAGGTGTCGGCGCCCGTGCTCGTGCGGAAGACCGCGGGCAACGCGGAGTACGTCGTCTGGACGGCCAGGCTCCGCTGCCTCGAGAGCGCGTGCGTGCCCGGTCGGGCGAAGAAGCGCATGACCTTCCCGCGGGCGCGCGTGACCTACTCGCTGCGCCCGGCGCAGGGAGGGGCCGTCGTCAGCCGCTCCCTCTCCGTCGCCTGGCCTGCGCTCGTCCTCTACTCGCGCGTCGACCCTGTGGAGGTGCAGTCGAGCGACCCGAGAGGCGAGCCGCCCTGGAGGGCCGACATCGCCTCGCCCCTGGAGGTGACCTACCGGACGCCGCCCGGCGGGACCGCCGCTGCAGCCTTCGGCTTGAGCGCGCTGCTCGGCCTCCTCGCAGTCGCCATCGCGGCGCCGCTTCGCCGGCGCGAGCCCGCCGAGGGGCCGGGCATCGCGGACATGCTCGAGCCGGCACCGGTGCCGCTCACCCCGCTCGAGCTCGCGCTCCGCCGGCTCGAGCACACCGCGGATGACGACGAGGCCGAGGAAACGCGGCGCGCGCTCGAGCTCGTCGCCGGCGAGCTGCGAAGTCGTGGAGAGGAGGACCTTTGCGCCGCCGCCCAGCGGCTCGCCTGGTCGGCGGGGAGGCCCGACCCCGAGGCCACGCGCGAGCTCGCCGCGCGAGCGCGGGTTGCGACCACGGCGACCGGCGGAGACGCCGGTGCGTAGGCGCTGGTCTCCGTTCCGGAGGCGTTCGAGGGGGATCCCGTACGCCGACCTCGGGCCGCTTCGCACTCCCGTCCTGAGAACCCGGGCGATCCGGCTCGCGGTCGTGGTCGTCGCGGTCGCCCTGCTCGCGAGCGCGGCGCTGGCTGCGAAGAGCTCGGCCGGCAGCCAGTCGGGCGTCGTCCCGAAGGGCACGACGAGCGTGGTCGTCATCGACCTCTCGAAGAGCATCATCGACTCCGAGTTCCAGCCGATCGCGGCCACGCTGCGCCGCCTGATCGCGACGAACACGCCGACCGGCCTCGTCGTCTTCTCCGACGTCGCCTACGAGCTCCTCCCGCCCGGGGCGCCGGCGACGGCGCTCGCGCCCCTGCTGCGCTTCTTCACTCCCGGACGGGGCGGCTACCCGACGAACCCCTGGCAGGCGACGTTCCGCGCGGGTACGCGCATCTCGTCGGCGCTCGACCTCGCCCACGACATGCTGACGCGGGCCGGGGCCAGGCGCGGCTCGATCGTTCTGATCAGCGACCTCGAGACGGCGTCGAGTGACGCCGCGTCCCTTTCGGTCACGCTCTCCCAGCTCCGCCGGGAGCAGGTGCAGCTGCGCGTGGTCCCGCTCCGCCCGAGCGACCAGGCGCTCCGGCTCTTCAGCTCGCTCCTGCCGAACGGCTACCTCGTGGCGAAGCCGGACGCGGTCACGTTCGAGCCGACGCGGGCCGAGCTCACGCTCGGGTCGAGGCTCCCGGTGTTGCTCGTCGTGCTCGGGGGCTTGCTCCTGCTCGCGCTCGCCGCGAACGAGCGCTGGTGCGGCCGCCTCGGCCTTCCGACGAGCCCGGAGGCGGCGGGCCGGTGAGGAAGCCGCTCCGGATCGCGGGTGCGCTCGTCGCCCTCGTCCTCGCCGTCGGCTGCGCGCTCGTCGCGACGGACGTCCTGCTGCTGCAGAGCGGGCTGCGCTCGGGCGACACCCGCTACGCGTCAGGGTCGCTTGCCAGCGACCTCTGGCGACCGCACCAGGCCCTCCCGTTTGGCGCGACGGGCAGGCTCCTGGGCGTGGACGACGACGTCGCCTATCGCGAGGCGATCCGCGCCTTCGTGCTCGGGCGGCCGAGAGGTCAGCCGTTCCGGGACACCGACCTGCTCGCGCTGCGGGGGCAGGCGCAGGACCAGCTGCAGGCGATCGTCGACGGCGACGGGAACGCGCGGCGGAAGGCCGAGGCAGCGAACCTCATCGGCGTCCTCGGCTTCGCGAACGCCGCGATCGATCCCGACCAGGCGTACAGCTATCTCTCCGAGGCGATCGGGCGCTTTCGCCAGGCGATCGCCTTCGATCCCTCGAGAGACGACGCGAAGTACAACCTCGAGCTCGCGCTGACGCGGATCAAGAGCACGCCGCGCCCGCAGAGCCAGCGCGGGCCCCGCGACACGAGAGGCGGGACCGGGGGCGGCGCCGGCACGGGCGAGGCCGGCTCCGGCTACTGATGGGGCCGCTCGACTTCGCGAGCCCCGAGGCGGGCCTCGTCGCGCTCGTCGTCCTCGTCCCGCTCGTCGCGCTCGTCGCCGTCGCGCGCCGTGCCCGCGACCTCCGCGCACGGCTCGGCCTGCAGGAGCATGGCTCGGCGCTGCGCGCCGGCGGGATCGCGCTCGTCAGCGTCGCCGTGCTCGTCGGGCTCGCGGCGGCACAGCCGGTCTGGGCGGAGACGAAGATCCAGCGGATCCGCTCGGACGCCGAGATCTACTTCGTCCTCGACACCTCGCGCTCAATGCTCGCGAGCAGCGGGCCGTCCGGGCGGACCCGGCTCGACCGCGCGAAGGACGAGGCGCTCAGCCTCCGCAAGCGGTTTCCTGACATCCCGTCGGGGATCGCCTCCATCACCGACCGTCCGCTTCCCCATCTCTTCCCGAGCCCCGACGAGCAGGCGTTCCGGGCCACCGTCGACCAAGCGGTGGCAGTCGAGCAGCCGCCTCCCATGGCGTTCTTCAGGAAGAAGAGCTCGACGCTCGCGACGCTCTCGGCGGTGGCGACGCGCGGCTTCTACACCCCGAGTGCGCGGCGGCGCGTGCTCGTCGTGCTCACGGACGGCGAGAGCCGTCCGTTCGACACGGCCGCGCTCGGCGTCGTGCTTCGGCGCGGGAGCGGGATCAAGCCGGTGTTCGTCCACGTCTGGAAAGAGGACGAGCTCGTATACACGAACGGCGCGCCGGAGGCCGACTACCGACCGGACCCGGCGAGCGCCGCGTTCCTCTCCCGCATCGCCGCGGCCGCGGGCGGCAGCACGTTCGAGGAGCACGACCTCGCTGGCGCCGCCAGGGCGATCAGGAGCGACGTGGGCGCCGGGCCGACGAAGGCGACCCAGCGCTCGCGCTCGGAGCTCGCGCTGGGGCCGTACTTCCTGCTCGCGAGCGTGGTGCCGCTCGGATTCCTCCTCGCTCGCAGAGCCCGCTAGGGCACCGGCTCGCTCGGTTCCGGCACCGTCTCGGGGAAGCCCTGCTCGTCCATGTACGAGACCATGCGGCTCGCGATCCAGGTGACGGTGGCGGGGTCGACGAGCCCGAGCATCTCGCGGACCGCGGCATCGCCGCCGCCGGCGCTCGCTCGCGCGCTCGCGCCGGCCCGCCGGATCCGGCAGAGGGCGGCGACCGCCTGGTCGACGTCGTTCCCCTCCTCCCCGTACCAGCTGACGCCGCTCGCGCGCTGAAGCAGCGGGACGATGCCCTCGGCGATCTCGCTCAGGTCGTGCGACGCGGGGTTCGCCTCTCGCGAGACGTCTCTGCCAGGAATGTGCACGCGCCCCTCCTTTTCTAGGGACCCGTCGTGGGGCCGTATTTGGCTCAACGATACGCCTTTCTTACTGCGTCACCAGCGTGCGACCAGGTGCTAACTTTGCGCGTCTCATCGCGTCAGAAGTGACGTACGCCTGCCGGTGCGGACTACCGGCAGGACACGCGAAAGGGAGGAATTACATGCACCGATTTGGATTGGCGGCTCTTGCTCTCGTAGCAGGGATCGCCGCCATCGTGTTCGTCGCCGGAGGGTCGGCGGGCACAGCCGCTGGGCCGAAGACGGGCGGCAAGGTGGTGTTCGGCGCGGAGCAGGAGCCGCCGTGCCTGAACAACCTCCTGAGCGGCTGCAACAACACCTGGACGGCGTGGACGGTCACGACGCAGACGCGCGGCCTCACCATCCAGAACCCCGACTTCTCGTTCTCCAACGACCTGGCCCAGAGCGCCAAGGTGATCAAGACCAAGCCGGAGACGATCGCCGTGAAGATCAAGAAGCAGGCGGTCTGGAGCGACGGCGTCCCGGTCACAGCCGCGGACTTCATCTACACCTGGAAGCAGGAGGTCAACCCGAAGAACGACATGGCCAGCCGCAGCGGTTGGGACTCGATCAAGGCCGTGAAGGTCACGGGCGCCGGCGGGAAGAACTTCAACGTCATCTTCGGGAAGCCGTACGCCCCGTGGAAGGTCATCTTCACGGTCGGCCTCTACCCGGCGCACGCCCTCAACGGGCAGCCCGACTTCAACAACGTCTGGCTGAACGACACGAACAACCCCAAGAATGGCAAGCCGATCAGCGACGGCCCCTTCATCATGACCCAGTACGTCAAGGGCCAGTCGATGAAGTTCGTGCGCAACCCGAAGTGGTGGGGCCCGCACAAGCCGTACTTGGACGAGGTGGACTTCGTCTTCCGGACGAACACGGACACCGAGATCCAGGCGATCCGCGGCGGCGAGGTGGACGTGATCTACCCGCAGCCGCAGCTCCAGCTCCTTGACCTGAAGCGTCAGCCCGGGCTCAAGGTCGAGTCGAACGCCGGCACCACGCTCGAGCACATCGACTTCAACGAGCAGCTCAAGGGCGGCTTCCCGCTCCTGCGGGCGCCATGGGTGCGGCAGGCGCTGTCGTACGCGATCAACCGCCAGGCCGTGATCAGCCAGATCTACAAGAAGTTCAACCCGAAGCAGCAGGTCCTGCAGAACCTGACCTACGGGAACAGCCAGAAGGGCCTGTACGTCCCGCACTTCCAGAAGTACACGTACAGCCCGGCGAAGGTCGCCGCCATCATGAAGGCGCATAAGTGCAACAAGGGTGGCGACGGCATCTACGTCTGCAACGGCACGAAGATGTCGGTGAAGTACGGCACGACGACCGGCAACAAGCTGCGCGAGCTCGTGCAGGAGATCGTGCAAGCGCAGGCCAAGAACGCCGGCATCCAGTTCGTCACGGACAACGACCCGTCGCGGCTCTTCTTCCCGCGGGTCTCGGACGGCAACTACCAGCTCGCGATGTTCGCCTGGGTCGGCAGCGGTGACCCGCAGGGCCAGACGGACATCTACGGCATCGGTGGCGGCTCGAACTGGAAGGGCTACAACAGCGTCAAAGTCACGAACCTGTTCAAGGCCTCCGACGCCGAGCTCAACCCGACGAAGCGGACGGCGATCGTGAACGCCGCTGACGCGAACATGGCGGCAAACGTGCCGACGCTCCCGATTGTCCAGAAGCCGACGTTCCTCGTCTACAAGACGAAGGTCCACGGCATCCGCGACAACTCGACCAATCAGGGGCCAACGGACAACATGCAGGATTGGTGGGTCGGTTAAGCTGACTCGCTGATCCAAGTCGAGCCAAGGCCCCGTCCGGCGCGAGCCGGACGGGGCCTGGCGCTAAGGGAGGAAGTAGGCGGCTCATGCTCACGTACATCGCGCGGCGCCTTCTCTACAGCATCCCCGTCCTCATCGCGACGAGCTTCCTCATCTTCGCGGGCGTGTCCCTGATCGGCGACCCGCTCGGCGGGCTCAAGGTGAACCCGCTCGCCTCGCAGGAGACGATCGACCATATCCAGGCGGAGAAGCACCTCTCCGAGCCCATCCCCGTGCAGTACGGGTACTGGGTGCGGGACGCGGTCCTGCACAAGTTCGGCACCCCCCTCCTCACCCAGCAGCCGATCTGGGACGACCTGAAGAGGGTCATCCCGCACACGCTCACGCTCGTCATCGCCGCCGAGCTCATCTCGCTTTTGATCGGCGTCTCGATCGGGATCTACTCGGCCATACGCCAGTACACCGTCTTCGACTACACGGCCACCACGTTCAGCTTCCTGGGCTTCGCCATGCCCGTGTTCTGGCTCGCGCTCATGATGCAGATCGCCTTCACGAACCTCTTCCTGGCCTGGCACGTGCGCATCTTCTACACCTCGGGCTTGAGCTCGGTGGACCCCGGCTCGGGCTTCCACTGGGTCCTCGACCGGGCCCAGCACCTGGCCATCCCGGTCATGGTGCTGTGCGTCTTGAACCTGGCTGTCTACAGCCGCTTCATGCGCGCCTCCCTGCTCGAGGTCGTGAACACGGACTACGTGCGCACGGCCCGCGCCAAGGGTCTGACCGAGCAGAAGGTCACCCTCAAGCACGCCGTGCGCAACGCGCTCATCCCGGTCGTGACGCTCGCCGCCCTGAACTTCGGCGCTCTCATCGGCGGCGCCATCGTCACCGAGCAGATCTTCCAGCTCGACGGCATGGGCAACTACTTCATCCAGAACCTCTTCAACCAGGACATCTACCCGATCATGGCCTGGTTGATGGTCGTCGCCGTAGCTGTCATCCTATTCAACCTGATCGCAGACATCCTGTACGGAGTCCTCGACCCGAGAGTTCGGTATGACTGATCACTCGCTGGAGCGCGACACGTCGCTCGCCGCGGTCGGCGGGGGCGCCGCGGCCGTCGAGGCGGGCGCGTCCGGGACGTACGACGCCGGCGGCCAGCTGGCCTACGAGTCGGGGCTCGAGGTCCAGGTTCGGAGCCAGTGGTACTACGCGCGCAAGCGGTTCGTGCGCCACCGCCTGGCGGTCGCGAGCCTGATCATCCTCGTCTTGATCCTGCTCGCGGGCCTGCTCGCACCCTGGATCGCGCCGTACAGCTTCGAGGGCTACGACGTGAACCACCTCGAGCAGGGGCCCACGCTGGCCGGGGGCCATATCTTCGGCACCGATCTGCTCGGCCGCGACTACTTCAGCCGCGTGCTCTACGGCATCCGCACGTCGGAGCGGGTCGCGTTCATCGTCATGATCCTGGCAACGGTGATCGGGACGGCGATCGGGATGCTCGCCGGCTACTACAGCCGCTGGGCGGACAACCTGCTCATGCGCTTCACCGATCTCATCCTGACCCTGCCGGCGCTCGCGGTCCTCCTGGTCGCCGCCGCCCTCATGGGCAAGGGCAACCAGTACCGCGTCGCGATCATCCTCTCGCTGCTCCTCTGGACGACGCTGGCGCGGATCGTCCGCGGGCAGTTCCTGTCGCTCCGCGAGAAGGAGTACGTCGACGCCGCGAAGGCCGCCGGCGCGGGCGACCTGCGGATCATGTTCCGGCACATGCTCCCGAACTCGGTGGGCCCGATCGTGGTCTTCGCGACGCTGACGCTCGGCGTCGCCATCCTGCTCGAGGCCTATCTCTCGTTCCTCGGCTTCGGCGTCCAGCCGCCGACGCCGGCACTCGGGAAGCTGATCTCGGACGGGCAGGACGTGTCCTCGCACGACTGGTGGCTCGTCACCTTCCCGGGGTTGACGATCGTGCTGATCGTGCTCTGCATCAACTTCGTGGGCGACGGCCTGCGGGACGCGCTCGATCCGACGCAGCGGGTTCGTGCCTGAGCCCAGACTCGTAGGCTGACCCATGGCTGAGCCGGTCCTCTCGATCCGCGACCTGACGGTCGAGTTCAAGACCGAAGACGGGATCGTCCATGCCGTCGAGAGTGTCACCTACGACGTCTTCCCGGGCGAGACGCTCGGGATCGTAGGCGAGTCCGGCTCCGGCAAGAGCGTGAGCATGCTCGCCGTGCTCGGCCTGATCCCGCAGCCGCCGGGCAGGATCGTGACGGGCGAGGCGATCTTCAAGGGTCGTGACGTCATGAAGATGTCGAAGGGCGAGCTGAGGAGGCTGCGCGGGGGCGACATGGCCATGGTCTTCCAGGACCCGATGACCTCGCTCAACCCCGTGCTGAAGGTCGGCTACCAGCTGACGGAGGCGATTCAGGCACACAAGGACGTCAGCGACGACAAGGCGCGGGAGCGAGCGATCCATCTGCTCGAGCTCGTCGGCGTGCCGAACGCCACGCAGCGGTTCGACCAGTATCCGCACGAGTTCTCGGGAGGGATGCGCCAGCGGGCGATGATCGCGATGGCGATCGCGAACGAGCCCTCGCTGCTGATCGCGGACGAGCCGACGACGGCGCTCGACGTGACGATTCAGGCGCAGATCATCCAGGTGCTGCGCACGGCCCAGGAGGAGACGGGCGCGGCGACGATCCTCATCACGCACGACCTCGGGCTCGTCGCGGAGCTCTGCGACCGGGTGGTCGTGATGTACGGCGGCCGGACCGTCGAGAAGGGCGACGTCTTCACGATCTTCGAACAGCCCCGGCATCCATACACGATCGGCCTGATGGAAAGCCTTCCGGGCCTGACCGTAGGGCAGGAATCCCTGCAGCCGATTCCGGGGCAGCCGCCGAGCCTCATCAGCCTACCGCCCGGCTGCGCCTTCCATCCGCGCTGCTCGCTCTCGAACGGCCGGGTGCGCTGCCGTACGGAGATCCCGGCGCTGCGCCCGGCGGGGAAACCCGAGCACATCTCCGCCTGTCACTTCCACGAGGAGCTGGAGGGCTACCAGTCCAAGCTCGTCGCCGAGGCCACCGTATGAGGGTAGGTCCGAGCCGGAGCGGGAAATGAGCGACGGCGCGGCCTCCGTGGAGGCGCAGGTGGCCTTGGCCGAGGGCACTGCCGCCTCCCGCAACGGCACGATCCTCCACGTCGAGAACCTCGTCAAGCACTTCCCGATCCGCAAGGGGCTCCTCAAGCGCACCGTCGGTCAGGTGCACGCGGTGGACGGCGTCGACCTCGAGGTGAAGCAGGGCGAGACGCTTGGCCTCGTGGGTGAGTCCGGGTGCGGGAAGTCGACGCTCGCGCGGACGATCCTGAAGCTGATCGAGCCGACCTCGGGGAGGATCGTCGTCAACGGCCGCGACATCACGAGCTACAAGCGCAAGCAGATGCGGGCCATCAGGCGCGAGCTGCAGATCGTCTTCCAGGACCCGTACGCGTCGCTCAACCCGCGGCTCACGGTCAGCAACATCATCGGGGAGCCGCTCAAGATCCACAACCTCGCGACGTCGCGCGCCGAGCGGATCCGGCGCATCGAAGAGCTCCTGCGCACCGTCGGCCTGAGCCCCGAGCACGCGAACCGGTTCCCGCACGAGTTCTCCGGCGGACAGCGGCAGCGCATCGGCGTCGCGCGCGCGCTCGCACTCAACCCGCAGCTGCTCATCCTGGACGAGCCGGTCTCGGCGCTCGACGTCTCCATCCGCGCCCAGGTGATCAACCTGATGGAGTCGCTGCAGGACGAGTTCGGGCTCACGTACCTCTTCGTCGCGCACGACCTCTCGATCGTCCGGCACGTGTCGGACCGGGTGGCCGTGATGTACCTGGGGAAGATCGTCGAGATCGGCAATCGCGACCAGGTGTACGACCACCCGACGCATCCCTACACACAGGCTCTGCTCTCGGCGGTCCCGATCGAGAGCCCGCACCAGCGCGGGATCCGCAAGCGCATCGTCCTCGAGGGGGACGTGCCGAACCCGGCGAACCCGCCGTCCGGCTGCCGCTTCAGGACGCGGTGCTGGAAGGCGCAGGAGATCTGCGCCCAGGTCGAGCCGCCCCTCGAGATGCACGGAGACCACCTCAGCGCGTGTCATTTCGCCGAGGAGCTGAGGCCGCTCGATCTCAACGAGCAGGACAAGCTCGCGGCGGCGGCGCCCGCGGTCGACACCGCAGAGCTGTAGGCGCTAACCAAGGGCCGTCTCGGGTCGTCACAACCGGCATGGGGTCGTACTTCAGCCCGGCGTGTGTTCGCGTTCGCAGCCAGATCTCGCTGGACCTGGACGGCGAGCTCTCCCACCTCGAGCGGGTGATGGTCGCGCACCATCTCGAGCGCTGCGCCTCGTGCGAGGCGTTCCGGGACGGCCTCGTCGCGTTCACCTCCGAGCTCCGGGAAGCGCCGCTCGAGGCGCCCGAGTACCCGATCACCCTGCCTCGCCTGCGGCGCGGCCGGCTCGAGTTCCGCGCCGCGGCGCTCAGCGTGGGCGCAGCGGCGGCGAGCATCGCGCTGATGCTCGGCATCGGCCTCGGCGAGCGAGACGTCTTCGGGGCCGGCTCGAAGGCCTCGGCGCGGCCGGCGTACCTCGACTCCCAGAGCTACGAGTCACGCCTCGTGCAGCAGGCGAGCCAGTACCGGCTCCGCGAGCTGCACTCCCTGACCCGACCGGTCTGACCCGCGCTTCGACCCTGGGTTAGACTGGGCGCGGCAGCCGCCCGTGGGCGCGCGCCCGAATCTCTCGAACTCAGGAGAATCATGTCCGAAGACGGCAAGAGCAGGGCGAACGTCGCCGTGAACACCGGCCGCATCATCGAGATCAAGGGCGTCGTCCTCGACGCCGTCTTCACCGACCAGCTGCCCGAGATCCACACCGCCTTGCGCATCGAGATCGCCCGTCCGGACGGCAGCACGGAGACCCTGATCGCCGAGGTCCAGCAGCACCTCGGCGACGACCGGGTGCGGGCCGTGGCGATGGACACGACCGACGGGCTGGCGCGCGGGACGACCTGCGTCGACACCGGGGGGCCGATCTCCGTTCCCGTGGGCGAGCCGACGCTGGGCCGGGTCTGGAACGTCACGGGCGACCCGATCGACGAGAAGGGCCCGACGCCAGAGGGCGTGGAGCGGTGGCCGATCCATCGCGAGCCGCCGGCCTTCCGCGACCTCTCGCCGAAGATCGAGATCTTCGAGACCGGCCTCAAGGTCATCGACCTGATCGCGCCCTTCATCAAAGGCGGCAAGGTCGGCTTCTTCGGCGGAGCCGGGCTCGGCAAGACCGTTCTCATCCAGGAGCTGATCCACAACGTCGCCATGCAGCACGGTGGCGTATCCGTGTTCGCCGGCGTGGGCGAGCGCTCGCGCGAGGGCAACGACCTGATCCGCGAGATGGAGGAGTCGGGGGTCATGGACAAGGTGGCGCTCGTCTTCGGCCAGATGAACGAGCCGCCGGGCGCGAGGCTCCGCGTTGGCCTATCGGCGCTCACGATGGCTGAGTACTTCCGCGACGAGGGCCAGGACGTGCTCCTCTTCATCGACAACATCTTCCGCTTCGTGCAGGCGGGATCCGAGGTGTCGGCGCTCCTCGGGCGCATGCCGAGCGCGGTCGGCTACCAGCCGACGCTGGCGAGCGAGATGGGACAGCTCCAGGAGCGGATCACCTCGACGCGAACGGGCTCGGTGACCTCGGTGCAGGCGATCTACGTGCCGGCGGACGATCTCACGGACCCCGCGCCCGCGAACACGTTCGCCCACCTCGACGCCTTCATCACGCTCTCCCGGGCGATCGTCGAGAAGGGCATCTATCCCGCCGTCGACCCGCTCGACTCCTTCTCTCGCGCGCTGCAGCGGGGCATCGTCTCGGACGAGCACTACGAGACCGCGACCGGCCTCCAGCAGATCCTCCAGCGTTACAAGGACCTGCAGGACATCATCGCCATCCTCGGCATGGACGAGCTGACGGACGAGGACAAGCTAGTCGTCGCCCGGGCGCGCAGGATCGAGCGCTTCCTCTCGCAGCCGAACTTCGTCGCCGAGCAGTTCACCGGCACGCCGGGCAAGTACGTGAAGCTCGAGGACACGATCCGCGGCTTCCAGGAGATCATCGAGGGCAAGCATGACGAGCTGCCCGAGTCCGCCTTCTACATGGTGGGGACGATCGACGAGGCGGTCGAGAAGGCGCGGCAGAGCGAAGCCGTCGCCGCCTAGGACGCGTGGCCGACGGCGCGCACCCTAAGTTCGACGTCGCGCTCGTGACGCCGGAGGGGCCGGCGTTCGAGGGCGAGGCGGAGATGATCGTGGTTCCCGGCGCGATCGGCGAGATCGGCGTCCTCGCGCGGCACGCGCCCCTGGTCGCGACGCTCAAGGCCGGCTCGACCCGCATCCATCTCGGCGGGCCGGAGGTCCTCGAGTTCGCCACCGGGCCCGGGTTTTTCAAGGTCGAGCTCGACCGCGCGCTCGCCCTCGTCGACGACGCGGTGAACGTGAAGGAGATCGACGACGCGCGCGCGCAGGCTCAGCTCGAGGCCGCGCGCAGCGAGCTCGAGCGGGTGGAGGCGGGCGAGTCGCAGGCCGACCGGTGGCAGCTCGAGCAGCGGATCGTCCACGCGGAGAACCAGCTCGCCGTCTCCGGGCGCACGACCGACTGAGCTAGAGCTCGGTCGGCGTCACGACGAAGCCGAAGCGCTCGGCTCCGCGGCGTAGGCGGACGTCGAGGGTCACGAGCCGGCAGTCGAGAAGGCGCGCCAGCGCGACGTACTCGGCGTCGTACGCGCGCACCCAGCCGAGCTCGTCGGCGACGCGCCACGCTTCGCGGCCGAGTCGAGCTGGTGAGCTGGCACGTATCGGAAGCGTCTCGAGCTGCTCCGCTCCGTGGCGTGCGTCCGCCTCCGTGATGTCACCTCGGTGTGCCAGCACGCGAAGCGCTGAGCGAGCCTCGGGCCAGAGGAGTGGGGGAGCGGCGAGCTGCTCGTCGCCGAGCGCCTGCAGCGCGTCGGGCGCCAGAGATCCCGCGACTGCCACGCTCGCATCGACGACGAGCACTCACCGGCCCCGGCGAGATTCGTGGACGGCGCGGACGACGTTCGGCAGCGGTCGCCCGCCCGGAAGCGTCTTCCAGGTCGCGGGGAGTGGCGCCATCGCGTCGGCGTCGCCGAGCGCCGCGTCCAGATCGCTCTCCTCGATCACATGCTGCGTGCCGATCTTGCGTGCAGGGAGCCTCCCGGCGCGAATCCAGCGCCGGATCGTCTCCGGATTCCGGTTCGCGCGCCTCGCCGCCTCTGGGACGGTAAGCATAGTCGTATACTACAACACTCATCGTGCCGTTCAGGCCTATGCCGGCGGCCCAGCGGCTACCGAGTGAGTGCGCCTCGGGCTGGATGTATCCCTGGCCGGCCGCGCGCATGGTCCTCGTCAGCTAGCCTGAGCACCCCGGAGAGCTTTGAACGGCAGCTTGGCGACCGGGTTACCAAACGCCTAAAGAGCCCGAGGGCCTCCGGCTCCCGACCTCTTTAGACGGGAGCCGGTTTCGTGAAAGACACAGGACGAGAGACAGCACGAGCGAGGCGAGAAGGCGTGAGCGTGAGCGCGCGAGAGATGCTGACCGCGATCATGGAGGAGCGGATCGCCGTACTCGACGGCTCCTGGGGGGTGCTCATCCACCGGCGCGGGTTCTCCGAGGAGGAGTACCGGGGCGTCCGCTTCCGCGACCACCCGCGCGACGTCCGCGGGGACCCCGACCTCCTCAACCTGACGCAGCCGCACGTCGTCTCGGAGATCCACGGCGCCTACTTCGAGGCCGGCGCGGACATCGCGACCACGAACACCTTCACCGCGACGCGCATCGGTCAGGCGGACTACGGGCTCGAGGGGGCCGCCGCGGAGATGAGCCTCGAAGGTGCCCGGCTCGCCCGCCGCGCCGCGGACGAGTGGACGGGGCGCACCCCGGGGAGGCCGCGCTTCGTCGCCGGCTCGGTCGGGCCGCTGAACGTGACGCTCTCGCTCTCGCCGAAGGTCGACGATCCCGCCTACCGGGCGGTGACCTTCGACGAGGTGCGAGACGCGTACGCGGAGCAGATGGCGGCGCTCCGTGACGGAGGCGTCGATTTCCTGCTGATCGAGACGGTCTTCGACACGCTGAACGCGAAGGCCGCGCTCGTCGCCGCGCAGGACGCCGCGCCGGAGCTTCCGCTCTGGATCTCCTTCACTGCGATCGACCGCTCCGGGCGGAACCTCTCGGGCCAGACGGTCGAGGCGTTCTGGCTCTCCGTCGAGCACGCGGAGCCGTTCGTCGTCGGCGTCAACTGCTCGCTCGGCGCGACCGAGATGCGCCCGTTCATGGAGGATCTCTCGCGGGTCGCGTCCACGTACGTCTCCTGCCATCCGAACGCGGGCCTTCCGAACGAGCTCGGCCTGCACGACGAGCGGCCCGAGGATACGAGCCGCTTCCTGCGCAGCTTCGCGGAGGACGGCCTCGTGAACGTCGTCGGCGGCTGCTGCGGCACGACGCCGGAGCACACGAGCCGGATCGCCCGCGCCGTCGCCGGGCTGCCCCCGCGGCGCGTGCCGGAGCCGAACCGCCTCCCGCGCTTCTCCGGTCTCGAGCCGTTCGTGATCGGCCCCGACACGGGGTTCGTCGTCGTGGGCGAGCGGACGAACGTAACCGGCTCGGCGCGGTTCAGGACGCTCGTCGAGGCGGGCGACTACCAGGGCGCGGTCGCGGTCGCGCTCGACCAGGTGCGCGGCGGCGCGAACGTCCTCGACGTCAACATGGACGCCGACCTGCTCGACGCGGAGCAGGCGATGACGACCTTCCTCAACCTGATCGCGACCGAGCCGGAGGCGGCGCGGCTGCCGATCATGGTCGACAGCTCCCGCTTCTCGGCGCTAGAGGCAGGGCTGCGCTGCCTGCAGGGGAAGGGCATCGTCAACTCGATCTCGCTGAAGGAGGGCGAGGAGGTCTTCCTCGAGCACGCGCGCACGGTTCGCCGCTACGGCGCCGCGGTCGTCGTCATGGCCTTCGACGAGCGGGGGCAGGCGGAATCCGTCGAGCGAAAGGTGGAGATCCTCGGCCGGGCGTACGACCTGCTCGTCGCAAAGGCCGGGTTCTCGCCGGAGGACATCGTCCTCGACCCGAACGTGCTCGCCGTCGCGACCGGCATCGAGGAGCACGCGCGGTTCGCGAAGGCGTTCATCGACTCGATCCCGCTCCTCCGCGAGCGCTGCCCCGGGGCCAGCGTCTCGGGCGGCATCTCGAACCTCTCGTTCGCCTTCCGCGGGAACGACGCCGTGCGAGAGGCCATGCACGCTGCCTTCCTCTACCACGCCATCGGGGCCGGCCTGACCATGGGCATCGTCAACGCCGGCCAGCTCGCGGTGTACGAGGACATCGAGCCGGAGCTGCTCGAGCACGTCGAGGACGTCCTCTTCGACCGCCGTCCCGACGCGACCGAGCGCCTCGTCGAGTACGCGGGGCGCGTGACCGGCGGTGGCGCGAGGCGGGAGCTCGATCTCTCGTGGCGGGAGGCGCCGGTCGAGGATCGGCTCGCGCACGCGCTCGTGCACGGGATCGTCGACTACATCGAGGAGGACACGGAGGAGGCGCGGCTGGCGTCCGCCCGGCCGCTGGACGTGATCGAGGGGCCGCTCATGGACGGCATGAAGATCGTGGGCGACCTCTTCGGCGCCGGGAAGATGTTCCTGCCGCAGGTGGTCAAGAGCGCACGGGCGATGAAACGGGCGGTCGGCTACCTCGAGCCGTTCATGGAAGCGGAGAAGACCGAGCGCTCGGCCGCCCCCCGCATAGTGCTCGCGACCGTCAAGGGCGACGTGCACGACATCGGCAAGAACATCGTCGGGGTGGTCCTCGGCTGCAACGGCTACGAGGTGCTCGACCTCGGGGTCATGGTGCCTGCTGACCGGATCCTGGACACGGCGGTCGAGCAGGGCTGCGACGTGGTCGGGCTCTCGGGCCTGATCACGCCATCGCTCGACGAGATGGTGGGCGTGGCGAAGGAGATGGAACGGCGCGGCTTCGAGCTTCCGCTGCTGATCGGCGGCGCGACCACGTCACGCCAGCACACGGCCATCCGCATCGCGCCCGAGTACAGCTCGCCGACGGTGCACGTGCTCGACGCGTCGCGGGTCGTCGGCGTCGTCTCGAAGCTCCTGGACGGCGAGCGCCGCCTCGCCCTCGACTCCGAGAACCGCTCGGAGCAGGAGCGGCTGCGCACCCAGTACGCGGAGCGAGGCCGCAAGCCGCTGCTCCCGCTCGCCGAGGCGCGGGCGAACCGGACGCCGATCGAGTGGCACCCCGAGGATCTCGCCGCTCCGGCCTTCGTCGGCTCCAGGCTCGTCGAAGCGGAGATCGTGACGCTGCGCGAGTACATCGACTGGACGTTCTTCTTCCACGCCTGGGGGCTCAAGGGGCGCTTCCCCGCGATCCTCGACGACCCGGTCAAGGGCGAGGCCGCGCGTGACCTGCACGCCGCCGCTGAGGAGCTGCTCGACGAGATCGTGCGCGAGAGCGCGTTCGAGGCGAAGGGCGCGTACGGGTTCTGGCCCGCGCTCGCCGAGGGCGACGACCTCGTCCTCGACGGCACGCGCTTCCCGATGCTGCGCCAGCAGGCGGCCCACGACGACTCGCGGCCGAACCGGTCCCTCGCCGACTTCGTCGCGCCCGGGGAGGCGGGGCTGGACGACTACGCGGGTGCCTTCGCGGTCACGATCCACGGCGCGGAGGCCCTCGGCGACCGGTTCGCCGCCGACCGGGACGACTACCGCGCGATCATGGCCCGTGCTCTCGCCGACCGGCTGGCCGAGGCGTTCGCGGAATGGCTGCACGAGAAGGCGCGCCGCGAGTGGTACGCGCCGGCCGAGCAGCTCTCCGGCGAAGAGCTCATCGGCGAGCGCTTCCGCGGCATTCGCCCCGCCTTCGGCTACCCGGCCTGTCCCGACCACTCCGAGAAAGGGCTCCTCTTCGACCTGCTCGAGGCGGGGCGCGCAGGTCTCGAGCTCACCGAGCACTTCGCGATGATCCCGCCCGCCAGCGTCAGCGGCCTCTTCCTGGGGCACCCGCAGGCGCGCTACTTCTCCATCGGTCGCATCGCCCGCGACCAGGTGGAGGACTACGCCCGGCGGAAGGGCGTGGACGTGGCGGAGGCGGAGCGCTGGCTGCGGCCGAATCTCGCCTACGAGGCATGAGCCCGTACGATCGGAGCGTGCGCCGGGCTCTCGCCGCCCTCCTGCTCGTCGCGCTCGGCTCGACGGGTGTCGCCCTGGCCGCCCGCGGCGACCCGCAGAAGAGGCTGACCCCTGCCGACCAGGCGCGGGCGAAGGCGATGCTCGTGCGCCGCCCGGACCTGCCTGCGGGCTACCACGTCGCGCGGCAGAGCTCGCCCGGGGGCGTCTACTGCGCCGCCGTCGACGAGTCCGACCTCGTCCTCACGGGCGAGGCTCGCTCGGGATTCGCCCGCACTCCCGTCGCGGTCGCGTCCGCTGCGGAGATCTACCGCACCGTCGGCAACGCGAACGCGGCCTGGCGGCGGAGCACGGGCTCGGGCGGGCGGAAATGCCTCGAGCAGGAGCTGCGGCGCGAGCTCGCGAGCGTGGGGGTGAGGCGCATCCACACGGCGGCGCCGTTCGCGCTGCGTCCGCTCGCGCAGCGGATGTACGTCTTCCGCATCGCCGGGAGCGCCAAGGGGATCCCCGTGGTCTTCGACCTCGTCGCGCTCCAGCAGGGCCGCGCCGAGGCCGTCCTGCTCTTCGCGTCGGCGTTGCAGCCCGTGGCGAGGGCCGAGCAGGCACGCCTCGCCGGGACCGTCGCGACGCGGATGAAGACGGCCATGCGAGGCTCCTAGCCCGGCTCCTGGCGAGGCACGCGCGAGGCTCCGCACGGGAAGTTCCACGCCGGCGGCGAATAGCCGTCCGCAGTTGACAATGTCGACGACAGACGTGGCCGGAACGGCCGTAGAGAACTCCGCCTGCCGGTGCTAGCGTCATCCGTGGACGTGGAGAGCACTCGCCGCCTCGGCCTCCTCCGCCGCTCGCCGTCGTTCGGGCTCCTCTTCCTGGCGACCGCCGGCTCGAGCGTCGGCACGTACGTCGCGGCGACGGCGCTCACGCTCGACATCCAGGCCCGCACCGACTCGGGCGTCTGGATCTCGGCGCTACTCGTCGCCGACTTTCTCCCGATCGTCGTCATCGGCTTCCTGCTCGGGCCGCTCGTCGACCGCCTCTCCAGGCGGGGGCTGATGATCGGCTCCGATCTCGCCCGCTTCGCGATCTTCGCGGCGCTGCCCTTCGCCGATTCCCCGGGCGCGATCGTCGCGCTCGCCGCCGTCGCCGGGGTCGCGACCGGGCTCTTCCGCGCGGCCGCGCTGGCGGGGCTCCCGAACCTCGTCCCCGACCACGAGCTGACGAACGCGAACTCGCTCCTGCAGACGATCGAGACCCTCGCCTGGATGGTCGGGCCGCTCGTCGGAGCGGGGATGGTCGCCCTCTGGAGCCCGTCCGTCGCGTACATCGCGAACTCCGTGACCTTCCTGCTCTCGGTGGCGCTCATCGCCAGGATCGCGGAGCGCCAGCTCCGCTCGGAGGACTCGGTCACCGAAGGGCACTGGCGGGACGTCGCCCAGGGAGTGCGCCTCGTCCTCGGGTCGGCGCCGCTCCGCACGGTGCTCGTCGTCTGGAACATCGTCGTCATCGGGACGGCCGCGACGAACGTGCCCGAGGTCTTCTTCGCCAAGGAGACGCTGAACGGCGGCGACCTCGGCTTCGGCGCCTTCGTCGCGGCGAGCGGCCTCGGGCTCGCCATCGGGAGCTACCTCGCCGCGCCGTCGCTCGCGAAGGCGGGACTTCGACGCCACTACGCGGGCTCGATCACGCTGATGGGAGTCGGGATCGGGGCCGCCGCGCTGAGCCCGTCCGTGTGGGTCGCGATTCCCTTCCTCGTCGGGAGCGCGGCGGGCAACGGCGCGGCCATCATCTGCAACCAGGTGCTCGTGCAGCGGGGCGCGCCGGATCGCTACCGGGGCCGCGCGCTCGCCTTCATCATGAGCTCGAACTACGCCATCCTCGGCCTCGCGATGGCCGCGGCCGGCGTCCTGACCGACGCCTACGGGGCCCGCTGGGTGCTGCTCGGGGCCGCCGCCGTGAACCTGGTCGCAGTCCTCGTCTCGCTCGCGATGACTCGCTGGCTCCCCGCGACCCGCGAGGAAGAGGAGGCCTTCCTCGGGATGCAGCCCGCGGTCGCGGGCGGGATGTTCGTGCCGGCGGTCGAGGGGATCCCCGCCCCGGTGACGCTCGTCGAGCCGGCTACCGACGGGACGGCGAAGGACGGCCTCGAGCGCATCGCCGTGCTCCTCGAGGAGATCGAGACCAGGCGCGAGCACGAGGCCCGCAGAGCGCGCTCGAGCGATTGACGCCGCGGAGCCGCGCGTAGAGTGGCGCGCGTCGTGGCACGGAAGGAGTGGACGCTCGAAGAGCTCGTCGCCGGCGTGCGGGCGGGCGAGCGACGCGCACTCGCCCGCGCGATCTCGCTCGTCGAGGACGGCGACGAGCTCGGGTATCCGCTCGTCCGCGACCTCTACCCGGAGACAGGCAAGGCCGCGGTGTTCGGCGTCACCGGTCCGCCGGGCGTCGGGAAGTCCTCGCTGATCGCGGCCCTGGTCGCCCACGTCCGGAGCTCGGGCAGCACGGTCGGCGTCGTCTCGGTCGACCCCTCGAGCCCGTTCTCGCGCGGGGCGCTGCTCGGCGACCGCATCCGGCTCTCCGACCATTTCCTCGACCCGGGCGTCTACATCCGCTCGATGGGGACGCGCGGCCACCAGGGCGGGCTCGCCGAGGCGACCCTCCAGGCCGTGCTCCTGCTGGACGCCTCCGGGAAGGAGGTCGTGTTCGTCGAGACGGTGGGAGCGGGCCAGAGCGAGGTCGAGGTGACGGGGATCGCCGACACGGTCCTCCTGGTGCTCATGCCGGGCTCCGGGGACTCGGTGCAGGCGCTGAAGGCGGGGATCATGGAGATCCCGGACGTGATCGCCGTCAACAAGATGGACCACCCGGCGGCGAAGACGATGCTGAACGAGGTGCGGTCGGTTCTCCGGCTCGCCGGCCCCGAGGAGCGGCGCCCGCCGATCGTCCTCACCGAGGCGGTCTCGGGCGAGAACGTGCCCGAGCTGTGGGCGAGGCTCGAGGAGCATCGGGCGGGGCTCGAGCGGAGCGGCGAGCTCGACGTGCGCCGGCGCCAGAACCTCGCCGCGGAGGTGTTCGCGCTGGCGTCGAGCCGCGCGCGGGCGCACCTGGAAGCCGCCGTGAGCGGCGACGTCGAGCTCGCCCGCGTGCTCGAGGCGGTGCAGGCGCGCACGCTCGACCCCCTGAGCGCGGTGCGCGAGCTCCTCGAGAAGGTGTTCGAGGTCGCCGACTGAGCTCGGCGGCGCGCGGCTTACACTCGTCTCGCCATGCGCCAGGAGCGGAAGACCCTCACCGTCCTCTTCTGCGACCTCGTCGGCTTCACCTCCCGCGCCGAGGCGATGGACCCCGAGGACGTCGCCGCGCTGCTCGCCCCGTATCAGGCACGGCTCAAGCGCGAGCTCGAACGCTACGGGGGAACGGTCGAGAAGTTCATCGGGGACGCGGTCATGGCGCTCTTCGGCGCGCCGACCGCGCACGAGGACGACCCCGAGCGCGCGGTCCGCGCCGCCCTCGCCATCCGCGACTTCGCCGAGGAGGAGGGAATCGAGCTGCGGATCGGCGTCACGACCGGCGAGGCACTCGTCGCCCTCGACGCGCGGCCCGAGGAGGGTCAGACGCTGGCGACCGGCGACGTGGTCAACACGGCGGCGCGCCTGCAGTCCGCTGCGCCCGTGAACGGAGTCCTCGTCGGGGAGCCGACGCACGCCGCCACGAGCCGGGCGATCGAGTACGAGCCCGTCGACGCGGTCGAGGCGAAGGGCAAGGCCGAGCCGGTGCCGGCATGGCTTGCGAGGGCGCCTCGCGCCCGGCTCGGAGTCGACGTCGAGCCCGTGGGTCGCGCGCCCCTCGTGGGCCGCGAGCAGGAGCGCGACCTGCTCGCAGCGGCGCTCGCGCGCGCGCGCAGCGAGCGACAGCCGCAGCTCGTGACCCTCGTGGGCGTGCCCGGCATCGGGAAGAGCCGGCTCGTGCACGAGCTCTACCGTCTCGTCGACGAGGATCCCGACCTCATCGCCTGGCGGCAGGGCCGCTCCCTGCCGTACGGGGAAGGGGTCGCGTTCTGGGCGCTCGGCGAGATCGTGAAGGCGCAGGCCGGGATCCTCGAGTCCGCGGACGCCGAGGACGCCGAGACCAAGCTCGCCGGTGCCGTTCGCGACCTCGTGCCCGAGGGCGATGCCGCGTGGATCACCGACAGCCTGCGACCCCTCATCGGGCTCGGCGGCGCGGTCGAGCAGGGACTCGAGCGCCGGGCGATGACGTTCGCCGCGTGGAGGCGGTTCTTCGAGGCCCTCGCCTCGCGTTCGCCCGCCGTGCTCGTGTTCGAGGATCTGCAGTGGGCGGACGACGGCCTGCTCGACTTCGTCGACGACCTCGTCGACCGGGTCACCGGAGTGTCGCTGCTCGTCGTGTGCAGCGCCCGCCCGGAGCTGCTCGAGCGGCGTCCGGGGTGGGGGGGTGGAAAGCGGAACGCCCTCACGATCTCGCTCGCCGCGCTCTCGGGCGAGGACACGGCGCGACTCGTGGCCGCGCTGATCGAGCGCTCGGTGCTCCCCGCGGACGAGCAGGCGCTGCTGCTCGAGCGTGCCGGCGGCAATCCGCTGTTCGCCGAGGAGTACGCGCGCATGCTCGCGTCCCGGGCCCATGCCCCGGCGGACGTCCCGCAGACGCTGCAGGGCGTCGTCGCCGCGCGCATCGACGGGCTGCCGCCGGACGAGAAGGATCTGCTGCAGAAGGCGGCCGTGCTCGGCAAGGTGTTCTGGAGCGACGCGCTCGCGGCGCTCTCCGGGCTCGAGCCGTGGGAGCTCGAGGACCGGCTGTACGCGCTCGAGCGGAAGGAGTTCGTCCGCCGCGAGCAGCGCTCGGCGGTCGCCGGGGCGACGCAGTACGCGTTCGTGCACGTCCTCGTGCGGGACGGCGCCTACGGCCAGATGCCGCGGGCGGCGCGGGCGCAGGCGCACCTCCGGGTCGCGGACTGGATCGACTCCTTGCCCGCGGACCGGGCGGAGGACCGGGCGGAGATGCTCGCGCACCACCTCCTCGAGGCGGTCGAGTACGGACGCGCTGCGGGGAGCGACGTCGCCGCGGTCGTGCCGCGCGGCGCCCGGGCGCTGAACGACGCCGGCGACCGGGCCTGGTCCCTGAGCGCCCTGGCGACCGCCCTCGAGCTGTACGAGCGCGCACGCGCGCTCGACCCCGAGGTCGTCCGCGAGCCGCACCGGCTCCTCCGCCTCGGGCGCGCCCTCGCGCTCGTCCGAGGGCAAGGAGAGGAGGAGCTCGCACGGGCGGTCGAAGACCTCGCCGAGCCGGATCCTGCCTCCGCGGCCGAGGCCGAGCTCCTGCGCGGCGAGGTCGTCTGGCAGAGCGGACGCGACCAGGACGAGGCGTTCGCGCATTTCGAGCGCGCCGCCGAGACGGTCGCCGGCCTTCCGGTGTCCTGGCAGAAGCTCTTCGTCGTATCGCAGGTCGCCCGCTTCTCGACGCTCGCCGGGCGCGCGCGGGCGGGGGAGGAGCTCGCCGAGAGCGCGATCCGCATGGCCGAGGAGCTCGGCGACGACGAGCTCCTGGCCGACTCCCTGAACACGCGCGGCGTCGCCCGCACCATGCTCGACGACCCGCGGTGGCGCGAGGACCTGGAGCAGAGCCTGGAGCTCGCGCTCTCGGCGAAGTCGTGGCGGGCGGGCCGCGCCTACATCAACCTGGCGTCGACGCTGATCCAGGACAGCGGTGAGCTCGTCCGCGCCGAGGCGCTCATGCGGGACGGTCTCGAGTTCGCGGAGGGCCTCGGCGTCGGCCTCGCCGTCCGCTGGTCGCGAAGCAACCTCGCCGAGGCGCTCTTCCACCTCGGTCGCTGGGAGGAGGCGCTCGCCCTCGCCGACGAGGAGATCTCGAACCCGGAGCCCCACTACATGCAGTCAACGAGCAGGAGGTACCGCGCGCTCATTCGCCTGGCGCGGGGCGACTTCGAGGGCGCTCGGAACGACGTGGACGAGGGCCTCGTCCAGTCCCGCTCGATCCGCGATCCGCAGGACCTCGTGCCGGGGCTCGCGTGGGCCGTGTTCTGCCTCGCGCGCCTGCGGGACACGGACGGCGCGCGGGCCCTGCTTCGCGACCTCCGGAGCCTGCGGGCGGAGCTCGAGTACGACGAGATGTACGGCCCGGCCGCGGTCCTGCTCGCGTTCGGGGCCGTCGACCTCGGCTCCGACGCGGAGGAGCTCGGCATTCGTCCCGGCGGGCCATGGCAGCGCGCGGCGGGCGCGATCCTGCGCGGGCAGCTCGCCGAGGCCGCGGACGAGCTCGCCGCGATGGAGGCCAGGGCCTTCGAGGCCGACGTCCGGGTCGCGGCCGCGCGCGCCCTGCGTGCGGGCGGGCGCGACGCGGAGGCCGCGCAGCAGCTCGCGAGCGCGCTCGTGTTCTACCGCTCGGTCGGCGCCACGCAGTACGTGCGCGAGGGCGAGGAGCTGCTCGCGGCCGCGAGCTGATCTAGGACCCGCAGCGCCTGAACTCGACGACGGGCTTGCCGGCCGCCTGCCAGTCGTCGACGCCGCCGTCCGCGACGGGGCGTGCGTCGAACCCGCGCGCGCTGAGGATGCTCGCGGCGATCGCGGCCCGGGGGCCGCTCTCGCAGATCGTGACCAGAGGGCGGTCGCGCGGGAGGTCGCCGGCGCCGAGGGCGAGCATCCGGTACGGGATGTTGCGACTGTTCGCGATGTAGCCGTCGTCCCGCTCGTCCTTCTCGCGCACGTCGATCAGCTCGGCGCCCGAGGCGAGCAGCGAGTCGAGCTCCCCGATCGAGACGAGGTCCATCGTCTCCGAGCCGCCGCCGAGCACGTAGCCGGCGACGTCGAGGAGGCCGACGGAGCGAAGGCCGCGGATCGCCCGCTGCGCCTCCGCGTCGTCCCGCGCCGAGACCACGACCGGGCGGTCGGCGTCGAGCACGAAGGCGGCCTTGGTCGAGAAGCGTGTGCCCGTCACGGGCACGTTCACGGCGCCGGGCGCGTGGCCGCTCGCGAACGTCTCGGTCGGCCGCACGTCGAGTACCTGCATCTCCGGGGTCGGCACCGGCAGCTCGGCGGGTGCGGGCTGCGCGCCGAGGAACGGACCGCGGTTGATCTCGACGATCCGCCCCATGTTCGGAGGCTTGGGCGCGGCGATGGAGACGGTCTCCGCGACGAAGCAGTCGACGTCCTCCGTGGTCAGCGCGTGGTTGAAGCGCCGCTCGAAGCCGATCGTGGTCGACGCCTTCGAGCTCATGGCCTTGCCGCAGAGCGAGCCCGCGACGTGGCCCGGGTACACCTCGACCCCGTCCCCGAGTTCCGCGAGGCGACGGAGTGAGTGGAAGAGCCCCTCGGCGCCCTCGCGCGCCTCCACCGCGAGGTCCGGCCGCGCGACGTCGCCGACGAAGAGCGAGTCGCCGGTGAGGACGAGCCAGGGGTCGGGACCGCGGCTTCCGTCGACCACCGCCAGGCAGCAGTGCTCGGGCCGGTGGCCGGGCGTGTGCATGCAGCGGAGGACGACCTCGCCGAGCGCTACCTCGCCGCCGTCCTCGAGCGCATCGTGCGGGTACTGCGCCTCCGCGGCGGGATGGACGCTCACGGGGAGCCCGTGCTCGAGCGCGAGCCGGCCGTGGCCCGATACGTGGTCGGCGTGCGTGTGCGTCTCCAGCACCCGGACGATTCGCACACGGCGCTGCTCCGCCTCCTCGAGGTACTGCTCGATCGCGAAGGCCGGATCGACGACGACGGCCGTGCCGCTCCCTTCGTCGCCGACGAGGTACGACGCGCAGCCGAGGTCGTCGTCGACGAACTGCGTGAAGATCACAGCGCGCCGGAACGTACCAGCCGTTTTCGCTATCCCACTTGAAGTGACCGGACGAGCAACGGAGGCAGAGACCGATGAGCGGCTCAATCGCGAGCTCGTCGGCAAGGGGCTGATGTCGGCCGCCTAGAGCCCGAGATGGCGGGCGATCACCATCCGCTGGACCTCGTTCGTCCCCTCGCCGATCTCCAGGATCTTCTGGTCGCGGTAGAGCCGCGAGATCGCGGACTCCTCCATGTACCCGTAGCCGCCGTGGACCTGCAGCGCCCAGTTCGCCACGCGGTGGGAGAGCTCGCCGGTGAAGAGCTTCGCCATCGCCGCCTCGCGCGCGAACGGCCGCCCCTCGTCCTTGAGCCACGCCGCCCGGTAGACGAGCGCCCTGCCGGCCTCGATCTCCGTCGCCATGTCCGCGAGCCGGAACTGGACGGCCTGGAACGAGGAGATCTTCTTCCCGAACTGCTCGCGTTCCTGCGCGTACGAGAACGCGAGGTCGTATGCGCCCTGCGCGAGGCCGACGCCCATGGCCGCGATCGCGATCCGGCCGCCGTCCAGGATCTCGAGGAACTGCCTGAAGCCCGCTCCGCGCGGTCCGAGGAGGTTGCCCTCAGGCACCTCGCAGCCCTCGAACGCGAGCTCGCGGGTGTCCGACGCGCGCCAGCCGAGCTTGTGCATCGGCGCCGAGATCGTGTAGCCCGGCGTCCCGTTCTCGACCACCAGGTTCGAGATCTCGTCCTCGCCGGTCCGTGCGGTGACGGTCACCCCCCAGGTGATGTCCGTGCCCGCGTTCGTGATGAAGATCTTCGTGCCCTCGATCCGCCAGGAGCCGTCGCGCAGCTCCGCGGTCGTGCGCGTTGCCCCGGCGTCCGAGCCTGCGCCGGGCTCCGTCAGGCCGAACGCCGCGAGCCGGCGTCCGGAGGCGAGGTCGGGAAGCCATTTCGCACGCTGCTCCTCCGTCCCGAAGAGGAGGATGGGCATCGTCCCGAGCGAGGTGTGGGCCGCCAGCGTGATCGCGACCGACGAGTCGACCCGCGTCAGCTCCTCGACTGCGAGCGCGTAGGAGACGGTGTCGCCTCCGGCTCCCTCGTACTCCTCGGGGATCGGGATCCCCATGAGCCCGAGCTCGGCGAGCTCGGAGACGAGCTCGTAGGGGAAGCGGCTGTCGCGGTCGAGGTCGGCGGCGACGGGAGCCACGCGCTCCCGTGCGAAGGTCCGCACGGTCTCCCGCACGAGCTCCTGCTCCGGCGTGAGATCGAAGTCCACGGCGCGCGGAGCTTAGCCGCGCGCTAGGGTCCGCCCAGATGGCGAGCGCCCGGGAGTTCTTCGAGGGTCTGCCGGCCCGGGTGAGCCCGGAGCGGATCGCGGGCATGAACAACACCTACGTCTTCGAGATCGACGGCGCCGGCACGTGGACGGTCGCGCTCGCAGACGGAGCCCTCACCGTGACCGAGGGCGCCACGCCGAACGCCGACTGCACGATCTCGGCGAGCGAGGAGAGCTTTCAGAAGATCATCGCCGGCGAGCAGAACCCGACGACCGCGTACATGACCGGGAAGCTCAAGATCAAGGGCGACATGGGCGCGGCCATGAAGCTGCAGAAGCTCTTCTAGACACGTAGACTCGCGCTCCGCCGATGTACCTCCTCGTCGCGCTCCTCATCCGCCTGGGCATCAACGTCCTCGCGTTGATCGTGATCGACTGGCTGTTCTCGAGCGTCACGATCCAGGGCTTCTGGTCGTTCGCCATCGGCGCGGTCGTGCTCACCGTCGGGAACGCGATCCTCAAGCCGATCCTCGCGATCCTCACCCTGCCGCTGATCATCGTCACCTTCGGCCTCGCGTACTTCGCGATCAACGTCGCGATGCTCGCCCTCGCGGAGTGGATCGCGCCCCACTTCTCGATCGACGGCTTCTGGACCTATGTCGGCGCGACGATCGTCGTCTGGTTCGTCAACTTCGTGATGCACTGGTTCGTCGACCGCATCCGCGTCGACTGAGCGTCCTCTAGCCCTCGAGCTCCACCAGCGGAGCGCCGCCCGCGACGCGGTCTCCCGCGGCCACGTGCACCTGCGTGACCGTGCCGCCGAAGGGCGAGTGCACCGGGATCTCCATCTTCATCGCCTCGAGCACGACGAGCGGCTGCCGCGGCCGCACCCCCTCGCCGGGGGCGACCTCGACGCGGATCACGGTGCCCGGCATGGGGGAGACGACCGTCGCCTCGGCCTCCGCTCCTCCGGCCCGCTCGGCCGTAGCCGCGAGATCGGGAGGAGGCGCGGGCGCAGGCGCCGGCAGGTTCAGCCGCCACGGGGTGCGCCAGTGCCCCGGCGCGCTCCAGCGCGGTGGCCGGGACAGCGGAGGGCTCTCGACGAGGAACGCCGTCGTCGCCTCGCCCGACCGTACCCGGGGATGGGCGACGAGCCAGCGCAGGAACGCGAGGTTCGTCGTGACGCCGCCGACCTCCGTCTCCGCGAGCGCGGAGGCGAGGCGGTCGAGCGCGGTCGCGCGGTCCGGCCCGTGCGCGATGAGCTTCGCGAGGAGGGGGTCGTAGGCGAGCCCGACCTCGTCGCCTTCCTCGACGCCGGAGTCGACGCGAATGCCTCGTGACGAGTCCTCGCCGGGGATTCGGAGGCGCTCGAGGCGGCCCGTCTGCGGCAAGAACGTGAGCGGGTCCTCCGCGTACAGCCGCACCTCGACGGCGTGCCCGCGCGGCTCGACGTGGAGGCCGTCGAGCGAGGCGCCCTCCGCCAGTCGCAGCTGCCAGGCAATGAGGTCCGTTCCCGTCACGAGCTCCGTCACGGGATGCTCGACCTGGATGCGCCCGTTCAGCTCGAGGAAGTAGAAGGCGTCGCCGTCGACGAGGAACTCGACCGTCCCCGCGTTCCGGTAGCCGATCGCCGTCGCGAACGCGGTCGCGGCCGCGACGAGTCGTGCCCGAAGCCGCGCATCCACCGCCGGGGAGGGCGACTCCTCGAGCACCTTCTGATGCCGCCGCTGGATCGAGCACTCCCGCTCTCCCAGCGCGACGACGGCGCCGTCCGCATCGGCGAGGAGCTGCACCTCCACGTGGCGCGGGCGCTCGAGGTAGCGCTCGCAGTAGACGGCGCCGGCTCCGAAGGCTCCCTCGGCCTCGCGCCCGGCTGCGGCGAGCGCCTCCTCCAGCTCGTCGGCGTTGCGGACGACCCGCAGCCCGCGGCCGCCTCCGCCGAGCGCCGCCTTGACGAGCAGCGGGTAGCCGATCTCCTGCGGGGCGCCGTCGGGAAGCACCGGCACCCCCGCGTCTCGCGCGGCCTTCTTGGCGGCGACCTTGTCCCCGCCGAGGCGGAGCGCCTCGGGCGGCGGCCCCACCCACACGAGCCCGGCGGACTGGACGGTCGCGGCGAAGTCGGCGTTCTCGGCGAGGAAGCCGTATCCGGGGTGGATCGCGTCGGCGCCCGTCTCCTCGGCCGCGCGCACGTGCTCCGCGGCATCGAGGTAGGAGCCGATCTCGACCGTCTCGTCGGCGCTGCGCGCGTGCAGGGCCCCGAGGTCGTCGGGCGCCGCGACCGCGACGGTCGCGATCCCGAGCTCCCGGCAGGTGCGGAAGACGCGCAGGGCGATCTCCCCGCGGTTCGCGACGAGCAGCTTGCGCATCGGCACGAAGCGGAGCTTCGGCGGCTACGACCTGGAGGGGACTCGCCCGAGCTCTCGCTGCAGCCGCCGCGCGCGACGGGCGACGAGCCCGCGCAGCCGCGTGGGCTCGAGCACGACCGTCTCGCCGAGATCCGCGAAGACCTCCGAGAGCAGCCACTCCTCGGTCTTGTAGGGGACGGCTGCGAGCGCCGAGCCGTCGGTGAGGAGCTGGGCGCCCCGCTCCAGCTTCCAGCGCGCGACGGCGGGGGAGTGGAGGAGGTGCGCCACCCGCGGGTTCGTCAGGTACGAGGGATCGAAGCCCTCCCGCGGCTCGAAGCGCTCGTCCGTGAGCCGGGCCGCGCGCATCCGGTCGAGTCGGAACGTGCGCGGGGCGTCGGCGTCGAGGTCCCAGGTGTGCACCCGCCAGACGGGGAGCTCCCGCTCGAAGGTGTACGGCTCGACGCGGCGCAGCGACGGCTTCTCCTCGCCCTCCTTCAGGTACTCGAGCTCGACCAGCCTGTGCTTCTCGGCGCCCTGGCTCAGGACGCGCACGAGGGTCTCCTCGTCCGAGGCCACGCGGGGCTCCGGGGTCGCCGCGAGGTCGAAACGGCCGAAGGTCTCCTCGAGCTTCCGTCGCACGCGCGCGAGCGGCGTGTGCGCCTCCGCCGCGATCGTCGGGCCGACGTACTCGATGGCGAGCCGGATCGCCCGCGCCTCGAGCGGCGTCAGCTTCGGCGGGAGCCTGAAGACGTCGCCGTAGAGCTCCTTGTCCACGCGCACGACGTCCCCGTCGTGCTGCGCGTAGACCGCGTAGCAGCCGCCGCCGAAGTTGACGAGGTTGAGGAGCGAGAGGTGCTCCTGCAGCTCCTCGAGCGGGATCGAGAAGCGGGCGGCGAGCTCGGAGGCGTCGAGCACGGCCTGGCGGTCCTCGCCGCAGGCGGCGAGCAGGTGCGCCAGCAGCGCCTGCAGGAGGCCGAAGCGCTCGGGCGCCACCGGGCCGAGCGGCCGCTCGGGCAGGGCGTGCCGCGACTCGCTCCGCTTCCTGTTCGCGGGCTCGGGCGCGTCGCCGGTGTGCGCCTCGACGAGGCGTGCGAGCCCGTCGGCGACCGCGTCGCGAAGCTCCTCGGGCTCGAGCGGGACGGCGCGGCCGTTCTGGCGCAGGACCCAGCCGGCGAGCAGCTCGACCTGCGAGTAGTCCGTCTCGAAGACCCCGTCCTCCACCGTTCCCGCGTCGGCCAGCGTGCGCTCGACCCACCACGCCGTGTCCCCGGAGACGGCGATACGGGCAGTGCCCGCGACGTCTCCGATCTGCCAGGGTCGCGGAATCCTGTGCTGCTCGACGTCGAACTCGGCCGGCACCCGGAAGTCGCGCTCGCGGCGGGTCGCGAAGCGGATGTCGCCGCGGATGCGGGAGACCTTGAACGTCCGCACCGTGTCGCGGTCGAGGTCGTGGCCGACGACGTACCAGTTGCCGTCGTCGAGGCGGAGGGCGTAGGGGTTCACCACCCGCTCGGCCGGACGCGCCCGGCGCGGGCTCCAGTACCCGAAGCGGACCGTCCGCTGCTTCGAGATCGCGGACTCGATCTTCGAGAGCCGGCCCGCGAGCTCGGGCGAGTAGTCGGGGGCGCTCACGCGCACGCGCTCGGCGGTCTCGGTCGCCGGCTCGTCGAAGCCCGCGCGTCCGAGCGCGAGGTTCTGCAGGGCGAGGCGCAGCGGCTCGGCGTAGGCGAACTTGCCCTCGAGGTAGTAAAGAGCGGTCTGGAGCGCCGCGAGCTCGTCGTCGTCGAGCTCGAGCCGGTCGAGGAAGTAGTGCTCGGAGCGCAGCGTGTACAGCTCCTCGCCCGTGAACTCGTCCCGCTGCGACTGCAGCGGAACGCCGAGCGCGGTGAGCTCGGCACGGTCCGAGTAGAAGCGGCGCGCGAACGCCTCGTCCGACATCTCGCTGTAGCCCTCGACGTTCGACTTGACGTCCCTGGCGGTGAGCGGCCGCCGTTCTGCCATCAGGAACGCGACGAGCGAAAGCTGCCGGATCAGCTTGTCGGCGTCGTGCGACATCCAGGCGCGAGCTTACAGCGTGGCCGACGTCCCCAACGGCAAACGGCAGTGGCGACGACCGCGGCTGCGCGGCGGCCGCGCTTCAGGGGTTTCCGCGCGCGAGCGGATTCCCCATCTTGCGCAGATACGGAGCCGTCAGGCTGCGACGGTGACCGCCGCCGGCTGCTCCAGATGCTGGTGCGAGGGGCAGTAGTCGCGGCCGGGGAGCGGCGTGCGCTGGCAGGCCTTACCCTTGCGTGTCGTCGCGTGACAGCGGGCGACGCCGCCGTCCAGGAAGCCCGCCTCGATCTGCTGCTCGATGAAGGCCGTCGCGGCGCCGATGCCCTCGCGGACTGCCCATGCGACCTGCGCCTGGGCCGTGATGGGGAAGTAGCGGCGAATGTCGGCGAAGAGCGTGCGGTCCGGCCGGGCGAAGTAGTGCGGGTCGTCGGCCATCCGCTCCATCGTCTGCTCGCACTCGTGGAGCACGTCGCGCCGGTACTCGAGCTGTGTCGAGGGATCGGCGTACGGATCGATGAGATCCTTGATCGAGCGGTAGATCGCTCGCGAGTATTGATACATACACGAGCGCAGTTGCGCGGCGTGATGTTCCATCGAGTCCGTCGAAATGCTCCTAAAGCCTTGTCGCAAAGCCCGGAAAGGGCTACTCGGCGGTCAACAGCGGAACAGTCTAGCGCCTTTTCGCCGCTGTTACAAAGTCGTGGCGGCGATCGCCTCCTCGGACAACCGCTCTAGGGGACGATGCGGCGCACGGCGGCGGTCTTCGCGAAGGCGTGGGCAGCCTGGAGCGCGCTGCTCGCATCGGCCTGCGATGAATACACGCCCGTGAAGACGACCCAGTAGCCCGGATGGAGGCTCGCGTAGTGGGACGAGTCGAGGATGCCCACGCCTTCGAGGCCGCGCCGCTTCGCCTGCCGCGCGCGCCGGACGGCCGCCCGCCGGCCGCCCGTCTGGGGAAGCGATGCGAGCGTGATCGTCCAGCCCTGCTGCCCTGCGGGCCAGTCCCCGATCCTCCCTCGTCCGCCGGTCGGGGTGGGAGCCGCCCTCGCCGGCGTCGTGGCGAAGCCGCCGGTCGCCGTCAGGATCGTCGGGCCGCCCCCGTTGCCTCCGCTCGCGACCACGGCGAGCGCGGCGCCCGCGGCCGCGACCGCGAGCCCGACGAGGCTGCGGCGGACCCAGCCGCGCCC
>JBKPTS010000031.1:0-73725 GCA_046735575.1 Actinomycetota bacterium
AGCGGGCGGAGCTCGGCTCGAACCTCACACGCGAGTCGCTGGAGGGGCTGGGCTTCTACGTCTGCGAGCCAGACCTCGAGGGCGAGCTGATCCGTGCGCTGGGGGTGGCGCGCGTGGAGGCCGTCCTCGAGGCGAACGGAAACCTCGCCTCGTTTCGCACCTTCCAGAAGCAGCCGCAGTGGCACGGCCGCCCGGTCGAGGATCAGCTCCGCCGGTTCTTCGGGAGCAGCGCGGGCAAGATCAAGTACGCGGGGCCTCTCGTCGAGGCGCTCGACCTGACGCGGGTGCCCCGGCCGCTCGACGCCGTGCTCGCGCACGTCGAGGTCGAGCCCCGGGCGGCCGGCACCCCGTGACGTGGCACGCGAACGCGGCGCAGAGAGGTCTACTGCGCGAGTGGAGGCGAGCCTCAGTAGGCCGGGACGGACGAGGCGCCCGTCTCGTTCCTCCGTGACCTGACGATCCAGCGGCGGCCCTTCGTCGCCGCTGCGACCGCTGCGCCCGTGCCGCCCAGGACGAGGAACGCGTTGCGGACGCGGTGCGTTCGCCGCTTGCGGCGCACGCGACCGGTGGCCCGGGAGACGTCGTCGACGAGCGCGCGGGCGCTCTTTCGCAGCTTCGTGTCGCCTGCGATGCGCACGGCCCCGCGCGAGCCATGGGCGTCCCGCCGCGCGAGCTTCGCCGCTCGTGCTGCGTGATCGGCGGCGGAACTGAGATCCGACCGAAGCCGACGGTCGTGGACGAGCCGGTCCGTGTACGAGACGGCCTCCCTCAGCGCATCTGCGACCTTCTCGCTACGGGTCCTTCTCCTCGAGCGAAGCATCGTCCCTCCTTGGTTGCAGGGTCACCGCCGATTGGCCTCGTTGTCGAGCCACGAGCCCGAGACGGTCGACCAGAACTCGGGTTGGGGCTCGAAGCCGAGCGTTGCGTAGAGCGGCTGCGCGTTGTCGGTCTGCAGCCCGATGTGTTGCCCCGGAACCTCCTCGAGCAAACGGCGGATCAGCTCGGAGGCGATCCCCTGCCTCCGGTACGGCGACGCCGTCCACACGTCGAGCAGGTACGCGTTGCAGACGCCGTCCGAGAGCAGGCGCGCCGTGCCGACCACGCGATCGCCGTCGCGCGCGAAGGCCACGTGCTGCGACTGCGCGAACGAGCGCTCGAGCGCCCGCGGGCTACGCCCGTTGTCGAAGTCGTCGGCCGCGAGATCCTCCTTGACCTGCGTCCAGTCGATCTCCTCGAGCGAGCCGTCGATGCGCACGTCCACCGCTCGTACCTTCGCACGAGCGCCCGACGTGTTTGTGGCACGGTGCAGGCGTGGTCTCCGAGGCGCGAAGCGAGCTCGCCGACTCCTGAGGCGAACGATCCGAGAGCCCCCGCAAACGTGGCACTACGGCGTCGTCGCCCAGTGGTGGGCGGAATTCAACGACGAGTTCCGCGCGCACGAGATCCCGTACTTCCGACGCTTCATCGAGGACGGCGGCGAGCCCGCGCTCGACGTCGGTTGCGGGACGGGCCGACTCCTTCTCCCCTGTCTGCGTGCGGGGCTCGACGTCGACGGCTGCGACGTGTCGGCGGACATGATCGCCTTCTGCCGCGAGAAGGCGGAGCGGGAGGGGCTCGAGCCCAGCCTGTACGTGCAGGCGATGCACGAGCTCGACCTGCCGCGCCGGTATCGGACGATCGTCGTCTGCGGCGCGTTCGGCCTCGGCAGCGATCGCGCCCGCGATCGCGAGGCCCTCGAGCGCTTCTTCGACCATCTCGAGCCGGGCGGGAGGCTGTTCCTCGACAAGGAGATGCCGTACGCGGACGCGCGTCAGTGGAAGTACTGGCAGAAGGAAGCGCGCGCGTCCTTGCCGGAAACCGCCGCCTCGCCGCGCGAGCTCAGACGAACGTCGGACGGAGCCGAGATCGGCCTGCGCTCCCGCATCCTCGAGGTCGACCCGCTCACGCAGCACGTCGTCTACGAGATGCGGGCGCAGCGGTGGCGCGACGGAGAGCTCGAGGCGGAGGAGACGCATCGGCTCCACGACGGCCACTACTTCCGGAACGAGCTGACGCTCATGCTCGAGCGCGCGGGCTTCGTCGACGTCGTCGTCCACGGGGAGCACGAGATCCGCGAGCCGAGGGCCGATGACGACTTCCTCGTCTTCGTCGGCCGCAAGCACTGAGCTCGAGGGCGGGGAGGCAGACGCCTCCCCGCCCTCTAGAACGTGCCTAGTGCGAGACCGCGCTCTCGGCGTTCACCATGCCGGCGCCGAAGAAGGAGTTCTTGCCCGTCCCTCCCGTGCACTGGCGCGGATCGTCGGCCGGCCAGCTCGCGGGACAGCCGAGCGGCGTCGCGGACGAGCGCACGAGCGCCGCGACCGCTCCCGCCGGCATGTTGGGATGCACCTGGCGGATCAGCGCCGCGACCCCGGCCGCGTGCGGCGACGCCATGGACGTGCCGCTGATCCAGACGTAGCGGCCGCCTCCGTCCGTGACGGCTCGGTTCGCGGCGGCAAGCGCCTCCCACGTTCCGGTGGCGTCCGTGCTCGACCAGCCGGCCAGGATGCGCCCGCGCCCGTACGTCGTCGCCGGCGTCTGCGGCGCGTCGCCGCCCGGCGCGGTAACGTCGATCGGGCCGACGTTCGAGTAGCTCGCGAGCGTCGAGACGCCCGACGCGGAGACGGTCACGACCCCCGGAAGCTCCGCGGGAGCCACGCGGCAGTCGTTCCGCACGTGCCGGACGACCGCGGTGTCCGGCGGCCAGTCGGGGCTGATCTCGTCCGTCTCGGGATGGCTCAGGTTCTGCCCCTCGTTGCCTGCCGCCGCCACCACGACCACGCCCCGCTGCTGCGCGTAGCGCGCCGCGCTCTGCAGGTCCTGGAGGACCGCCCGCTGCCCGGCGTCGTTCGAGCAGTAGTAGAGGTAGGGATCGGCGAAGAGGCTGAGGTTCACGACGTCCAGCCGCAGGTCCCCGGCATAGCGGAGCGCCGCGGCCACCGAGTCCGCGAAGCAGAACCCCATGATGGTGCATGCCTTGAGCGGGACGATCGTCGCCTGGGGCGCGACGCCCGCGATCCCGATTCCGTTGATGCGCCCGGCGATCGTGGTCGCGACGTGGGTGCCGTGACCCTCCAGGTCCTGCACCGCCGTCTTGTTGGAGCAGTCGCCCTCCGCGACCTCCTGCGGGTCGGCCGTCTCGTCGTGGCTCGTGATGAACGAGCACGATTCGGCGACGTCGATCGCGCCGGCGAGATCGGGATGGCTGAAGTCGACCCCCCCGTCGATGACGCCCACCTTGACGCCCGCGCCCGTCGCGGTCGCGTGGGCGGCGTCGGCATGGATGACGCCCATGTCCCACTGGCAGGGCGAGAGCGGCTCCGTGCCGCTCGAGGGCGGATAGACGGCGGAGCAGAGCCCTGCGGCCGTGCCCGCATCGATGGCCGCCGTGCTCTCGGCCGAGGCCGACTGCGCGACGCCGATCACGAAGAGCGCCACTACGGCGGCGAGGACGGCGATGCCTCTGCGCCGCACGCCTTGGCGGTTGCGACCTGATCTGGTCATTTCTCCCCTCCGATTGCTCGCTTCGAGCGCCCCCGGGGCCCCAGCCCACGGCGCCCAGTGCCGGAACGGGACGCTAACGAAGCCTCCGGGCTCGTGTCGCACCTGTGCGAACATACGTTCGTGCGGCCCGAAGCGTCCATCCTCCACGCCGACGCCGACTCGTTCTTCGCGTCGGTCGAGCAGCGGGACGATCCCGGGCTCCGCGGGCGGCCCGTGATCGTCGGCACCTGGGTCGTACTCGCCGCGAGCTACGAGGCGAAGGCGTACGGCATCCGCACCGCCATGGGCGGAGCGCAGGCGCGTCGCCTGTGCCCGAAAGCCGCGGTGGTCGAGCCCCGCATGGCCGCGTACAGCGAGGCGAGCAAGGCGCTGTTCGAGGTCTTCGAGGACACGACGCCCCTCGTCGAGGGGCTCTCGATCGACGAGGCGTTCCTGGACGTGCGCGGACTCGAGCGGATCGCAGGATCGCCCCGCGAGATCGCGGTCCGGCTGCGGCGCGAGGTGCGCACACGGGTCGGCCTGCCGATCACGGTCGGCGTCGCCCGCACGAAGTTCCTCGCGAAGGTCGCAAGCGGCGTGGCGAAGCCGGACGGGCTCCTCGTCGTCGAGCCGCAGGGCGAGCTCGAGTTCCTCCATCCGCTGGCCGTCGAGCGCCTCTGGGGAGTGGGGCGCGTGACAGCCGCGAAGCTCCGCAGCCGGGGCCTCCGCACCGTCGGCGACGTCGCGCGCCTTCCCGAGCCGGCACTCGTCGCCATGCTCGGCCGGGCGGCGGGCCGGCACCTGCACGCGCTGGCCGCGAACCGCGATCCGCGACGGGTCGAGGTCGGCCGGCGGCGCCGCTCCATCGGCTCGCAGCGAGCCCTCGGACGGCGGCCGAGGTCTCACGACGAGCTCGACGCGACGCTGATCGCGATCGCGGAGCGGCTCGGCCGGCGCCTGCGGGCCGCGCACCGGCTCTGCCGGACGGTGGTCCTGCGCCTGCGCTTCGCGGACTACACGCGCGCGACGCGCTCCCACACGCTTGCCGACCCGACCGCCCGGACGCAGGAGATCCTGGACACCGCGCGGGGGCTGCTCGCGGCGGCCGCTCCGCTCGTCCACGCGCGGGGCCTGACGCTGATCGGCCTCTCGCTGACGAACCTCGAGAACGAGGCGCCGCTGCAGCTTCCGTTCCCGTTCGCGGGAGCGAACGACGTGTCGCTCGACGTCGCGCTCGACGTCATCCGCGACCGCTTCGGTTCGGACGCGGTGACGCGGGCCGTCCTCCTCGGCCGCGCGTCCGGCCATGCGATGCCGCTGCTGCCGGACTGAGGAGTCAGCCCCTCCCGGCGCGCGGAGCTAGCCCTTCGGCGGCTCGGTCACCCGGAAGTGGTTGCCCGAGACGTCGCGGAAGCCGGCGTCGACGCCGTACGGCTGCTCGGTCGGCTCCTGCGTGAACTCGACGCCTCGGCTCTTCAGCTCCTCGTACGTCTTCTGGATGTCGTCCGTCGCGAAGAAGAGGCCGCCCGACGCGCCCTTGGCGAGCAGCTCGGCGATCTGCTTCCGCGTCTCCTCCTCGAACACCGGCGGGCCCGGGATCGCCATGAGCGTGATCGCCGTCCCCTCCCCCGGCAGCCCCACCGTGAGCCAGCGGAAGTTCCCCAGCTCCGGCACGGTGACGTCCTCACGCAGCTCCATCCCCAGCTTCTCCGTGTAGAAGGCGAGCGCCTCGTCCTGGTCGTGCACCCATACCTGTACGTGCGTGAGCTGCTTCAGCATCGTCTCCCTCCGTTTCGACTGACCGAGCAGCGACGCTAGCCGCGTCCCGCGCTCCCGTCTTCTCGAAACGTGCTCGAGTGCGGGCGCGCGTAGGCCTGGAGCACGCACGTCGGAATGCGAGCGCGCTCGAGGGCCGGCGGGTGCGACGCGCGGTAGGCCGTGGGCGACAGCCCGTACGCCCGTCCGAAGCTCGTCGTGAACGAGCCGACGCTCCGCAGGCCGACGGCGAAGCAGACCTCGGTGACGCTGCGGTCGGTCTGGCGGAGGAGCGCCGCGGCGCGCTCGAGCCGCCGCGTCAGCAGGTAGCGATGCGGCGTCTCGCCGAACGCGCGCCGGAACTCGCGGCTGAAGTGCGCTCGCGACAGGTGCGCCGCACGCGCGAGCGCCTCCACATCGAGGGGCTCGCGGTAACGGGAGTCTGCGAGGTCCTTCGCTCGCAGCAGATGTCGGTGCGGATCGACCGCCACCGCCAGAGACGACGGCGCCGGGCCGAGATTCACCGGCGCGGCTTCCATCTGCGGCGGCCGAAGCTCTCTCGGTAGGGTGGTCGGCTCGTGTCGGAGGCTGTCAGCACGGCTCCCGCGGACACGCGCGGATCGTTCCACGTCAACCCGTGGCTCGTGCTGGTGCTCGTCTGCATGGCTCAGTTCATGGTCGTGCTCGACGCGACCGTGGTGAACGTCGCGCTGCCGTCGATCCAGAAGGACTTGAGTATCTCGGACGCAGACCTGCAGTGGATCGTCAACGCGTACGCGCTGACGTTCGGCGGCTTCCTGCTTCTCGGGGGCCGCGCGGGAGACCTGCTCGGGCGCAGGCGCGTGTTCCTGGTCGGGCTCGTCGTCTTCACGGTCGCGTCGCTGCTCAACGGGCTCGCCCAGACCTCGGAGATGCTCATCGTCTTTCGCGGGCTGCAAGGGCTCGGGGCGGCGCTCATCTCCCCGGCGGCGCTCTCCATCATCGCGATCACGTTCGCCGAGGGCCCGGAGCGGGCGAAGGCCATGAGCGTCTGGGCGGCGATCGCAGTCGGCGGAGGCGCGGTCGGGCTCCTTCTCGGCGGCGTCCTCACCGACCTCCTGAGCTGGCCGTGGATCTTCTTCGTGAACGTCCCCGTCGGCATCGCGGTCTTCATCGCCTCGCGGCGCTTCGTCCCGGAGTCGAAGGACCCGCGCGGGCACAAGACGTACGACGTGCCGGGAGCCGTGACCGTCACGGCGGGGCTCCTGATCCTCGTCTACGCGATCGTCAAGGCGCAGGAGAAGGGCTGGGCCTCGGCCCACACCCTCGGCTTCGGCGCCCTGGCGTTCGCGCTGCTCGGGGCGTTCCTGCTCATCGAGCGCCGCTCTCCCGAGCCGCTCGTGCCGCTCGGCGTCTTCCGGATCCGGACGATCCGTGCGGCCAACGTGGCCATGTTCCTCGTCGCCGCCGGGCTCTTCGCGATGTTCTACTTCAACTCGCTCTACATGCAGAGGGTGCTCGGGTACACGCCGCTGCAGGCCGGGCTCGCGTCGCTCCCGTTCACCGCCGGGATCATGGTCGGGGCAGGGCTCGCGCAGCAGCTCGTCACGAAGATCGGCGCCCGGGAGACGCCGATCCTCGGGATCGTCATCGCAGTCGTCGGCATGCTCCTGTTCCTGCGCCTCGAGCCGGGCGGCTCGTACGTGAGCGACCTCCTGCCTGCGATCGTCGTCGTCTCGGTCGGCATGGGGATGTGCTTCGTGCCGATCACGCTGATCGTCACGAGCGGAGTCGGCCAGGAGACGGCCGGCCTCGCCTCCGGCCTCTTCAACACGTCGCAGCAGATCGGCGGCGCGCTCGGCCTCGCGGTGCTCGCGACGCTGGGCGCGAGCAAGACGACCTCCACCCTCGCGGGCGTGGGCCACAAGCCGACCAAGGCGGACCAGGCGCAGGCCCTCGTCGACGGCTTCCACGTCGCGTTCTTCTGGGGCGCGGTGATCGTCGGCTCGGCGGCGGTGTGCCTCCTCCTGCTGCTCCGCCGCAAGGACGTCGAGGCGGTCAGCACGGGCGAGCCTGCGCTCGCCGAGGCCGCCTAGCGCCACACACGGCTAGCCTCTCGGGCGTGGCCGACTGGGCCCTCGTCCACGAGCTCGCGCTCGCGCTGCCGGAAGCCGAGCTCGCCGAGACCTCCGGCGGCCGCCCCCGCTACCTCGTGCGCGGAAAGGGCTTCGCCTGGAAGGCGCACGAGCGGGACGGCGGCGGCCTGGCGGTGCGGGTCGACCCTGACGAGAAGGAGCTGATCCTCGAGTCGAAGCCCCGCGTCTACTTCGACCCGCCCCACTACCGGGGGTTCCCCGCCGTGAACATCCGCGTCGAAAAGATCGGCCGCAAGGAGCTCGCGGAGCGGATCGAGGATGCGTGGCTCGTGCAGGCGCCGAAGCGCCTGGCCGCCGAGTACCTCGCGAAGGCTTGAGCTACGTCGCCGTCGCGTCCGCGAAGAAGGCGGCGATGGCTTCGCCGAAGCCCTGCCTGCTCGCCTGCCAGGCGTAGAACATGTGCCCGCCGCCGAAGTGCCGGACTGTCAGCCGCTCGGCCATTCCCGGGTCGAGGCGCATGAGGTTCCGCAGCCGGTCGCTGGCGTAGTACGGCGTCACGAGGTCGTAGCGGCCGTGAGTGACGAAGGCCTTGAGGTGCGGGTTGAGCGACATCCCGTAGCGGAAGTCGTCCGTTGCGCCGACCGGAGGCATGAAGAAGTGCTGCTCGGTGTCCTCCTTCCACGCGGTGTTCACCTCGTAGCTCAGGACCGTGTACTCGCGGTCGGTCTCGACGCCGATCTCCGAACGGAGCTGACGGTTGATGCCCATCGTGTAGGCAGCGCTGATGCCCGAGAGCGTCGGGTCCGGTCCCCCGAAGGAGTCGCGGTCCGGGAACGGGTCCGTGACCGTGATCGTCGCGTCGTAGAGCCCGACGACCTTGCGCTCGTCGCGCAGGAGCTCCCGGGCGAAGCGCTGGATCGGGATCCGTCCCTCCGCGCGGCTGACGAGCTCGACGGGCAGCCCGACGAGGTCCGCCTGCCTGCCGAGGATGCGCTCGCGCTCCGCGGGCGCGAGCGACGCTCCGCGCGTGAGCAGCGTCGTGTAGTCGCCGGTCGCGAACTCCTCCGCCCCGCGAAGCACCTCCTCGACCGGGGTGCCCTGCGCGAACACGCGCGAGCGGCCGTGGTGCGCCGCAGCTGCGGCCATCGTCGGGAGCACGTCGACCCACGCCACCACGTCGTAGTCGCTCGGGACGAGCGCCGAGAGCTCGAGCGCAGGCGAGATGAGGATCGCGCCGTTCAGGCCGATGCCGGCGCTCTCCTGGAGCATCCGGACGAGACGTCCGACGCGGTAGCCGCCGTAGCTCTCACCGGCGATGAAGACGGGCGACCCCCAGCGGCCGTTCTCCGAGAGCCAGCGCCCCATGAACTCGCAAAGGGACTCGAGGTCGCGCTTGCGGCCGAAGTACTCCTTCGGATCGGTGTCGTTCTGCTTCGCGTCCTCCTTTTTGTCCCCCTTGCCGCCGTCCTTCTCGTCCTCGATGACGCGGCTGAAGCCCGTGCCGACGGGGTCGACGAAGACGAGGTCGGCGAAGGCGAGCCACGAGGCCTCGTTCTGGACGAGGCGCGGCGGCATCTCCGGGAGCGTCCCGTCGGGCGGGAAGGCGACCCGTCGCGGGCCCACCGCGCCGAGGTGCAGGAATGCGGACGAGGCGCCCGGCCCGCCGTTGAAGACGAACGCGACCGGCCTCGACTCGCCGCCCTCGTTCGCGACGTACGAGACCGAGAAGATCTCGGCGGAGGGCTTCTCCTTCTTTCGCAGGACGATCCACTTCGCGGTCGCCGTGTAGTCGGTCGACGCCCCGTTGCCGGTCCAGGTTCCCGCCGACTCGGCGCCGGCCGGCGGCTCGTGATCGCGCTTCGGCTCCGGCTTCTGCTCGTCGCTCACGCGCGGGACGCTACCGGCAGGCGCGAGCGGAACGCTCGAGAAAGCGGAGCGTCCCCCGGCAGAGCCCGACCGCCGCCCGCTGCTCGTACGCGGGCGTGGCGAGCAGCCGGTCTTCCGTCGGATTCGTCATGAACCCCATCTCCACGAGGATGGCCGGGACGTTCGACCAGTTGAAGCCCGTGTAGTCGGGGCGCGGCCCGATCCCCTCGTCCGGGAACCCGAGGGCCTGCGCCTCGGCGGCCTGGACCGTGCGGGCCGCTCGGAGGCTCGCAGCGTAGATGTCGTCCGTCCACCCGCGGTGGAACGCGGGATAGAGCGTGTGCGTCCCGCGCCGACTCGGGTCCACCGAGCCGTCGGCGTGGATGCGGAGGAAGAGCGCTGCGTGGGCACCGTTCGCGATCGTGGCGCGCGCGATGTTCCCCATGCTCTTGCCCCTCGTCTGCGTCCGCGTCATCACCACCCGAACGCCTGCCCGCCGCAGCAGCGGCCGGAGGCGGAGCGCGACGCGCAGGTTCAGCACCGCCTCCGGAAGACCGCTGACGACGCCGCGGGTCCCTCCGCCGTCCTTGATCTTGCGCGTCGAGGACCCGGGGCCGATTGGCTCGGTGGCGAGGTTCGCGTACCGGTCGTGCCCGGGGTCGAGCACCACGACGGGCGCCGCGCTCGGACCGTGCGCGAAGGCGAGGAGCGCGGGCAGGAGCGCCAGCGCGGCGAGCCCGCCTCCCACTCTCATGCTCCGAGCGCCCGGAGCTCGGCGAGCTCCGCGTCGCCCAGCCTCGCGAGCAGGTCGAGCGCGCCGACGTTCTCGAGCACCTGCTCGGGACGGCTGGCGCCGAAGAGCGCTGCCGCGACGACGGGATTCGAGAGCGTGTACGCGATCGCCAGCCGGACCGGAGTCGTGTCGAGCTCGGCAGCGAGGTAGCGGAGCGCGTTTCCGAGCTCGAGCGCGCGACGCAGCCTCGGGCTCGCCGCCGCCTCCGCCGCGCGGCCGCTCTCCCCGCGGCCGCTGAGCGCGCCCCGCGCGAGCACCTCCGACGCGACGACGGAGACGCCGACGCTCTCGAGCGCCGCAGTCGTCTCCTCGTCCTCCAAGGGCGAGCGCACGGCGATGCTGTAGGCGAGCTGCGTCGCGCACGGGCCAGGCACGCCGTTCTCCGCCGCGATCCGGCCCGCCTCCGCGATCCGCGCTGACGGCCAGTTGAGCACCCCCCAGGCCCTCGCCTTCCCGGCTGCGACGAGGCCCGTGACCTGCGCGACGAGGTCTTCGAGGGTCAGGCCGTCCGGCGGCTGCTCCGAGTAGATCAGGTCGACGTGCTCGAACCGCATGCGGGCGAGCGAGGCGTCGAGCTCCTGCGCCGCGGTCTGCTCCGGCCAGAACTCCCACCAGAGCTTGTTCGAGACCGCGACCTCGTCACGGTCCCACCCGCTCCCCCGGAAGAGCTCGCCGAAGACGACCTCGGAGTAGCCGGTCGGGAGCGGCGCCTCGCCCGTCTCGTCGTCATAGCGCGCGTCGTCGAGGAAGTCGATCCCCGCCTCGCGGGCGGCCGTCATGACCGCGACGCCCTCCTCGCGGGACATCCGCTCGTACGTCCTCCAGGAGCCGAGCGCCAGCGCAGAGACCTGAACTCCGGAGCTGCCGAGCGGGCGGTGCTCGAGACCTGCCACTCGCGAGGTTCTAGCTGCCCGGTGGGCGAGCTGCACGAGCTCCCGCCGCTCGGCGTCTTCGGTCTAGCGCCGGGATCGCGCCTTCCGCCGCGCAGTGCTCCGGCCTGCGCCGTTGCCGTCGGATTGCTTCGCCTGCTCCCGTGCCAGCCGGCGTGCGACCTTCTCGACCTCTCGCAGCGCCTGCCGCTCCTGCTTCAGGTTCGCATCGAGGAGCGGGACGATCTCACGCTCGCCGAGAGCTCGTGCCATCGCGAGCAGCCCCTGGTAAGCGGCGATCTCGTAGTGCTCGGTTCGGGCCGCGGCCCCGGCGTCGACGGCGTCGACGAGGTCGGGGCTCGCCTCGGACGTGAGCGAGTCGTGCTCCTGCTTCAGCCCGTCGAAGCCGATGCAACGCTCGGTCTGCGGCGTCTCTCCCAGGGAGCGGAACGCCTTCTCGACGTTGGTGACGTGGCGCCGCGTCTGCGTATGGTGCTTCTCGAGGCCACGCCTGAGCTCGGCATCGTCGACTTCCTTCACGAGCTTCGGCAGCACCTCGTCGGCGAGCTTCCGCTCGACGTACAGGATGTCTCCGAGCTCGTGCAGGAACAGCTTGCGCTGGGTCGTGATCGAGGACATGCGCTTTCTCCTTCCGAGAGGAAGAGGGCCGCCCTGTCGAGCGACCCTCTTCGGGTTTCACGACGTTGGTTTCGTCCGGCCCCTAGCGGCGTGCGTAACCGAAGCCGCCGAGGAGCGCGACGACGAGCAACACGATCAAGAGAACCCACAGCCAGCCCATCATTCACCTCCTCCGAATACACGACCCGAGCCTCCGTCGGCTCGGGCCTGATCCACGATTCCCACCCTGCGGCTGCGGGAAACGTGCGACGGGCCAGGGCGGCGGTTGCAATCGAGCCTTCGGGGGCAGCCGTGGCCCTAGCCGTTTCCCTCGTCGACCTTCCCGGTCGGGCCGAGCCCCGGGCCGGCCTGTGCGGTGAGCAGAGCTCGACGACGCGCTCCCGAGTGCCTCGCCAGGCGCAGGCGCTCGTCGTGCAGACGGCGGAGCTCCGCCAGCTCGAGCGTGCTGACCGCCGGCCAGCGCCGAAAGAGGGACGCGAGCCGGCCGTCCCGTACTGCTTTGGCCTTCTCGACTCCCTCGCGCCCGAGGGCGGAGAGGTCGGTGGGGAGCCTGTCCTCCATCGGGTACGCCTACCTCGGACGCTCGTCGGGGTAGGGGTCGTCGACGCCGTCGCCTCCGGTGATCGCATCCCAGCCGTAGGGCCCCTGGCAGTTCGGGCAGGGGGGAAGGGATTTGACGGAGCCGGTGTCGAGCTCGTAGCCGCAGTTGGTGCATCGGTACGTGCCAGCGGAGACGTCGCTGCCAACTGGCGCAGGATTCGCCATCAGGAGTCCTTTCGATCGAAGTCGAGGTCGTACTAGCCGCGGACGGCTCCGCCTAAACGCCCTCGCGGCGCCGCCGCGGCGAGCCGTCTACACGAGCCGACGAGGGCGCAGCACGAGCTCGCCGCCGCAGTTCGGGCAGACGTTCGCGAGCTCCGCCGCGCACTTCTCGCACCACGTGCACTCGAACGAGCAGATGTACGCGACGGCATCGTTCGCGAGCGTCGCCCCGCAGCGCTCGCACGCGGTGCGCATCTCCAGCATCGACGCAGGGTAGACGGCGCCCGTCAGCCCGTCACGGTGACCGGCACGCGCTGCACGGCGTTGTTCGCGTAGCCGCCCGCGTTCCAGGACGGCTCGAGCGGCTGCACGTTCCCCGCGGCGTCCCGCGCGCGGGAGCAGAGGACGAACTCGCCCGGCCGTGCGTCCCAGCCGAACCGCCACGAGCGCCAGGCCCAGCGTCCGAGGCCGTCGCGCTCCACCTCGGCGTCGGCCCACGTCTCACCTCCGTCCGTCGACACGTCGACGCCTGCGATCTCGGCGACGCCCGACCAGGCACGGCCCCGAAGCTCACACGTTCCCGCGCTCACGATGCGCCTCCGGCTCAGGAACTCGGGGATGCCCGGGGGCACGAGCAGGGAGCGAGGGCGCATGCGCGAGAGCGGGACCCCCTCGTCGTCGTCCGTTTCGCGCAGCCGGTAGCTCGAGCGCATCTGGAAGCCGTCAAAGGGCGTCTCCACGGCGGTCATCCGCGCGAGCCACTTCACGCTCGTCATCCCGTACCAGCCGGGGACGACGAGCCGGAGCGGAAACCCGTGCTGCGGCGGCAGCGGCACGCCGTTGACCTCGTACGCGACGATCGCGTCGCTGCCCGTGAGCTCGCCGACGGCGACGCTGCGGGCGTAGAGCTGCTCCTCCTCTCCCTCCACCCCGCGATCGAGGCCCGTGAAGACGATCTCGACCGCTTCCTTCCGGACCGCCGCCTCGTCGAGGAGGTCGGCGACGCGGGCGCCCCGCCAGCGCGCCGTCCCCACGGCCTCCAGGAGCCACGGCTGGCTCACGACGTGCGGCTCGAGCTGGACGCGGCCGTTGCCGGCGCACTCCATCGTCACGGCGAGCTCGACGGCGGGACGGGACCTGATCTCGCCGAGCGTCAGCGAGAGCGGCTGCTCGACGCACCCGTCGACCTCGAGCCGCCACGACTCCGCGTCCACCTCGGGGATGTCGTAGTGGGTGAGGAGGTAGTGAAGGCCGAGCGGAGTGACGTCGAAGCGCAGCGCCTCGAGCGGCATCCCGTGATTCCTCGCCGCGAGCTGCAGCTCCTCGAGGCTGATCCCCTCTGGCACGCGGGCACGATAGCTCTGCCTTGCGTCCGACTCGGCGCCAGCCGAACGCTCGACGCCCTCCGCGCACAGTACGGAGACGAGCGACGCTCGCTCTCAGGCGTTCAGCACGTTCACTGCCCGCGCTGCGACGAGCAGCACGGCGACGACCGAGATGAGCGAGCCGAGCGCCATGAGCCCTTTCGCATGGCGCGTCAGCGGCATGGCGTCGGTGGGGCTGAAGGCGATGGAGTTCGTCAGGGAGACGTAGAGGTAGTCCCAGACCTGGGGGCTCCAGTCGTCTGGCGCGAGCTGCGGGTTCTCGTCCTGCGAGAACTGGAAGTCGGGCTTCGCCCGTCGATACCGCGGGCGCGAGCGGGCGACCGGCCCGCCGTCGTCGATCTCCCAGAACGAGAGGCCGAAGACGATGACGTTCGTGGTCCAGAGCGCGGCGCCCGTGAGAAGCAGCTCGCCGCCCGAGAGGTCGTTCGAGCTCGTGCTCACGAGGCCCGCCACGAGGATCGCGAGGCTCGTCAGGTTCCCGACGACGAGGATCCCGAGCAGGACGAGCGCGATCCGCCGCGAGGCGACGAAGCGGACGATGCCGGCGAGATCGACGAGCAGGATGACCTCCGGCAGGGCGAGCAGGAGCCAGGTCCACCAGTGGATGCTCTGCAGGACCTCCCAGCCCTCGATGCGGCTGACGACCGCGAGGACCACGAGCACGACCAGTGCCGCGGCGACGGCGGGCACCGCTTCCCGGCGCGCCTCGTAGCGAAGCCGCGGGTCGGCATTCGACATGCCCGCGGTATTCGCGGGCCGGGCCGCGCGCTCCTCTACGAGCCGGCAGCCTCCGAGCGGGTCGAGGAGGTGGACGGCCTCGCTCGCTGGCTCGCGATGAAGTCGCGGTACCAGTGATAGCTGGACTTGGGGACCCGCTCGAGCGTGTCGAAGTCGACGTAGACGAGCCCGAAGCGCTGCGAATACCCGCGCGACCACTCGAAGTTGTCGAGCAGCGACCAGACGAAGTACCCGGCGACGGGTACGCCCTCCGCAAGCGCGCGCTCGATCGCCTGTACGTGCCGCTGGAGGTAGGAGGTTCGCCGCGGATCCTCGACGTGACCGTCCTGACGGTCGTCGGGGAAGGCCGCTCCGTTCTCTGTGACGTAGAGCGGCGGAATGTCATAGCTGTCGCTCAGATGAGCGAGCAACTCGTAGAGGCCGTTCGGGTAGACCTCCCAGCCCATCCCGGTGAGCTCGGCGCCCTGTGGTTGGACAACCACGGCGGTCCCGGAGTCTTCAGCGCGAATGAGATGTCGCCGGTAGTAGTTGATCCCCAGGAAGTCGATAGGTGCGGAGATCGTCCGCATGTCTTCTCCGGCGAACGGCGGAAGCATGCAGCCGAAGCGCCGCATCCCGAGCGCTGGGTATTCGCCGCGAAGCACGGGATCGAGAAACCAGCGGTTGCGCTCGGCGTCCTCGCGTACTGCTGCCTGGCGGTCCGCCTCCGAGTCGGTCGCCGGCTGCATCGGCACGACGTCGATGGTGATGCCCACCTCGGCGCCGGGCACGTCGCGGCGCAGCACCTCGACGCCGAGCCCGTGCGCGAGGAGCACGTGGTGGCCCGCCGCGACCGCGTCGGGCTCATGCGCGCGTCCGGGTGCGTCCTGTCCGGTCCCGTAGCCCAGCCACGCGATCACCCAGGGCTCGTTCTGCGTGATCCAGTGCCGGACCCGGTCTCCCAGGCGGCCAGCGACGATCTCCGCGTACTCGGCGAATGCCTCGGCGGTCTCGCGCACCGGCCAACCGCCCGCGACCTCGAGCGGCTGCGGTAGATCCCAGTGGTAGAGCGTCGCAAAGGGCTCGATGCGGTTGTCGAGGAGCTCATCCACGAGCCGGTCGTAGAAATCGAGCCCCGCTTCGTTCACGCGACCGCGGCCTTCCGGCAGGATGCGAGGCCACGCGATCGAGAAGCGGTACGCGTCGAGGCCGAGCTCGCGCATGAGCCGCACGTCCTCGTGGTAACGGTGGTACGAGTCGCAGGCAATCGACCCGTCGTCGCCGTTCAAGATCGCCCCGGGGGTCGAGGTGAACCGATCCCAGATGCTCTCGCCCCGCCCGTCCTCCAGGACCGCCCCTTCGATCTGGTAGGCGGCGGTCGCCGCGCCCCACACGAACCCGGGCGGAAAGCGTGTCACGATGCCCCTCTGCGCGGCGGAGCCTTCGTCGAGCTCCGGACGACGAGCCTGGTGCCCAGCTCGACCCGCAGGCCCTCTACCCGCTGCCGATCGAGCATGCGCATCAGCAGGCTGACGGCGGTCCGGCCGAGCTCGGCGAGCGGCTGCCGCACGGTCGTGAGCGCCGGCGTGACCACCTTCGCGAGCTCCGCATCGTCGAATCCGACGATCGAGAGGTCCTCGGGCACCGACAGACCCCGCTCGCGGGCCGCCTGCAGGGCTCCTACCGCCATGTTGTCGTTCGAAGCGAAGATCGCCGTCGGAGGCTCGGGCAATTCCAGGAGCTTCTCGGCGGCCGCGTGTCCGCTCGGGCTTTCGAAGTCGCCCTCGACGACGAGCTCCGACGACGGGAGGACGCCCGCGGCCGCGAGGGCCGCGTGGTAGCCCTCGAGGCGCTCCTCGGTCGCAGCCCAGCCGCGCGGCCCCGAGACATGCGCAATGCGGCGGTGGCCGAGGGAGAGCAGGTGGTCGGTCGCCGCCTTCGCTCCGGCGCGGTGAGCGGCCGAGACTGCCGGGATCCCCTCGTCGAGCGGGACGCGGGGATCGGCGACGACGAACGGGTAGTCGCTTGCCCGCAGCGCGGCGAGCTCCTCGTTCGACTCTTCCGGCAGGAGGATGATCGCCCCGTCGGTCGCACCGTCCATCAACCGTTCGATCAGCGAGACCTCTCGGTCGTGCTGCTGCAGGGTGGCGCAGAGGACGAGCCGCATCTCCTGCTCGTACGCCGCCTCGAGCGCCCCCGCGAGGATGGCCGCGAAATAGTCCGCGCGGATGTACGGCATCGTGAACCCGACGAAACCCGTGCGGCCGACTGAAAGGGCTCGCGCGCTCCGGTTCGTCGTGAAGTTGTACGCGCGGACGTGCCGCAGGACCGCGTCCCGTGTCTCGGGCGCCACGTCCGGCCGGTCGTTCATGACCCGCGAGACCGTTGCCACCGAGACGCCTGCGAGCCTGGCGATGTCGCGGATCGTCGCGCGCCCCTTCGTCGGTGCCGTTCTCTGTGTGGCCATTGGAACCTCGCGGAGTGTAGTCGTCCCGGCGGGCGTACCGTAACCGCTTACGGTATCAACCGCGCTGTCACCTGGCTAGAGCAAAGCGATCTGGCCGGAGACTTGCAGCAGTCCGCTTGAACTTCTAGCCGGAATGTGGTAACCGTTACCGGAACGTTTACGGCGGATACGAACGGGCGCCGTAGGCGTGACGGACGTACGCGGTTCGAGAGGAGGACAGGAGTGGTCGCAGTAAGAAAGCGGAGGGCTGCTGGCCTCAGCGTCATCGCCCTCATCGTCATCGTCGGAGTAACGGCGCTCGGGGCCGGAGGGGCCAGCGCAGGCCCGCAGTCGCCGTTGGCTCTTCCGCGCGGTCAGACGCTCTACACGTCCGGCAAGCAGTGGGCGCCGTACACGAACTTCAACGTGCTCGCGCCGGACTACGTCACAGGCGCGGTCGGGCTTCTGTACGAGACCCTGTTCCGCTACGACCCGCTCGCGGACAAGTTCGTCCCCTGGCTCGCCACAGGCGGACACTGGGTCGGGAAGAACTACGTCGTCACGGTGCGCAAGGGGGTGACCTGGAACGACGGGAAGCCGCTGACCGCCAGGGACGTGAAGTTCACGTTCCAAACGCAGAAGCTTCCGGGGTCCCAGTACAGCACCATGTGGCGGACGGGCCTCACGGCCATTACCACGAAGGGGAATGTGGTCACATTCCACTTCAGGGGAAACCCGGACTACCAGGAATGGGACTGGGACCTGTACCAGATCCCGATCGTGCCGCAGCACATCTGGTCGTCCTACAGCGCCAAGGAGATCGTCAGCGGGAACACGGACGATGCCTCGAAGCAGATCGGCACCGGCCCGTTCACGTATTCGTCGGGCGCGGGAGGCTCGCAGACGCTCGTGTGGGCCCGGCGGGCGAGCTGGTGGGCGACCAAGGCGTTCGGGATGAAGATGCCCATGAAGTACATCGTCGACATCCACAACACCTCGAACACCGCGTCACTGCAGAACTTCCTGCAGGACAACATCGACCTCAGCAACAACTTCTTCCCGGGCGTCGACAAGTACATCGGGAAGGGCAAGGTCCGCACGTACTACACGAAGGCGCCGTACATGCTTTCTGCCAACACGGCGTGGCTCATCCCGAACACCACCCGCAAGCCGCTCGACGACGCCAAGTTCCGGCGCGCGCTCGCAGAGTCGATCAACGTCGACCGGATCGTCTCGGCCGATTACGGGCACATCGTGGCGAAGGCGAGCCCGACGGGTCTCCTTCCGAACTGGAGCAAGTGGATCGACAAGCCGCAGGCGAAGAAGCTCGGCTTCAGCTACAGCATCGCGAAGGCGAAGGCGCTGCTCGCCTCGGCCGGTTACAAGGACACGAACGGAGACGGCTACGTCGAGAACAAGGACGGGTCGAAGATCAACCTCCAGCTGATCGTGCCGAACGGCTGGTCGGACTGGATGACGGCGATCCAGATCATCGCGGACTCGGCGAAGGACGCCGGGATCAAGATCACGCCCGCCTATCCGGACTACAACTCACTCGTCGACCAGCGGAACTCGGGCAACTTCGACCTGGTCATCAACAACGACAAGCAGATCGGCAATTCACCCTGGGCGTACTACGACTACCTGTTCCGACTGCCGGTAGCGAGCCAGCAGACCGTCGCGAACTTCTCACGCTTCACGCAGGCCGGCGCGGCACCGTGGGCCCTGACGGTCAAGCTCGACCAGACGCCGTCGTCGAACGTGAAGCGACTGAAGCAGCTCAACTCGCAGATCCAGAAGTACATCCTCCAGTACCTGCCCGCGATTCCGCTCTGGTACAACGGAATGTGGGCGCAGTACAACACGTCGGTGTGGACGAACTTCCCGTCTGCCTCCGGTGGCCGCTACACGCCGTCCACCTGGAACGGCTACATCAACATGACCGGCATCAACACTCTGGCGAGCCTGAAGCTGGCGAAGTAGCCTCGACTTCACGCCAAGAGGCCGCGCCGTCGCCCTCCTTCCCTGCGGAGGGCGACGGCCGGCGCTACTCGGGCCAACCGTGAACCGTTACCTCGCCCGCAAGATCGTCCTCTACCTCCTGACGTTCTGGGTGGCGGTGACGATCGACTGGGCGATCCCCCGGCTCATGCCCGGCGACCCGATCCAGGGCCTGATCTCGCGACTGCAGACCGATCCGACGGGGGCGGAGGAGCTCCACGGCTACTTCACGAGATCGTTCGGGCTCGACCAGCCTCTCTGGAAGCAATACCTGAACTTCTGGGCCGGTCTAGTTCACGGCGACCTCGGACCGAGCATCGCGTACATCGGCTCCTCGGTCAGCGAGCTGATCTGGGCCGCAGTCCCGTACACGCTCGCGCTGCTCGTCCCCGCGATCGTGCTCAGCTACATCGCGGGTAACCGCGTTGGCGCGCTGGCGGCACGGCGGAAGTGGCTCGACTCGAGCGCCCTCCCAGTCTCGTACCTGCTCACCGCGACGCCGTACATGTGGCTCGCGCTCGTGCTCGTCTACGTCCTCTCCTTCCGGCTGGGGCTCTTCCCGGTCTCGGGCGCGTACGACTTCTCGTTGCAGCCGGCCTGGACGTGGGAATTCGCGCGCAGCTTCCTCTCGCACTGGTTCCTGCCGTTCCTCACCCTCTTCCTCGTCTCCTTCGGAGGGTGGGCGATCGGGATGCGCAACCTGATCATCTACGAGCTGGAGGCGGACTACGCGAGCTACCTGCAAGCGCTCGGGGCACCGAGCAGACTCATCCGCAAGTACGCATACGGAAACGCGGTCCTCCCGCAGATGACCGGGCTCGCGCTCGCGCTCGGCGTCATCGTCGGCGGCGCGCTCGTGACCGAGATCGTCTTCGGCTACCCAGGCGTCGGCTCGCTCACGATCGCCGCGATCCAGAACCGCGACTACTTCCTCCTCCAGGGAATCTTCTTCTTCATCATCGTCGGCGTCCTCCTCGCGAACTTCCTCGTCGACATCGCGTACGTCTTCGTCGATCCGCGGACCCGGACGGGGATCCAGGGAAGCTGAACGTGACCACCCTCGAGCAGAGCACCGAGCTCGCTGCGGCTGACGCGGCCGAGCATGTTCTTCCGCCGCGACGGCGTCGCAACGAGACGCTCTACTTCGCCTTCCGCAACCGGAAGCTCGTCGTCGGGCTCTCGGTCGTCCTGTTCTTCCTCGTCCTGGCCGTCGTGGGCCCCTGGTTGACGAGCGCCAGCCCGTTCGAGTTCGGCTATCCGCTCGGAGAGTCACCGTCAACCGCGCACTGGCTCGGCACGACCGCTCCGGGCCAGGACGTGTTCTCGCAGTTCGTCCATGGGCTGCGTGCGAGCTTCCTCGTCGGCGCGGTTTCGGCATGTGTCGCCTCGGTGATCGCGATGGCCGTCGGCTTCACCGCCGGCTACCGCGGTGGTGCGGTCGACGAGGCGCTGACGATGGTGACGAACGTCGTGCTGGTGATCCCGACGATCGCGGTGCTCATCATCGTCGCCGCGTACCTGCACGTCGGCAGCCTTCTCTGGGAGGCGGTGCTGATCGGTGCGACCTCGTGGCCGTGGGCAGCGCGGTCGATCCGCGCGCAGACGTTCTCGCTCGCGGCGCGCGAGTTCGTGAGCCTCGCCCGCCTTTCGGGACGGCGTGGCCGGCAGATCGTGATCCACGAGATCGCGCCGAACATGAGCTCGTACCTTTTCCTCGTCTTCATCCTCCTCTTCGGCGGCTCGATCCTCATCGCCGCCACCCTCGACTTCCTCGGGCTCGGGCCCTCCCAGGTGATGTCGCTCGGCCTCATGCTGAACATCGCCGTCTCCGCGAGCGCCCTACAGCTCGGGATGTGGTGGTGGTTCATCCCGCCGGGGCTCGCAATCACCGCCATCGTCGGCGGCCTGTACGTGACGAACGTCGGGCTCGACGAGGTCTTCAACCCACGGCTGCGGGACCGGTGAGCAGATGAGCCTCGCCGTCGACAACCTCCGCGTCTACTACCGCACGCTGCACGGCGACGTGCATGCGCTCGACGGCGTCACCTTCGCCATCGCGGACGGCGAGATCATGGGGGTCGCGGGCGAGTCGGGGTGTGGGAAGACGACCCTGGGGAAGAGCCTCATCCGGCTCGACGGACGCATGCGCTACGTGGAGGGAGACGTCTCCCTGGACGGCGACCGGCTTCCCGTCTGGGACGACGCGGCAATGAACCGCTTCCGCTTCGCGAAGATCTCGATCGTCCCGCAGTACTCGATGAGCGCGCTCAACCCGATCCGGAAGATCGGGAGGATGACCTTCGAGCTGCTCGAGTCCCGCGGCGTCCCGGGCGACGAAGTGCGCCCCGAGCTCCTCCGCCGACTGCAGCTCGTCGGCCTCACCCCGGACGTGCTTGGCATGTATCCGATCGAGCTCTCCGGCGGCATGAAGCAGCGCGTCGTGCTCGTGATCTCGACGCTCCTCGACCCCTCGCTGCTCATCGCGGACGAGGTCACGTCCGCGCTCGACGTCGCCAGCCAGCGGGCGGTGAGCGAGATGCTCGTCGAGTTCCGCGACCGCGGCTTCGTCCGCAGCGCGATGGTGATCACGCACGACCTCGCCGTCCTCTACCAGGTCGCCGACACGATCCTGGTGATGTACGCCGGGAAGCTCGCCGAGAAAGCGCCGGCAGAGACGATCGTCCACGAGCCGCGCCACCCGTACACGCAGATGCTGCTCGCCTCGCTCCCGGAAGTCGGCGTGCGGTACGAGACGACCCGGCTCGAGGGGATTCGGGGCCGCCCGCCGTCACTGCTCGAGCCGCCCTCCGGCTGCAGGTTCCGCGACCGCTGTCCGCTTGCCTCGGCCGTGTGCGAGCAGGAGCCGCCCTTCGTCCAGATCGCCCCGCGTCATCACGTCGCTTGCTGGAAGGCCGGCTGATGCTCGCGGTCGACGCGTGCTGCAAGTCGTACAGGACCGGGACCTTCGGCGGAAAGCTCCTGCAGGCGGTCAGGGACGTCACCTTCGGCGTCGGCCAGGGCGAGGTCGTCGCGCTCATCGGCGAGAGCGGGAGCGGCAAGTCGACGATCGGGAAAATGATCCTCCGGCTCATCAGGACGACGAGCGGGACGATCTCGTTCGACGGAACGGATGTGTCGCGCCTCGAGGGCAGGAGGCTCCGGAGCTACTACGCGGACGTCCAGGGCGTCTTCCAGGATCCCTTCAGCTCGTACAACCCGATCTTCAAGGCGGACCGCGTGTTCACGATGCTGCGGAGCGAGTTCTTCTCGGGCGTGTCGACGGCCGAGTGGCGCGCGAAGCTCTACCGCTCTCTCGAGACGGTGAGCCTCAATCCGAAGGACGTTCTCGGGAAGTACCCGCATCAATTGAGCGGTGGCCAGCTACAGCGGCTGCTCATCGCGCGGGCGCTGCTGCTCGACATTCGGCTACTCGTGGCCGACGAGATCATCAGCATGCTGGACGCCTCGACGCGGATCGACGTCCTCAACCTGCTCGGCGACCTGAAGTCGCGAGGGCTCGGAATCCTGTTCATCACGCACGACCTCTCACTCGGGAACTACATCAGCGACCGGGCGGTCATCCTTCGTCACGGAACCGTCGTCGAGATGGGTACGACCGAGCGCGTCTTGGGGAATCCGCTCCATCCGTACACGCAGACACTCCTCGCCTCGGTCCCGCAGCTGCACACGAAATGGAGCGACCTGGACGCCAGCCTACCCCGGGCTGCGGGGAGCGACGCCGGAAGCGCCGGCGCCGCCGGAGCTCTCGTCGAGGTCGAGCCGGGCCACCACGTCGCGATCCCGACCGAGACGGGGACGGAGCGGTAGGAGAGTGACGAGCGCCGACACCGAAACACAGAGGTCTTCGGTCGAGCAGCCACCCATCCCGTGGGAGGATCGACCCGCCGACGAGGACGGCGTCCTTTGGCGCTCGAGCCGAAACCCGATCATCCGGCGCGATCAGATCCCACGGGCGAACAGCATCTTCAACTCCGCGGTCGTGCCGTTCGGAGAGGGCTTCGCGGGCGTCTTCCGCGTGGACGACAGGCAACGCCTCATGAACCTGCACGCCGGCCGCAGCCACGACGGGATCGCGTGGGACCTCGATCCCGATCCGATCTCGTTCGCCGCCGCGGACGCGCGCGTGCCGGAGATCCAGAAGGCCTTCGAACACGCCTACGACCCGCGTGTCACCTGGCTCGAGGACCGGTACTACGTCACGTGGTGCAACGGCTACCACGGCCCGACGATCGGGCTCGGCTACACGTACGACTTCGACACCTTCCACCAGCTCGAGAACGCCTTCCTTCCCTGCAACCGGAACGGCGTGCTCTTCCCGCGACGCATCGGAGACCGGTACGCGATGCTCAGCCGTCCCAGCGACAACGGCCACACGGCGTTCGGCGACGTCTTCTACTCCGAGAGCCCCGACTTCGAGCACTGGGGCAGGCACCGGCACGTTTTTGGTCCGATCGCGTGGAGCTGGCAGGCAACCAAGGTCGGCGCGGGGCCCACACCGATCGAGACGGAGGAAGGCTGGCTCCTGCTCTACCACGGCGTCCTCACCTCCTGCAACGGCTTCGTCTACTCGATGGGCGCCGCGCTCCTCGACCTCGACGACCCGTGGAGGGTCGTCGCCCGGGGCTCCGACTACCTGCTCTCTCCACAGGCGTCGTACGAGCAGGTCGGGGACGTTCCCAACGTCGTCTTTCCCTGCGCCGCGCTCGTCGACCGGGAGCTCGATCGCCTGACGGTGTACTACGGAGGAGCGGACACGGTCGTCTGCCTCGCCCACGGCCACGTCTCCGAGCTGCTCGAGTTCGTGCGGAGCTAGCGCTCGGCGACGCCCCCCACCGCCTCGTCGATCGCCGCCAGCGTCGCCTCGTCGAGGTCGATCCCCGACGCGGCCGCGTTCTCCTCCACCTGCTCCGGCCGGGTCGCTCCGATGATCGCCGAGCTGACGTTCGGCTGCCGCAGCACCCATGCGAGCGCGAGCTGCGCCAGCGTGATCCCGAGGCCGTCGGCAATCGGCCGGAGCCGGTCGACCGCGGCGAGGACGTCGTCGCGGAGGTAGCGGTCGATCGCCCAGCCCATGCGCTCCGAGGTTGCCCGCGAGCCCTCGGGCGCCGGCTCGCCGCGCCGGTACTTCCCCGTGAGCACGCCCTGCGCGAGGGGAGAGAAGACGATCTGCGTGATCCCGTTCGCGGCGCAGAGCGGGACGACCTCGCGCTCGACCCGCCTGTTCACGAGCGAGTACAGCGGCTGGTTGGTCGTGAAGCGCTCGACGCCGGGCAGCTCGAACGACGCCTGGATCTGGGCCGCGCTCCACTCGCTGCACCCGACGTAGCGCGCCTTTCCCTGGCGCACGACCTCGGTCAGCGCGTCCATCGTCTCCTCGAGCGGAGTCTCGGGGTCGTAGCGGTGGCACTGGTAGAGGTCGACGTAGTCCGTGCGAAGGCGGGCGAGCGAGGCGTCGATCTGCTTCCGGACCTGAGGGGCGGAGAGCCCCCGGTCCTCGTCCGACATGGGGAAGTAGAGCTTGGTCGCGAGGACGTAGGAGGAGCGGTCGCGACCGGCGAGCAGCTCCCCGAGGAGCCGCTCGGCCGCCCCGCGTCCGTACACGTTCGCGGTGTCGACGAAGTTGATCCCGACGGCGAACGCGCGGTCGAGGCATGCGCGCGCACCCTCCTTCCCCACGCCGACGCCGTACGTGAGCCAGGACCCGAGCGCGATCTCGGAGACCTCCACCTCGGTCGAGCCGAGCTTCCGGTAGCGCATCGAACGAGCTTCTACCACTTGGGGCGCTCCCTCTAGGATCGCGCGCAGTGGAAACCACGACCCTTCTCGTCCTCTCCGAGGAAGACGTGCGCGGGCTGCTCGACATGGAGTCGTGCGTCGTCGCCATGCGCGAGGTGCTCGCCGGACTCGCCCGGGACGAGCTGTACCAACCGCTCCGCTCGGTCGCGCAGCCGCCGGGGGCGGCGGGCTTCATCGGCCTCATGCCCTCCTACCGCGGTGGCGCGGGTGCGGCGTATGCGCTCAAGGAGATCGTGGTGACCCCGGGCAACCCCGCCCGCGGCCTCGACGCGCACCAGGGCTCCGTCCTCCTGCACGACGGGGAGACCGGGCAGCTCGTCGCGGTCCTGAACGCGTCGGCGGTGACGGAGATCCGGACGGCCGCCGTCTCCGGCGTGGCCACGACCGCGCTCGCGCGGCAGGACGTGGAGCGCGTCGCGATCCTCGGCGCAGGCGTGCAGGCACGGGCGCACGTGCACGCGATGCGCGCGGTGCTCGACGACCCGGAGATTCGCATCTGGGCGCGGCGGATGGAGGCGGCGGAGGCGCTCGCCGGCGACGTGGGCGCGACGGTCGCGCCGTCCGCCGACGCGGCCCTCTTCGGCGCGGAGGTCGTCTGCACGGCGACGAGCGCCAAGGAGCCGGTCGTCGAGCACCGCTGGCTCGCGCCCGGCGTCCACGTCAACGCCGTCGGCGCCTTCGGCCCGAGCCGCGAGCTCGACGACGAGACGATCGTGCGCTCGTCCCTCTTCGTCGACCGGCGGGAGTCGGCGCTCCACGAGGGCGGCGACTACGGCCTCGCCGCGGACGGAGGAGTCATCGGCCCCGACCACATCCAGGCCGAGCTCGGCGAGGTGCTCGTCGGCGCGCATCCGGGGCGCCGGCACGACGACGAGCTCACGGTCTTCAAGTCCTACGGCATCGGCATCGAGGACCTCGCCGCCGCCGAGCTCGTCGTCGCCCGCGCGCGGGAGCGAGGAGCGGGCACGGAGCTCGCCTTCTGATCCCCCTCGAGGAGATCGAGCAGGCGCGACGGCGCATCGCGGGAACGGTCGTCTCAACCCCGCTCGTCCGCTTGCACGTGGACGAGGCGCCTGCCGAGATCTGGCTCAAGCTCGAGAACCTGCAGCCCATCGGCTCGTTCAAGCTCCGCGGCGCCGCGAACGCCATCCTCTCCGCCCCGCGGGCGGAGCTCGCCCGGGGCGTGGTGACGACGAGCACGGGGAACATGGCGCAGGGGGTGGCGTGGATGGCCCGCGAGCTCGGGATCCCGGCGACGATCGTCGCGCCGGACAACGCCTCCGAGGTGAAGCTGGCGGCGGTCGAGCGGCTCGGCGGGCGCGTCGTGCGCCTGCCGTGGGAGCAGTGGTGGGCGGCGGTGGACGCTGACCGCGATCGGGAGCTGGGCGAGGGCGTGGAGGGCTACTTCGTCCATCCGGTCAAGGACCCGCCGGTCATGGCGGGCAACGGGACGATCGGGCTGGAGCTTGCCGAGCAGCTCGAGGACGTCGACGCGGTGCTGATCCCGTGGGGAGGCGGCGGGCTCACGACGGGCGTCGCCAGCGCGCTGCGGGCGGTCAGCCCGGCGACCAAGGTGTACGTGTGCGAGCCGGAGAACGGCGCGCCGGTCACCGCGGCCATCGCCAACGGCGGCGTGCCGACGCCAGTCGACTTCACGCCCTCGTTCGTCGACGGCGCGGGCTCGGGCGCGCTCCTCGACGTCATGTGGGAGCACGCCCGCGAGCTCGTCTCCGGAGCGTTCGCCGTCTCGCTCGCCGACACGGCCGCGGCGGTTCGGCTGCTCCTCGAGCGGGCGCGCATCGTCGCCGAGGGAGCGGCGGCCCTGACGGTCGCAGCGGCGCTCGCCGGTCGCGCCGAGGGCGACCGTCTCGTCTGCATCGTCTCCGGCGGGAACATCGACGGCGCCCGGATCGCGGCGATCCTCGCAGGCGACGTCCCGAGCTGACCGCATTCCGATGCGGCTCGTGAGCAAGGAGGAAGCACGGCGCATAGCCGTCCGCGCCCAGCTCCTCGACGGCTCCGCGAACGGTGTCCTCGAAACCGTCAGGCAGCTCGGCTTCCTCCAGCTCGATCCCATCTCGACCGTCGCGCCCCCGCAGCAGCTGATCCTCTGGAGCCGGCTCGGCCCGTACGACCCCGGCGAGCTCGAGCGCCTGCTCTGGGAGGAGCGAAAGCTCGTCGAGTGGCGCGCGTTCATCTACCCGATGGAGCACCTGCCGCTGCTGCGGGCGCGGATGCGGCAGCGCCGGCTGAACAAGAACGCGCGCGAGTGGCTCGCCGAGAATCGCTCCTTCCGCCGCCACGTGCTGCGGGAGCTCGAGAGGCGCGGACCGCTCCTCTCGCGCGAGATCGAGGACCACGCCGGCCATCGTCGCGAGGACCACGACTGGTGGGGCGCGCGCAAGATGGGCCTGATGCTCGAGATCCTCGCCGCGAAGGGCGAGGTCGCGGTGGTCGGGCGCCGGGGCAAGCAGAGAGTCTGGGACCTCGCGGACCGCTGGTACCCGGAGACGGAGAAGATCCCGCTGCGCGAGGCCGACCGCATGCTCGACGACCTCCGCTTCCGCGCCCTCGGGGTGCGGCTGACGCGGCAGGGCTGGGAGGCGCATCCGGAAGCAGAGGACGGGCCGGTCCCGGACCGGGTCACGCTGCTCTCGCCGTTCGACCGGCTCGTCCACGACCGCGCCCGTGCCGAGGCGCTCTTCGACTTCCACTACCGGCTCGAGATGTACGTGCCGAAGGCGAAGCGCGAGTACGGCTACTACGTACTGCCGCTGCTCGTCGGCGACCGCATCGTGGGGAGGGCGGAGCCGCGCTTCGACCGCAAGACCCGCACGCTCGAGCTGCTGGGCGCGTGGGGCGACACCTCCCGGCTTCCCGAGGCGCTCGAGCGGCTGGGCGCCTTCCTCGGCGCAGAGCGGATCGAGAGCGCAGTCTAGGATCGGCGCATGGAGTTCGAGACGCGTGCGATCCACGCCGGGCAGGAGCCCGACCCCACGACCGGCGCGATCACGACTCCGATCTACCAGACCTCCACGTACGTCCAGGACGCCGTCGGCGTCCACAAGGGCTACGAGTACGCGCGCGTCGCGAACCCCACGCGAACGGCGCTGCAGGAGTGCCTCGCCTCGCTCGAGGGCGCCGCCCACGGCCATGCGTTCTCCGCCGGGCTCGGGGCGGTGACGACGCTCATGCACCTCGTCTCTCCGGGCGAGCACGTCGTCTGCGTGAACGACGTCTACGGGGGCGTCTATCGCATGTTCTCGCAGGTGTACGAGCCGAAGGGATACCGCTTCAGCTTCCTCTCGGCGGAGGCGCTCTCGACCGGGCTCGAGGGCATCGTCGACGAGCAGACGCGGCTCGTGTGGATCGAGACGCCGACGAACCCCCTGCTGAACGTCGTCGACATCGAGGCGGCTGCGAACGCCGCGCACGCGGCGGGAGCGCTCGTCGTGGTCGACAACACGTTCGCGACGCCGTACCTGCAGCAGCCGCTCGCGCTCGGCGCCGACCTCGTCGTGCACTCGACGACGAAGTACCTCGGCGGCCACTCGGACGTCGTCGGCGGCTTCGTCGCGACGTCGGACGACGAGCTGTCGGAGCGCCTTGCGTTCCTGCAGAAGTCGCTCGGCGCCGTGCCGGGCCCGTTCGACTGCTGGCTCGTGCTCCGCGGGGTCAAGACGCTCGGCGTGCGCATGGAACGCCACTGCGCGAACGCCCAGGCGGTGGCGACGTTCCTCTCCGAGCGGCCGCGCGTCGCTCGCGTCCTCTACCCCGGTCTCACGGGGCACCCGGGGCACGAGATCGCGGCGCGCCAGATGCAGGGCGGGTTCGGCGGGATGGTCTCCTTCGAGCTCCACACGGAGGACGAGGCGCTTGAGGTCGCCGCCCGCACGCGCCTGTGGAAGCTGGCGGAGAGCCTCGGCGGCGTAGAGAGCATGATCGAGCACCCGGCGCGGATGACGCACGCTTCCACCGCGGAGGCGGCGTTCGCGGTGCCGCCGACGCTGCTCAGGCTCTCGGTCGGGCTGGAGGCGGCCTCCGACCTGATCGCCGACCTCGACGCGGCGCTCTCGGGTTGAGCGCATGAACGCGGAGCCGATCGACCTCCACCACCGTCGCGAACGAGTCATCGGCTCGTACCTCCTCGAGACCCGCGCCGGCCCGGCGCTCTTCGACTGCGGCCCGACGACGACCATCCCGTTCCTCAAGGCCGGCCTCGCCGAGCGCGGGCTCGACCTGACGGACATCCGCCACCTCCTCCTCTCCCACATCCACCTCGACCACGCCGGCGCCGCCGGCGTGCTCGTGCGCGAGCACCCCTTCCTGCAGGTGCACGTCTCGGAGATCGGCGCGCCGCACCTGGTCGACCCCGCGAAGCTCGAGGCGAGCGCCCGCCGGCTGTACGGGACGAGCTTCGACCGGCTCTGGGGCGAGCTCGCCCCCGTGCCCGCCCGCAACGTGCACGCCGTGGGCGACCGCGTCCTCGGCCTCGACTGCTTCCCCACCCCGGGACACGCCTCGCACCACGTCTCGTACCTCGACCGCGACGGGACGCTCTATGCGGGCGACGCCGTCGGCGTCCGGATCGCGCCGGGGAGCTTCGTGCTCCCTCCCTGTCCGCCCCCCGAGATCGACCTGGAGGCCTGGGAGCGGACGCTCGACGAGATCGCAGCGCGCACCCCCGGCCGCCTCGCGCTGATCCACTTCGGGACGTTCGACGACGTCGAGGACCACCTGCAGGCGCTCCGGTCGGTGCTCCGCGAGTGGTCGGCGCGGGTCGAGGCGGGGATGGACGAGCAGACCTTCGTAGCAGCCGCGCGCTTCGATCTCGAGCAGTCGGACCCCGAGCTCGCCGAGCTCTACGACGAGGCCGCGCCCCTCTGGCACCACTACCTCGGCCTCGAGCGGTACTGGCGCAAGCGGCACGAGGCGACGGCCGGCGCGCTCCCCTGACCCCGTCAGCCCGGTTCGAGCCGGTCGCGGAGATCGCGGGCGACCCGGCCTCGATGCACGTCTACGAGGAGGGCTGGCAGTCCTGGAGGCCGGCCGGCGTGTACCAGGCGACCGGCACGTCGCCCCGGCCGCCCGATCGCCGCTCGCACACGATGGGCTGGCGCCCCGGGAAGGAGCTCCCCGCGGAAGGGTTCCAGGGCGAGGGGATCCTCGGCGTCGCGGTCGGGGGCGAGCCGGCTCGCGTCTGGCACGCGCCCGAACCGCGAGACGAGGTCGCCTCCATCCGCTGCGAGGCGAAACCGGATCGCCTCCTCCTGTCGGCGGACGGCCCGGTGGTCGAGCTCACCGTCGAGGGCACGCTCGACGCGGCGCTGGCCGCCCTCGGCGACCATCTCTCACCGGGCGCGATCCATTCGATTCCGCCCGGGTGGTGCTCGTGGTCCGCGTACTTCGGGAACGTGACGGAGGCCGACGTGCTCGCGAACCTCGAGACCGTGGAGCGCCTCAGGCTCCCGATCGAGGTCGTCCAGGTGGACGACGGCTATGCGGCGGGAGTCGGCGACTGGCTGGACGACGGCCCGCGCTTCGGCTCGCTCCGGCGCGTCGCCGAGCGCATCGCCGCCGCAGGCCTGGTCCCCGGCGTCTGGAGCGCGCCCTTCCTCGTCGGCGAGCAGAGCGAGCTCGCGGCGGCGCATCCCGACTGGCTCGTCCGTGGGGCCGACGCGGGCTGGAACTGGCGCCAGCGGCTCCTCGTCCTCGACGTGACGCACCCGGAGGCGGCCGAGCATCTCCGCGGGGTGTACGCGACGCTCGCCCGCCGCGGCTTCGGCTTCCACAAGCTCGACTTCCTCTACGCGGGAGCGCTCGGGGGCGGTCGCCACGCCGACACCACGCCCCTCGCCGCCTACCGCGAGGGGCTAGAGCTCGTCCGCGAGGGCGCGGGGCTGGACGCGCTCCTGGTCGGCTGCGGAGCGCCGCTCCTCCCCAGCATCGGCCTCGTCGACGCCATGCGCATCGGCCCGGACGTGCTCCCGGAGCCGCGGGAGGATCCGCCGGCAGCCGGAGAGCCGGATCTGCACGAGGTGATCGCGCGTACGCGGGCACGCGCCTGGACGCACGGCCGCCTGTGGGCCGCCGACCCGGACTCGCTCGTCGTCCGGCCGGGGCTCGCAGGCCGCGAGGCCTGGGCGACCCACGTCGCGAACTCCGGCGGCGTCGTGTTCTCCGGCGATCGGCTGGACGCGCTCGACGAGCGCGGGCTCGAGCTCACGCGCGCGGCGCTTAGGCCCTCGTCGAGGGCGCCGGTCGCGTAGCCCTCAGGCGGCGGTCCCGAGCGCCGCGCCGCTCTCCTCGTCGAAGAGATGCACCTTCGCGAGTGGCACGGCGAACTTGCGGCGGTCCCCGGGGTGGAGCTCGGCCTCGATCGGCAGCTTCGCCACGATCTCCGTGTCCTGGAGCTTGAGGTACGCGAGCTGCTCGTCGCCCAGGTACTGCGTGACCTCGACCTGGGCCTCGTACTCGGCCGCGTTCACCGGCCTTCCGTTCGCGAGCCGGACGTCCTCGGGCCGGAAGCCGACGAGCCGCCCGCTCCCCCCGACCCCCATGAGTGCTCCGGACGGGAGCAGGTTCATCGCCGGCGAGCCGATGAAGGTCGCGACGAAGGTGTTCGCGGGATGCGTGTACAGCTCCACGGGCGACCCGATCTGCTGCAGGACGCCGAGGTTCATCACCGCGATCCGGTCGCCCATGGTCATGGCCTCGACCTGGTCGTGCGTGACGTAGATCGTGGTCGTGCCGAGTCGTTGCTGGAGCTTCAGGATCTCCGCCCGCGTCTGCACGCGGAGCGCCGCATCCAGGTTCGAGAGCGGCTCGTCCATGAGGAACGCCGCCGGCTCGCGGACGATCGCGCGCCCGAGCGCGACCCGCTGCCGCTGGCCGCCCGAGAGCTGCTTCGGCTTGCGCTTCAGGAAGGTCCCGAGCTCGAGGATGTCGGCGGCCTCGCGGACCCGGCGATCGATCTCGCCCTTCGGCACGTCGAAGTTCTTCAGGCTGAACGCGAGGTTCCCGTACACGGTCATGTGCGGGTAGAGCGCGTACGACTGGAAGACCATCGCGATGTTCCGCTTCCCCGGCGCGACGTTGTTGACGACGCGCTCGCCGATCAGGACGCGTCCGTCTGACACGTCCTCGAGGCCGGCGAGCATGCGCAGCGCGGTCGTCTTCCCGCACCCGGACGGGCCCACGAGCACGAGGAACTCGCCGTCCGCGACCTCGATGTTCAGGTCGTCGACGGCGACGGTGTCGTCGAAGCGCTTGGTCACGTGCTCGTACGTGATCGGGGCCATCAGGCTGTCTCCTCCGGAGGCGGCAGGACGAAATGGGCGGTGGCGAGGAAGGTGTAGGCGACGGTGAGGGTGAGGAAGGGCATGACCGCGGCGGCGATTCCGGCGACGTTCACGAGGAGCAGGGCCAGGCCGAGGAGAAGGGTCGCTCCCGGTCGCGAGGCGACGAATCCGGCCGCCTCGCGCGCCACGGCGGCGAGCCGCCGCTCGGGCTCGGCGATCGCGAGCGTCCAGAGGACGAGCGCGTAGATCAGCAGCAGGACGAGGACGTAGAACGTCAGGAACGCGAGCGGCCAGAGCGAGGCGCCGCCATAGAAGCGCAGCGCCAGGAAGGCGACAGCCGCGACCGCCGCTCCGAGCGCGCCGAGCGCGAGCCCGCGCCGCCAGTGCAGCCGCAGCCCCTCCCACGCGTCCGCGAAGAAGAGGCTGCCGGTGCGCACGACGGTCACCGCACAGTGGGCGAGAACGGCGACGAGCGGCCCGGCCGCCAGGACCAGGACCGCCGCGAGGGGCATGGCCAGCGCCGCCAGCACGCCGACGACGAGCACCAGCCCGAACGCGCCGTTCAAGACGACGAGCCGCCACGAGTTCTCGTAGAAGTCGCGCAGCGCGAGCCGGAGCGCCTCGCGGGGCCTCATCCCTTGACCCCCGCCGCGGTCACGCCGGCGACGAAGAAGCGCTGGAAGACGAGGAAGATCGCGAGGATCGGGATGATCGCGAGGATGCTGCCGGCCATGAGCTGCGGCCACTGGGTCTGGTAGGTGAGCGTGAACTGCGCGAGGCCGAGCTGCATCGTGTACAGGTGCTCGTTGCCCTGCCCGAAGAGGATCAGCGGCCAGAAGAAGTCGTTCCACGTCCCCTGGAACTGGAGGATCGCGAGCGCCGCGATCGCCGGGCCCGCGAGCGGAAGCATCACGCGCCAGAAGGTCTTGAAGTAGCCGGCGCCGTCGAGCTTCGCGGCCTCCTCGAAGTCCTTCGGGATGGTGAGGAAGTACTGGCGCATGAAGAAGAGGTTCACCGCCGTCACGAGGTTGATGAGGATGTAGCCGGAGAAGTTCCCGATCAGGTGCCAGTTCGTGAGCATCACGAACACCGGAATCAGCCGCAGCTGGTCGGGGATCATCAGCGTCCCGAGCACGAGCAGGAAGAGCAGCTCGCGTCCCGGGAAGCGCAGCCGCGCGAAGGCGTAGCCGCCGAGCGAGGCGAGGAAGAGGTTGAGGACGGTGACCGAGACGGCGAGGAAGAGGCTGTTCAGCGCGTAGCGCTTGAAGTCGTAGTCGTTCCAGACGCTCGACCAGGCGGCCGTCGTGAACGGGTGCGGGATGAAGCTGAAGTTCTGCGTGTCCGGGAGGGTCTTGAACGACGTCGAGAGCGTCCACAGGAAGGGAACGAAGTAGAGGAGCGCGATCCCGACGAGCGCGGCGTACAGGATCAGCCGGCCGGCGATCCACGTGCGGGGACGCGGGGGAACGTACGACTCGGCAGCGGCGACGGTGGTCTGCAGCATCAGCCGATCTCCGAGCGGCCGACGGTCGTGCGCTGGATGAGCGTCAACAGGAAGATCGCCACGAACATGAAGACCCCGGCCGACGCCGCGAGCCCGAACTCGAAGCTCTTGAAGGCCGTGTTGTAGATGTAGAGGACCGGCGTGTACGTCGAGTAGACGGGGCCGCCGGTGCCCCCGGAGACGATGAACGACTGGTCGAAGAGCTTGAGCGCGCCGATCCCGAAGACGACGAGGACGAAGAAGTGCGCGGGCTTGAGCAGCGGGAAGGTGACGCGCCAGAAGGTGCGCCACGTGCTCGTCCCGTCGAGCGCGGCCGCCTCGTAGACGTCCGTGGGGATCGCCTGCAGGGCGGCGAGGTAGAAGAGCATGACCGTGCCCGCCGTCGTCCACGCGTTCAGCCCCACGATCGACCAGAGCGCGGTGCTCGGGTCGCCGAACCACGAGCGGTGGCCCCCGATGAAATGATTGAGAAGACCGTCCGCATTCAGGATGTAAATGGCGATCGCGGTGATCGCGGCGGACGAGACGAGCGAGGGGAAGTAGAACGCCGAGCGGAAGAACGTCCTGCCGCGGATCTTCGCGTTGATCACGAGCGCGATCACCAGGCCGAGCGCCATCTCGAGCGGCACGACGACGACCGTGTACTCGACGATGTTCCGGACCGATCGGCGGAAGATCGGGTCGTGGTAGAGCGTGTGGTAGTTGGTGGTGCCCACGCCCTTGACCTTCCCGAATATCCCCCAGTCGAAGAAGCTGATGTAGATCCCGTAGGCGAGCGGGTAGATGAAGAAGAGGCCGAATACGGCCATGGGCAGGAGAACGAAGGCGTAGCCCCAGCCCGCCTCGCGCATCCGGGCCCCGAAGAGCGAGCCCTTCTCCTTCGCCGTGATCGTCTCGGACGCGGTCGACATGGCTCTCTTCCCCTCCGCGCGACCTTAACGCCGCGCGGAGGGGAACGAGTAGTGGTGCGTCTAGCCCTTCAGCGACTTGCTGACGTCGGACAGCATCTGGGCCGTCGTCATGCTGCCGTTGATCACGGCCTGCAGGTCGTTGTTCATGACCGTGATGGTGGCCGAGAAGTTGGGGAAGCCCCAACCGTGCGAGAACGGGCCGGAGACGAGGAACGGCCTGCGGCCGCCGATCGCCTTGACGTCCGTCCGCGAGGGAAGGGCGAGCCCCTTGGACATCCACAGCGTCATGCCCTGCTTGCCCGTGAGCCACGAGAGCAGCGTCCAGCCTGCCTGCTTGTTCTTCGAGTCCTTGGCCAGCGAGTACGAGACCGTGAACCCGAGGTTCCCGTTGACCTTGCCCTTCACCATCGGCGCGACCCCGTAGTGCACCTGCGGGAAGGTCGACTTCATGTACGGGAGCAGCCAGTTGCCCTCGAAGATGATCGCCGCCTTCTCCTTGCCGAGCGCCTCACCCGGCCAGCCGACTCCGAGCTGGGTCGGCGTCGCCGCGAGACCGCTCTTGATCAGGCCGACGTAGTAGTTCACGGCCTGCGTAACCGCCTTGGACTGGACGTTCGCGAGCGAGCCCTTGTTCTGGAAGATGAAGGCGAGCATGCGCGCCCAGTCGGGCGGGAGGCAGATCGGCTTGCCGCCCGGGACTGCCCCGGACGACTGGAGCTTCTTCGCGTCCGCGGTCAGTTGCGCCCACGTGCGGGGCGGAGTCCTGATTCCCGCCTTCGCGAACATGGCCGAGTTGATCTCGGTCGCGAGCGGGGACCAGTCCTTCGGGAACCCGTAGTAGGTCTTTCCGACCTTGAACGCGTTCAGCAGGCCCGGATAGAACTTGCTGATGTCGTACTTGCTCTTCGTGATGTAGCTGTTCAGCGGCTGGAGCACGCCCTGCTTCACCCACGCCGGCGCCACGCTCGAGTCGACGTAGAAGACGTCCGGCGGGTTGTGCGCCGCGAAGCGCGCGGTCATCGCCGTCGGGTAGTCGCCGTTGATCACGGAGTAGTTGACGTGGATCGACGGATGCGTCGAGTTGAACGTGTTGACGACCGACTGCAGCAGGTCGTCCTCGTCCTTTCCGGCGGACCAGCCGGAGAGGGTGATCGTCGTTACCTGTGGTCGCTCGGACCGCGCCTGGGCGGTCGAGGCGACGATGACTGTGGTGAAGAGCGCGAGACTCACCAGCGCCATTGACGCCGCGAAAGCTCTGCGCATCGGCACACCTCCCTGCTCGAAATGCCGTTTCTCTCCCCGCAGGCGATCGTGATCGGCGGGTGCAGGAAGAATACGCGCAACGAGCCTTCGTCAGGAGCGATCTCGGCCATGAGCGACGACCAGCGCACCCGGGGACACCTCCCCTGGAACTCCGTCGACCGCCGGCTACGGAGCATGCGCGAGATCTGGGTCGCGACGGCCGACGCCGATGCCCGGCCGCACGCCGTCCCAGTCTGGTTCTGGTGGGACGGCGAGGCGGTCTACTTCACGACGAAGCGGTCGAGCCGGAAGGCGCGGAACCTCCTGCGCCAGCCCGAGATCGTCCTCTTGAACGGCGACGGCGCCGATCCGATCATCGTCGAGGGCCGGGCCGAGGAGGTGACGGACTCGCAGGAGCTCGAGCGGCTCGACGCGGCGTATGCGGAGAAGTACGTCGCGCCCGAGACGGGCGAGCGGGCCACGATCTTCGTCGAGGGGGACGTCGTGCTCCGCGTGCGCCCGAGGCGGGTCCTCGCGTGGTCGTATGCGAACGTCGCGACCCGCACCGACTGGGTCTTCCGGTGAGCCCCGTCACGCGTCGTGCGCGTGTGCCTCGAGTTCGGCGAGCGAGACGAACTCGAGCGCGGAGGCGTGCGTGGCCTCGAGCACGACCGGCGGCGCGACTCCCGATTCGAGGGCCTCGGCCCAGCGCGCGGCGACGACGCACCAGCGATCGCCAGGCGCGAGACCGGGGAAGAGGAACTCGGGCCGCGGGGTGACGAGGTCGTTCCCGCGCGAGCGCGTGAACGCGAGGAACTCGCGGGTCATGACGGCGCAGACCGTGTGGAAGCCCGGATCGGAGCCGATGCGGCAGTAGCCGTCCCGGTAGAAGCCCGTGACCGGGTCGAACGAGCACGGCTCGAGCTCGCCGCCGAGAACGTTCACGCCCACCCCGTCACGAGCCAGCGGCCGCGCCGGAAGCGCGCGCTCATCGCCGTCAGGCGCACGACGATGAGGACGACGAGCGCAGCCCACACGCCGCGGATGCCCCAGTCTCCCGCGAGCGTCGCCGCGAGCACCACGGCGCACGAGGCGAACGCGATGACCATCGACAACGCGAGGAAGGGGCCGTCGCCCGCGCCGATGAGGATGCCGTCGAGCGCGAACACGGCTCCCGCGAGCGGCTGCATGAGAGCGAAGAACGGCCAGAGCAGCGCCGCCTGGTCACGGACCGCGTCGTCGCCCGTGAAGACGCGGGGGATGACGCCCGAGAGCACGAGCAGCGCGGCCGCGAAGACGGCGCCCGCTCCGACCGAGAGCCAGATCATCCGCTCACCTGCGGCGTACGCGTCCTCGGTGTCACCGCCGCCGAGCTCCCGCGCGACGATGATCTGGCCGGCGATCGCCAGCGAGTCGAGGACGAGCGCGAGGAAGATGTACAGCTCGGAGGCGATCTGGTGCGCTCCGATCGCGGCGTCCCCGGAGCGCGTGGCGACGGCTCCGGCGAGGACGAACGAGCTCATGAGCGCGGTCGTGCGGATGAAGATCCACTTCCCGAGCGAGAGGACGCGGCGTGCCAGCGCGGGGACGAGCCGCGCCTCGCCCGCGTGCAGCCCGCGCGCGATGACGGCGATGAAGGCCAACCCCATGCCGAGCTGCGCGACGGCCGTCCCCCACGCCGAGCCGCGGATCCCCCAGTCGAGGCCGTAGACGAGGATCAGCTCGAGCACGACGTTCGCGGCGTTGGCGGCCACCACGATCACGAGCGGCGTCCGCAGGTCGGAGACCCCGCGGAGGTACCCCTGCCCGCCGAGCGCGAGGAAGGCCGCGGGGAGCCCGATCGCGGCGATGCGGAGGTACGTCACGGCATAGGAGGACGTCGGCTCCTCCCCGCCCATGAGGTCGACGAGCGGCTCCGCGAGCGCTGCGACGAGCCCGGCCACCGCGAGCCCGAAGGCGATCGACAACCACACCGCCTGAGCGCCGAGGCGCCGCGCGGTCGCCGTCTCGCCGGCGCCCCCGGCGCGCGCGACCTGCGCGGTCGTGCCGTACTGCAGGAAGTTGAAGATCGCGAAGACGGCGCTGAGCAGCGTCGCCGCGATGCCGAGCGCGGCGAGCTGCGCCCGGCCGAGGTGGCCGACGATTGCGGTGTCGACGAGGAGGTAAAGGGGCTCGGCGGCGAGCGCTCCGAGCGCCGGGAGCGCCAGCCGCAGGATCTCGCTGTCGTACCGAGACCTGAGGCTCACCCTCGTCCGGACGTCTCGATCGTCGCCTCGTAGGCGGCGACGTGGTCGGCGACCATGTGCTCCGGGGAGAAGCGCTCCTCGATCTCGCGGCGAAGCTCGGCGGGGTCGAGCGCGTCCGCCTGCGCGATGATCGCCGGGTCCTCCATCTCGCGGTAGTTGTCGACGAGGATCCCGGTGCGGCCGTGCTCGACGATCTCCGGGACGGCGCCGCGTCGGGTCGCGATCACGGGCGTGCCGCACGCCATGGCCTCGATCACGACGAGCCCGAACGGCTCCTCCCAGTCGATCGGGAAGATGAGGGCCCGCGCGCCCATGAGCAGCTCGACCTTGTCCGCGTGCCCGACCTCGCCGACGTACTCGATCGACCCGCCGAGGTGCGGGCGGACGAACTCGTCGAAGTAGCGCAGCTCCGCAGGCTCGCGGCACTTGGCCGCGATCTTGAGGGGCAGCTCGGTGTCGAGCGCGACGGCGAGCGCGCGGTGGGCGCCCTTCTCGGGGCTCATGCGGCCGAGGAAGAGCAGGTAGTCCCCGCCCGCCTTGCGGCGGAACGGGTAGAGCGAGAGGTCGAGCGCGTTCGGGCAGTTCGCGACCCACGGGAAGGAGGGCCTGGGCGAGCGCTGGTTCATCGAGATCGAGATGAGGCGCGCGCGCGGCGAGAGCGCGAGGACGTCCTCGTAGAGGGCGCCCGGAAGCCCGTCGAGCGGCCCGTGCACCGTGTGGCAGAAGGGCACCTCGAGCAGCCCGCCGAGCGCCAGCCCGAGCAGTCCCGTGTGGTCGTGGACGAGGTCGAACTCACGGGAGCGGTTGAGCGCGAAGGTCATGTGCCGGAGCTCCCAGAACGTGTGCCCGATCCACTCGCTCGGTGCGGTCGGGAATACGGCGTCGAGCCGTGCACGCGTCTTCGAGTCGCCGGAGGCGAAGAGCGTCACGTCGTGCCCCGCAGCGACGAGGCCGTCCGCGAGCAGCGCGACCACCCGCTCGATCCCGCCGTAGCCCTCCGGAGGGACCGGGAACCACACAGGACAGATCAGCCCGACGTTCACGCCGCCTCCTCGAGCCCGTCGCTCTACGCGCCCTCGGAGACTGCCACGCCTCCGCGCTCGACGGCGACGGTCCAGCTGCGGCCGAACGCGCGGACGCCCTCGACGCGCAGGCCGTCGAGCCAGCTCGGGAGGTCGTCCTCGACCGTCGTGACGAGCCGCTGGCGCGCCCGGTCCGGCGCGAGCCCGAGCAGGAGGCGGACGAGCAGGATCGGCGTGCCGGCCGCCCAGGCCTGCGGCCGCGCCGCAGTCGGGTAGGCGATGGGGAACGGGGTCTCGTCGCGCGCGTAGCCGGCGAAGACCTCGGGCAGCGACCACTCGAAGTGCTCCGCCGCCTCGATCAGTCCGCGCGCGATGCGGCGAGCGGCGCTCATCTGCCCGTGTCGGACGAGCCCCCAGACGGCGAGCGCGGTGTCGTGCGGCCAGACGGTGCCGTTGTGGTAGCTGAGCGGGCTGAAGGCCAGGTCGTCACTCGCCATCGTGCGGATCCCCCAGCCGGACCAGAGCGACTCCGAGAGCAGCTGGTCGACGACCGACTGGACGCGCTCGGGCGGCACGATCCCGCTCCACAGCAGGTGCCCCATGTTCGACGTGCGCGCGTCGACGCGCTGTTTCTTGCCGTCGAGCGCGAGCGCGTAGAAGCCGCCCCGCTCCTCGACCCAGAACGCCTCGTCGAAGCGGGCCCGCAGGTCGGCCGCCTCCTGCTCGAGCCGCTCGGCGAGCGCGCGGTCGCGCCAGACCTCGCGGGCGAGCTCGGCCATCCCCAGCTTCGCCTCGTACACGTACCCCTGCACCTCGACGGGGGCGATCGGCGCGTCGGCGAGGTGGCCGTCGTGGAAGCGCTGCGAGTCGCCAGAGTCCTTCCACGACTGGTTGACGAGGCCGTGCTCGGAGCGCCGCTCGTACTCGACGAAGCCGTCGTCGTCCGAGTCTCCGTAGCGGTCGATCCACTCGAGCGCGCGCAGGGCCGGCTCGCGCAGCCGCATCGGAAGCGTGTCGTCGTCGGTCCACCGCCAGGTCTCCGAGAGCAGGATGAGGAAGAGCGGCGTCGAGTCGACGGAGCCGTAGTAGCGGGCGAACCAGGTCTCGGCGGCCCGCCCGGCGCGCACCTCGTGCACGATCTTCCCGGGCTCCGCGTCGATCGCGGGGTCTTCCTCGAGCGCCTGCAGCTCCGCGAGGGCGTCGAGGGCGCCGATCGCCAGCTCCGGGCCGAGCAGCAGCGTCTGCAGCGACGTGATCGCCGTGTCCCGCCCGAACACGGTCATGAACCAGGGCATCCCCGCCGCGAAGAGCGGCCGCCGGTCCTCCCCGGCGCGCATCCGCAACGCGCCCAGGTCGACGATCGAGCGGTCGAACGCGCGCCGCAGCCCGTCCCACGCGCCCCGCACCTTCGGCACACGCAGCGCCCAAGCCGCGACGACGTCCCCCAGCGTCTCGCGCTCCTCCTCGAGCCGCACCGAGGCCTCGGAGTCCGAGACGTCGTGACCGTCGGTCACCGGTAGCACGTCCACGGTCAGCTCCCAGCTCTCGTGCGGATCGAGCGCCACGTCGAACGCCAGCGCGCTCCCGTTCACCCGAGCCGAGCGCGAGAGGACGACGTGGGTCCGCAGATCGCCCCGGGGAGCCTCGATCACGACCTGCTCCCCGTGATCAGCGGAGCGCCTGGGAGCGGGCGGCGGCAGGGGAGACGCGTGCGTCGGGTCGCCGAGCGCGAAGTCGTGGTTCTTGACGCTGATGATGTCCGCGAAGTCCGCCTCGAGCTCGAGCGAGAGCTCGAACTCGAGGCGCGCCATGCTCACGTTCCGGACCGCGATGCGCTCCTGCATCCCGGTGCCGACGAAGCGCTCTCGCGCGACCGAGATCGAGTCGTGCGGCAGGCACGCGGTGTTGGCGTTGCGGAGGAAGAAGGCCGCGGAGAAGTGCTGGACGCGGCCGGACGAGAGCAGCAGCGGCCGCGAGCCGTCGAGGAGGAGGACGAGCCGCGAGAGGAAGCGCGTGTCGAGCGCGAAGAGCCCGCTCGTGTCGGCGCCGATGTCGCCGCGCTCGTCGGAGATGCAGAACGTCGAGCCTTCGAGGATGGTGAGGACGGCCATGGCTCAGCTCTCGCGCCTGAGAATCCTCGCCCCGCTCGACTGCGCCAGCGCCTTCACGACGATCTCGTCGACGTTGACGTGCGGCGGGCGGGTGAGCACGAAGAGCACGCACTCCGCCACGTCGTCCGGGGTCACGGGTTCGACACCCTCGTAGACCGCTCGCGCCTTCTCCTCGTCGCCCTTGAAGCGCACGAGCGAGAACTCGGTCTCGGTGAGGCCGGGGTCGACGGTCGTGATTCGGATCGGCCTTCCCAGCAGGTCTTCCCGCAACGCATAGACGAACCCGCGCAGCGCGAACTTGGAGGCGACGTAGGAGGCGCCGTTCTCGTACGCCTGCCGCCCCGCGACCGATCCCGTGAAGAGGATGTGGCCACCGTCGCGGATGTGCGGGAGGCAGAGCCGCGTCATCCGCAGGACGCCGTCGACGTTCGTGTGCAGGACGGTCGCCTCGTCCGCCTCCGTCGACTCCGAGAAGGGGTAGCGGCCGAGGGCGAGCCCGGCGTTGTTGTAGAGGATGTCCAGCCCGCCGAGCTCGGCGAGCGCGTGCTCCACGAACCTCCGCGCGCTCGCCTCGTCCGTGGTGTCGAGCTCGAGCGCCACGTCGGCCTCGATCCGCTCCACGCGGCGGGCGCCGCCGGCGACGCGAACGCCGGCCTCGCGCAGCTTGCTAACCGTCGCCGCTCCGATCCCGCTCGACGCACCGGTAACGATCGCCGTCTTCCCGGCGAGGCTCACGGCAGTCGCCATTGCCCGAGGTCTCTGCTCAGCGGATCTCGACGGACTCGATCACGACCGGCTCGAGCGGCTTGTCGCGCGAGTCGCGGTCGACGTGCGAGATACGGTCGACGACGTCCAGCCCCGAGACGACCTGGCCGAAGACCGTGTGCTTCCCGTCCAGCCAGGGACAGGCGTCGGCCGTGACGATGAAGAACTGCGAGCCGTTCGTGTTCGGCCCGGCGTTCGCCATCGCGAGCGCGCCGCGCGCCACGGGGTGGTCGTTGAACTCGTCCTCGAACTGGTAGCCGGGCCCGCCCGCACCGTCTCCCCGCGGGCAGCCGCCCTGGATCATGAAGTCCGGGATGACGCGGTGGAACGCCAGTCCGTCGTAGAACCCGTCCTGTGCGAGCTTCGTGAAGTTCCCGACCGTCCTCGGAGCATCCTCGGCGAAGAGCTCGATCTCAACGGTTCCTTCACTCGTATGCAGCGCAGCGGCCGTCACGATGTGCGACGCTACCAGTCAGCGTCGTGAGAGGCGTACGGAGTGGTTTTCGCCTGGTATGACCGGGAATCCCGGGGCCTTTCTCGTCGTTTGAACCTCTGTCGCGTGTCGGGCCACGGCGGCGGTTCGGACCGGAGCAGCGAGCCTGACACGCGAGCAGGGTCTCGAGGAGCGAAATCGACGCAGGAACGCGCTCTCACCAGAGCGCACAGGAGGTAGGAGAAGGTAGTGAGCGCAGTGCTGGAAAAGGACGTACAGGCCTTCCTCGAGAAGGCAGAGGAACGCGGCCTCGTCGAGGAGGTCGAGCTCGAGACGCTTGCGTTCGAGCACGATCTCGACGACGAGGAGCTCGGCGCCGTCAAGGCCGAGCTCGGCGTGCGCGAGGTGGAGATCGTCGCGGCGAACGTGACGGACGAGGCTGAAGTGAAGGAACCGGAGCACGTCGTTCCCGCCGCACGCGAGATCGTCACGACCGATTCCCTCACGCTCTTCATGAACGAGATCGGCCGGCACCGGCTGCTCACCGCGGCCGAGGAGGTCGAGCTCGCGAAGCGCATCGAGCGCGGCGACCGAGAGGCGAAGGAGCGCATGATCAACTCGAACCTGCGCCTCGTCGTCTCGATCGCGAAGCGCTACCAGGGTCACGGTCTCCCGCTGGGCGACCTGATCCAGGAAGGGATCATCGGGCTCAACCGCGCGGTCGAGAAGTTCGACTGGCGTCGCGGCTTCAAGTTCTCCACGTACGCGACGTGGTGGATCCGCCAGGCGTGTCAGCGCGCTATCTCGAACCAGTCGCAGACGATCCGCGTGCCCTCGCACGTGCACGAGCGCCGGCTGAAGCTGGCGCGCGTCGGCCGGCAGCTCGAGGCCGAGCGCGGGCGGCAGCCGTCGCACGAGGAGCTGGCCGAGGCCACCGGCTTCGAGCTGCAGCACGTCGAGGAGGCGCTCGGCGCGGTCGAGGCATCGGTCTCGCTCAACCAGTCGGTGGGCGAGGACGGCGACGGCGAGCTCGGCGACCTCTTCGCCGACCAGTCGGCGAGCGACCCGGTCGAGGAGGCGGGCGAGAGCCTGCGTCGGCAGGCCGTGCGCGAGGCCGTGCGCACGCTGCCGGAGCTCGAGCGCCGGATCCTCGAGCTGCGCTTCGGCTTCGACGGCGAGCAGCACACGCTCGAGTCCATCGAGCGCGAGCTCGGCATCTCGCGCGAGCGGATCCGCCAGGTCGAGCGGGACGTCTTCGCGCAGCTGGCCGAGGAGCTCAAGGACGTCGTCGACGCCGAGACCGGCGAGCTCGCCGAGTCGGCCTGATTCTTAGGGCCCTCTCAGCCTGATCTCAGACGCGGCTCAGACGGTCGCGCTTCCATCGCGGATGCGAGGCGCGATCGTCGCAGCCGCGGCGAAGACAGTACTGTGGGGCTGCGACCGCGCCTCGTCCAACGCGAAGCGAACTGCCTTGACAGCGCAGGCGAGGAAGGCTCAACGTAAAGGATCGTGAAAGCGGCGCTCCTGTCCTTCCTTCTCGTTCTGACACTCGTTCTCGGGACGACGGATGCGGCGCCCGCGACTGCAAAGCCCCGGCAGCTTTTGGCTTGGGTTGGCCCCAAGATCCCCTTCGTCGGAATGTCACGCGTCGGCTTCGGCGGCCCTCTCGTTACCCGGTTGCCGGCGGGCCGGTACCGGATCGAGGTCCACACGTACCCGGACTACGTGTTTCACCTCTACGGGCCCGCCGTCGATCGCCGCACGCAGTTCGGGACCGGAGGAGGGTTCGTGCTCACCACCTGGGCCGTGCGCCTGCGCCGGGGGCTGTACCGGTACCGCGCCGAGGGCCTCGACGCCGGGATGCTCGCGCGTCGAGGGGTCCGGATCAGCGGGTCGTTCGTCGTCCGCTGACACCTCGCGCCGCGAGGCAGCGAAAGGACGGAGTGGGCGGTGCAGGACTCGAACCTGCGGCCACCTGCGTGTAAAGCAGGCGCTCTACCAGCTGAGCTAACCGCCCGGGTCGTCGGGCGGAATGTAGCGGCGGCCGTTCAGAAGCACGTGCGCGCGGAGTAGAAGCTTGCCTTGTTCCCGGATGTCGTCATGTAGACGAGCGGTTCGTGCTTCCGCGTCTGCACGGCGATCGCCGACGAGACCGGGTCGCCGTGCGCGATCTGGTTCGGCGGCTGCGACGTCCACCTCGGCGGGGACTTCATGACCACGTGCACGTGCACGAAGACCTGCCGGGCGGTGAGGCAGGTCACATCGGTCCAGTACGGTGCGGCACCTCCGCTCAGCCCGCGAGGCGTGAGGGGGACACGTGTCCTCACGGCATGGCACAAGCTCACGTCGACGGTGAGATCGGGAGGCCAAGGTGCGGAGTAGGCGGTTCGGGGCGCCCCACGGTGGATCCATACGAGGACGTCACCGTCGCCGTTACCGGTCGAGGCCCGAATCTGAGCAGGCGTGTTGCCTCCCTGGCGAGGCGACGCCATGGCTTTGAGCGCTCCGACGCCGGTGGGGAGAACGGCACAGGCGAGCGTGCGGTCGATCGTCGCCTCTGCGTCGCTTCGCGCACCCGCGCGGAACGAAAAACCCGCTACGCCAGCCGAAAAGAGCGCGCCGAGAAGTCCCAGCCGGAGCAGGGTTTTCATCGTTCCGATCGGTACGACGGCGCATCCGGGCCGAAGTTTGCGAGCGCCTTGCGCCGCTCCTAGACTCGATCCCGTGAGCGAGACGACTGACGCGGCGATCGAGATCGCCTCGCGCTTCCTCGAAAACCTCGAGTCGGTCGTCCGCGGGAAGCACGAGGAGATCAAGCTCGTCCTCGCCGCACTCGCCTGCAAGGGCCACGTCCTCTTCGAAGACGTGCCGGGGACGGCGAAGACGATCCTCGCGCGCGCCATCGCGGGCTCCATCGAGGGCGGCGTGCACGCCCGCATCCAGTGCACGCCCGACCTGCAGCCGACGGACGTCACCGGCCTCTCGGTCTACGACCAGCAGGCGCGCGAGTTCGAGTTCCGGCCGGGCCCGATCTTCGCGACCACCGTGCTCGTCGACGAGATCAACCGTGCGATGCCGAAGACGCAGTCGGCGCTGCTCGAGGCGATGGCGGAGCGCCAGGTGACCGTCGACGGCGTGACGCGCCCGCTGCGCGAGCCGTTCCTCCTCCTCGCGACCGAGAACCCGGTCGAGTACGAGGGGACCTTCCCCCTCCCGGAGGCGCAGCTCGACCGCTTCTTCCTGAAGACCGAGCTCGGCTATCCGAGTCTCGAGGACGAGTTCCAGGTCGTGATCGACCAGCAGGCGGAGCAGCATCCGATCGAGCTCCTGCAGCCCGTGGTCTCCACGGCCGAGGTCGCCCTCCTCCAGGAGGCGGTCCGCTCCGTCTACGTGGACGAGCTCCTGCGCTGGTGGATCGTGGAGCTCGTGCGCTCGACGCGCGACGTCGAGATGTGCGTGCTCGGCGCGTCCGTCCGCGGGACGCTGGCGCTCGAGCGCGCGGCGCGCGCCTGGGCCCTTCTCGACGAGCGCGAGTACGTCGTCTCCGACGACGTGGAGCAGCTCTTCCTGCCCGTGATCGCCCACCGCGTGGCCTTCCGGCCGGCCTTCCGCGCGCAGGCGCGGCGCACGGGTTGGGGAGACGCGCTGGACGAGTTCAGGGACGCGTGCCTGCGGCTCGTGCCGGCGCCCGAGCTGCGGCACGGCGAGCCCGCGAGCTAGGAACACCTCCCTGCCCGACGCGACGTTCGCCCTCGTCCCGCGCGGCCGCATCGTCGGGCTCGCGTTCGGCGCGATGCACAGCGCGCGCCGAGGTCGCGGCTCGGACGTCGCAGGTTCGCGGCCGTACGTCCCCGGCGACGACGTGAAGGCGATCGACTGGGGGGCGTCGGCCCGTCTCTCGTCGGCCCGCGGAGCCGACCACTTCATCCTCCGAGAGCGCTACGCGGAGGAGGCCCCGCGCGTCGTCGTCGTCGCGGACCGGAGGCCCGAGATGCAGCTCTTCCCGGCCGGCCTGCCCTGGCTGCGCAAGGCCGAGGCGCAGCGGACCGCGATCGAGCTCATCCGCGCGAGCACGGTGGAGGCGCACGGCTTTCTCGGCTACCTCGACTTCGGCGACGGCGGCGCCGACCCCTTCTGGCTCCCTCCCCAGTCGCAGTCGCTCTGGGAGTACCTCGACCGGGAGGACGAGGGCGCACCCTTCGAGGCTCCGGCACGGAACGTGGAGGACGCGTTCGAGTTCCTCATGGCGCACCCGCGCTCGGTGCCCGCAGGGACCTTCATCTTCGCGCTCTCCGACTTCCTCGTTCCGCCGTCTACAGAGACGTGGCTGCGTGCGCTCGAGCTGCGCTGGGACGTGGTGCCGGTCGTGCTCCAGGACCCGCTGTGGGAACGGAGCTTTCCTCCGACGGAGGGGTTCCGGCTCGAGATCCTGAACAGCTCCGGCGAGCGCGAGGAGGTGCGCCTGCGGCGGGCCGAGGTTGCCGCGCTCCAGCGCGAGCACGAGGCGCGCTGGGAGCGGCTGCTCGAGGACTTCTCCCGCGCCGCGCTCGACCCGGTGCTCGTGGACTCGAGCGACGAGAGCGCGATCCTCGGGGCGTTCCTCGACTGGGCGGAGACTCGCGAGGCCACGATCGAGGGCCTGCGGTGAGGTGCTTCTGGGTCGCCGCAGCGGCCGTGGTCGCGCTCACCCTCCCCGGCGGCATGCTCGCCGCCTCTCCCGGGATCGTCCAGGCGCAGGCATCGCTGTCTCCCGGCCCCTATCTCTTCGGGGAGCGGATCACCGCCGACGTCGACGTGCTCGTCGACTCGAAGCTCGTTGATCCGAAGCTGCTCCGGGTCCGGGCGCGCTTCTTCCCCTACGTGGAGGTGGCGACCCCGCGCCGCACGCTCACGGGCGACGGCCCGACCGTCGAAGCCCGCTTCCGCTACCTCTTGCAGTGCGTCTCGCTGCAGTGCATCACGGGCGGAGCGGCCGAGCGAAAGATCCGGTTCACGCCCGCGGCCCGCCTCGAATACCGCGACCGGAGCGGTCATAGCCGGAGCCGCACGATTCCGTGGCCGGGCTTCCGGGAGGTCTCGCGAGTGGGCACGAGCCAGCTCGCTCCGACCACGGCATCCCAGGCGCAGTTCTCGATTCCGCTCGACCCGCTGCTGCAATTTCCCACGAGCGTCGTCGCCCCGAGCCCGACGTACCGTGTGAGCCCGCTCCTCCTCGGCCTCGTGCTCGCCGCGCTCGCGGTGGGGCTGCTAGTCGCGGCGCTCTACGTCGCCCGTCCGCTGCTCGCCCTCGTGCACAGGCGGCGGCACGCCGCCGAGCCCGAGCGCTCGCCGCTCGAGCGGGCGCTCGCAGCAGTCGAAGAGGCGGCGAGGCGGCAGGCGGGCGGCGCCGAGCACCGCGAGGCGCTCGCGTTGCTCGCCCGGGAGCTTCGCCGCGCACAGCAGCCCGACCTCGTCCGCTCCGCCCGCAAGCTCGCGTGGTCCGAGCAGGCGCCGAGCGCCTCGGCATCGCGAGACCTCGTGGCCCGGATCCGCACCGCCGGCGGAGCTGCCTGATGGCCTCGCGCGCAGTCCCCCTCGCGGACGCGCCGGCGCTCTGGCGCTACGCGAATCGGACACGGCAGGTGCGCCTCGCCCTCGCGGCAACCTTGCTCGTGCTCTTCGCGGCCACCGTGTTCGCGTCCTTGCGGCTGCACACGCGGCCGACCAGCTACTTCGCGAGCGGCGGCAACGGGATCGTCGCCCTCGATCTCTCGGCGAGCATCGACCCGCTCGCGAACGCCCACCTGCGAACGCTCCTGCGCACGCTCGCCGACAGCGACCAGCGTCTCGGGCTCGTCGTCTTCGAGGAGCAGGCCTACGAGATGCTTCCCCCCGGCACACGCGGCGATGAGCTCCGCCCGATGCTCCTCTTCTTCGGGAACTTCCTCGCCGGCTTCGGGAAGGAGACGCCCTGGTCGCGCGGCTTCCTCGGCGGGACGACCATCAGCGCCGGCCTTCGGCTGGCTCGCGAGGAGGTCCGGCGCACGGGCAAGGGCTCCGTTCTCCTCATCAGCGACCTCGAGGACGCGTCGTCCGATCTCGGAACGCTGACGCAGGAGATCACTGCCTATCACCGCGCCGGTATCCCCCTCCACGTTCTCCCGCTGGCCCCGGACGAGCCGTCGCTCGCCTACTTCACGAGCCTCGTCGGGGCCGATGCGATCGTCAGCGACGCGGTGCTGCGCAAGAATGCCTCGGTCGCGGAGCACCAGACGGTCGTCGCGCCGTTCCCGCGCGCGCTCGTCGCGCTCGAGGCCGTGCTGCTGCTCGCGCTGGCGGCGAACGAGTACGTCGCCAGAAGGCTCGAATGGAGGGCCGCATGAGCCGTCTGCAGCTGGCGCTCCGGGTCGGCGGTGCGCTCGTTCTCGTCGCCGTCGCGGTCGTGCTCGGCTTGGCGGCGCACGACGTGCTCGCCTGGCGCGGGCAGACGCAGCGCGCGAACGTCGCGGTCGCGCGCTTTTCCGCGAGCTCCGGGATCTGGGAGCCGGGCACCTGGCTGCCCGTGGGAGTCTCGCGCACGCTCCTCGCGACGGGCGACGACGTCCGCTTCGGACGCGCGCTGCAGCGCCTGCAGACCCTCCGCGGCCGGCCCTGCGTCGGTGCCACGCCGAGCCCGGTCTTCAACCTCAACCAGCCGCAGACGCCGTGCTCGAACTTCGATCCGCCGCGAACCGAGCTCGCGAACCTGGAGCTCGCGTTCGACAACATCGCCCGCAGCACGCCGAGCCGCGGCGTCCGCTCTCGCGCGCAGGAGCTGCACGCCCTCACGGTCTTCCAGCAGCTCGTCCTCCAGGGGCAGACGGCCGAGATCGACGCCCTGGTCGAGGCGATCGACGGTCTCCAGCATGCGGTCCGTACCGACCCGACGAACGCCGAGGCGGCATACGACCTGGAGGCGTTGCTCGACCTGTACCGGCCGATCGCGGTCGAGCAGGCGAGCCAGCTCCCGTACCACCGCGGGAAGCGCGGCGACACCGGCGCGGCCGGAGGGAGCCCCGGCGCGTCGGCGGCCGGCGCCGGAGGCTTCTAGCGCGATGTCGATCTCCTTCGTCACCCCGCTCGGCGCGCTCGTGGCGCTCGTCGGGATCGTTCCGCTCGCCGTCCTGATCTCCGGTCGCCAGCGGCTGCGGGCGCTCTGCGCGCGGCTCGGGCTACGTCCGCCGAGCGAGCGGAGCACTATCCCGACCCTGGTCGCGCTGCTGGCGCTCATCGCCCTTCTGGCGCTCGCGGCCGCGCAGCCGGTGGCAGGGCGGCAGACGACCGCGAAGGGACGCGCGGACGCGGAGGCGTACTTCGTCTTCGACGTGTCCCGCTCGATGGGCGCCCGCCTCCCGGGCGCCCCGACACGGCTCGCGCGCGCGAAGATCGACGCCAAGCGCCTGCGCGCTGCGCTCGCGGGTATCCCGGTGGGGATCGCGTCGCTCACGGATCGCCTGCTCCCGCACCTGTTCCCCTCCGTGAGCCCGAACGCGTTCAACGCCGTGCTCGACGGCTCGCTCGGGATCGACCGCCCGACCTCGTCCTTCCCGTACGGGAACATCAACGCGACGAAGCTCGGCTCGCTGGGCGATCTCGTGCTCGGCGGCTACTTCCCCGCCTCGGCGAAGCGCCGCGTGGTCGTCGTCTTCACCGACGGCGAGTCGCGGCGTGACGATCTCGGCACCCTTCCGTCGCTCTTCGGCGATGCGCACATCAAGGCCTTCTTCTTCCACTACTGGCGCCCGCAGGAGCGGATCTACATCAACGGGCGCATCAACACCGCTTACGCCCCCGACGCGACGACGCAGGGCATCCTGCCCGCGGTCGCGCGTGAGCTCCAGACGCAGGTGTTCGACCCGGGTCAGACGGCGCAGGCAGCAACGGCGATTCGGGCGGCGGCCGGCAAGGGCCCGGTCACGACGCGCGGACGCGATCTCAGCTCCGTCCTGCTCACGCCGTACGTCCTGTTCCTCGCGCTCGTGCCGCTCGTCTTCCTCATCGTCCGCACCGAGGGCCTGCAGGGCGCAGCGCACGCCGCCGGCCGGTGGCGCAGCCGCGGTGCCGCCTGAGCCCCGCTCGTTCGCCGGTATCCGCGGCGTCAACTACCTCCCGTCGAACGCCGTCAACCCGACCCAGATGTGGCTGGAGCTCGACGAAGCGACGATCGACCGCGAGCTCGGGCTCGCGGAGGGTCTCGGGCTCACGAGCGTTCGGGTCTTCCTCCAGTACGTCGTCTACGAGGACGACGCGCGCTCGTTTCGCGACCGTCTCGGTGCGTTCCTCGCGCTCGCCGGACGCCACGGGCTCTCCGTGCTGCCCGTGCTCTTCGACGACTGCTGGCTGCCCGAGCCGCATCTCGGCGAGCAGGCGCCGGACCCCCGGCCCGGCGTCCACAACCCGTACTGGCAGCGGTCGCCAGGCGAGTGCCGCCTCGCCCTCTCGTACCGGCCGGCGCTGCGGACGTACGTCGACGACCTCCTGACGACGTTCGGCCGCGATGCGCGCATCCTGGCCTGGGACCTCTACAACGAGCCGCTCGCGCGCGACGAGAGCGTCGCCCTGCTCCGAGACGCCTTCTCGTGAGCGAGAGCGGCCCGTCCCAGCCAGCCCCTGACGACCTGCTGGTCCGGCACGCCGCTCTCGGACGTCACCTCGATCCACTTCTACGTCAGCCCGACACGCCTGCCGGAGGAGGCACGCAGACAGATCGACGCCGCACGCTCGTGGGGCAGGCCGGTCGTCGCAACCGAGGCCCTCGGTCGGCCGAATCACGGCGAGCTGGAGGAGATCCTCCCGCTCTTCCGCCGGGACGGCATCGGCTGGTACCTCTGGGAGCTCATGATCGGCGCCGACCAGACGCGATTCCAGTGGCCGAACGCGAAGGCCGTCGCGGACGACGTCGTCTTCCAGGGCCTGCTGTACCCCGACGGCAGCCCGTACAGGCCCGACGAGATCGATCTGATCCGACGCGAGGCGCGCTAGCGCCGCGATCCGAGAATCCCTGCAAAACCAACCCGGCCGCCGAAGGAGGCGCGCTACAGTGGCGAGGCAGGGAGCCGGCCCAGCCCGGCCAGGCTCCTACCTCACGGCCGGAGTCTGGTTCAAGCGCGTGCTTCCCTTCCCCGCACGCCCCGGCTCCCTGCGATTCCGCGGAGTCTCTCGCTTCCGCGCCTCGCAGGCAAGCCTGCGGATCAGGTCCAGCGGGTCGAGAGCACGCGCCGGTAGAGAGCTTCCACCTGCCTCGCGATGGCCTCCCAGCCGAACTCGGCCACGGCACGCCGGCGTCCCGCCTCGCCGAGCCGACGGGCCTCCTCGGGATCGCCGAGCAGTCGGTCGATCCGGTCCGCGAAGTCGCGTGCGAACCGGGCAGGGTCGCGGGGCGAGCGCGTCGCGTCGTCGACGGGATCGAAGGGGACGAGCAGGCCGGTCACGCCGTCCTCGACCACCTCGGGAATGCCTCCCGTCGCCGTCGCGACGACGGGGGTCGCGCAGGCCATCGCCTCGAGGTTGACGATCCCGAGGGGCTCGTAGACCGACGGGCAGACGAAGACGCTCGCGTGCGTCAGGAGCTGGATCAGCTCCGGCCTCGGCAGCATCCGTTCGATCCAGACGACGCCGTCCCGCGAGCTTCGCAGCCGCTCGAGCTTCTCCTGGATCTCGGCTGCGAGCTCCGGCGTGTCCGCGGCGCCGGCGCAGAGGACGAGCTGCGCGCCCGAATCGAGGCCCGCGGCCGCGTCCAGCAGGTGCGTGAGCCCCTTCTGGCGGGTCACCCGGCCGACGTAGAGGACGTACGGCTTCTCCGTGTCGATCCCCTCCCGCTCGACGAGATCGGTCGCCGGGTCGGGACGGAACTCGTCCGTGTCGATGCCGTTCCCGATGACGCTTACGCGCGCCGGGTCCACCGCCGGGTAGCAGCGCAGGAGGTCGCTGCGGTGCTCGGCCGAGACCGCGACGACCGCGTCGGCCGCCTCGAGCGCCGTCCGCTCGCACCAGCTCGAGACGGCGTAGCCGCCTCCGAGCTGCTCGGCCTTCCACGGCCGCAGCGGCTCGAGGCTGTGCACGGTCGCGACGTGCGGGACGTCGTGGACGAGCTTCGCAAGGTGGCCTCCGAGGTTGGCGTACCAGGTGTGGCTGTGGACGAGGTCTGCGCCGCCCGTGGCGGCAGCCAGCTCGAGGTCGACCGAGAGCGCCTCGAGCGCCGCCGCGAACGGCTCGTCCCCCGCGAGGCGCTCCCACGGGCGGTGCGCGACGACTGCCGGCCCGTCACCTGCCGGCCGGTCGTCCCCGAAGCAGTGCACGGTCACGTCGACGAGCCGAGCGAGCTCGCGCGCGAGGTACTCGACGTGGACGCCGGCGCCACCGTAGACGTCGGGCGGGTACTCGCGCGTCAAGAGCGCAACCCGCAGCGGCGCGCCGGGCGCCGGCTCAGGCATCGACCACGGCGCCCTTGCCGACGACGACGACACCGCCCTCTGAGACGACGAACCGCTTCCGGTCTCGCGCGGGGTCGACGCCGATCTCGACGCCCTCGGCGACGCGGACGTTCTTGTCCAGGATCGCGTTCTGTACGATCGCGCGCCGTCCGATCTCGACCCCGTGCAGGAGCACGCAGCGCTCGATCTCTGCGTGGGAGTGGACGCGCACTCCAGGGGAGAGGATCGAGCGGCGGACGAGCCCGCCGGACACGATGACCCCGGCGCACACCATCGAGTCGACCGCCTGCCCGGTGCGCCCCTCGTCCTCGAACACGAACTTCGCGGGCGGCAGCGGCTCCGGCCAGCTGTGGATCGGCCACTCCTGGTTGTAGAGGTTGAACGCCGGGACCGTGGAGATGAGGTCCAGGTGCGCGTCGTAGTACGAGTCGAGCGTCCCGACGTCGCGCCAGTAGCCGCGCTCCGCCTCCGACGCACCTGGCACCTCGTTCGTGAGGAAGTCGTACACGTGCGCCTCGCCGCGCGAGACGAGGAGGGGGACGATGTCGCCGCCGAGGTCGTGCCGTGAGCTCCGGTCGGCCGCGTCCTCCGTCACCGCCTCGATCAGCGTGCGCGCCGTGAAGACGTAGATGCCCATCGAGGCGTAGACCCGATCCGGCGCGTCAGGGAGCCCGACGGCGTCGTCCGGCTTCTCGCGAAACGCGGCGATGCGATGCCCGTCCTCGGCGGGCTCGATGACGCCGAACTGGCTCGCCTCGTCGAGCGGCACGCGGATGCCGGCGACCGTCACGCCGGCGCCCCACTCGACGTGACGCTCCACCATCTGCGCCGGGTCGATGCGGTAGATGTGGTCGGCGCCGAAGACGCAGACGTAGTCGGGCCCCTCGTCGTGGACGAGGTTCAGGCTCTGGTAGATGGCGTCGGCCGAGCCCGCGAACCAGTGCGGGCCGGTGCGCTGCTGCGCGGGGACGGGGGCGACGTAGTTACCGAGGAGCGGGGAGAGCCGCCATACCGTCGTCACGTGCCGGTCGAGGCTGTGGCTCTTGTACTGCGTCAGCACGACGATGCGGAGGCAGCCGGCGTTGACGAGGTTCGAGAGGGCGAAGTCGACGAGCCGGTAGTGGCCCCCGAACGGCACCGCCGGCTTCGCGCGGTCCGCGGTCAGCGGCATGAGCCGCTTCCCCTCGCCGCCCGCGAGGACGATCCCGAACACACGCGGCGCGCTCACGGCGCAACACTACGACGCGCTCGTGGAGTCGAGCGGCCACGGCAGCCGCACCGGCTCGTACGTGCCGGGCCAGTCGGCGTACGCCTCGTCCGGGTCGTCCGTCTCGGTCGCGACCGACGCGCTGTGCCTGCCCGCGACCTCGCTTCTCCGATGACGCACCGAGCAAGTCTCCGTGACGCTCGTGACACTCGCAACGTCGCGTCCACGAGCGACCCGCGTCCGGGAACTCCCTAGCCTCGATGCATGAGCCGAAACGGAAGAAGGGAAACGACCATGAAGCGCACAGCCCTCATCATCGCCGTCACAGCCGCAGTCGGCGTCACGTCCTCCGTTGCTGGAACCGCCGGGCCGAGGCTAGTGCCTGTTCCGTACGCGCACGGGTCCGAGTACGTGTACTCGGGCTCCGGGGAGAGAGTCGGCACGCTCACCGGAAGCGGCCTCGGGACGCAGTTCAACACGGTCGAGGATCAGGTCTCGAGGTAGCCGATCTCGAGGATTGACGGGAGAAGGGGCCCCGACGGGGTCCCTTTTTTCGGTGCTCGGAGGCCGACGATGCGCATATCAACTGCTGAGGACACCCACGAAACCGAGGACGCCACCTCTCGAGATTTGGCGTGAATCCGACGCACGCTACGACGAGGACATAGGCGTCGTGTCCGGGAGGTGTCGAAGACGTCGCTCGGCCCGAGCTCGAACGTTCTCTCCTCGAGGGCTGACCACCTGTCGGATTGTTCGAATGCCGCCCGGGCCACGGCCCTCGTCCGGGCCGATGTTCCGGTGGGGACACATCTGGCCCCGCCCGCCATCACCGATGCGGGGATATGTCGCTGGCCCGACCTGAGCTTCTTTGCCGCCCGTCTTTCGCTGCGAGGTCCTCGCAGCATCTTCTGCGGCTGTTGCGTTCGTGACCTCTTTGGCTTCTCGGACGCTGTGCCAGAGGCGAGTCCCGTCCAAGCCCCGGCGGCCGCTGCTACCGTGACCCTCGAAATCAGAGCGAGTCCGGTTCGCGCCATGCGCCTTCCTCACGCGTTCGTGAAGTAGCAAGGGAGGTGTTTTTATGGCTAACGGAATCGTCAAGTGGTTCAACGATGACAAGGGGTACGGTTTCATCACCCCTGACGAGGGCTCGAAGGATCTCTTCGTCCATCACAGCAACATCGCCGGCGACGGCTTCAAGTCGCTCGCCGAGGGTGCCCGCGTGCAGTTCGAGGCGCGCGAGGGCGCGAAGGGGCCAGAGGCGACGAACGTCGCCGTGCTCGCCTAGAGCACGACAGCGGAGCCCGTTGTCCAACCGACGCGGGCTCCCGGCTCTTGCCGACCGAACGAAAGAAGCGCGTCATCGCCGACGAAGGGACGCTCGGACGATGGGACGGATCGGCGTAGCTTCGGAACGGGTACTGCCCTGCGAGAGCGTGACGCCCTCGTTCAGTAGCGGCGGAGCCGCTCCCGTGCGCGCTCGTACTCCTCGTCGCTGAGCTCGCCCCTGTCGCGGCGGTCTCGGAGCTTCGCAAGCTCGCCGCTTTGCTCGTCGGGGCTCAGGTTGGAGGAGTGAGGCGTTCGCCTCCCGGTGAGTCGATCAGGATCGACGCCGAGCCGTCGAAGCCTGGCGCGCATGCGTCGGATACCGATGCCGCGCGTCGGGAAGGTGTAGGCGCCGGATCCCGTCAATGGCCGCCGCTGCACGTAGCGGCGGTAAAGGGCGAGGAGGACGATTGCGACGCCGATCTCGAGCAGCAAAGTCACGAAGGCATGACCCGAGCTATCGAAGACTCGGCTTGCACCGTACGCCGCGGCGGCGATCCCGCCGCCCACGAGTGAGCCGACGAGACCGAGCAGCACCGTGAGCCAAACGGGCATCGGGTCGGGGCCGGGCAACGCAAAGCGAGCGAGGGCGCCGATCAGGAACGCCGAGACCGCGATGGAGAGGAGCGCACCTAGCACGATGGCGGCAGTCTGCAGCAGCCGCGTGTCCGCCGCGCGATGCCGTTGGAGCCCTCTCTCACCGAATGACATAACAGCCGCGCCCCGAAGCGAGGGCGGCCAGGCATCTGTACCTGGCCGTCGAGATCGGACGTCTCGAGACGGTTGGCTCTCGAGGCAGGGAGCGTCACAATCGAGACCAATGGACGAGACCGACTATGAGCTGATCGCGCGAAAGGTGAGCGGTCTGAACGAAACGGTCTCGAGGCTCGTCGAGCGCATGGCGGAGGTCGAGAAGGTGAACGCGAGGCTCGAGTCGGCTGCGCTGACCACTGCCCGCGCGGCACGGAAAACTCGCGGCACTGGGACGCGGTATACGAGGCGATGCGCCGCGAGGAGGAACGGCAGGATCCGGTCGAGGACCCGCACCACGAGCAGTACGGGCCGAGCGTTCCTCGGGTCGACTGAGACTGGAGCGACGTGCCGCAGCCGGGGCCGCAGCACGTCGCCCACTCCGTGGCCGGCGTCGACGCGGGGCCGACGCCGAGAGAACTGACTACCGAGCGGTCAGGTAGTTGTGGACGTCGTAGAAGCGGACCGTGGGCTCCTTCTCGATGCCGACCTCCTTCGAGTACGGCCCGATCTGATCTTTCGCGAAACGATCGAACTGTTCCCGCGTCTCCCAGACGTCGACGACGCGCATACCGTCGTCTGTCTCTGCGACCCAGTGGGAGATCGCACCTGTGGGTACTGCACCGCGGGCCGACAGACCCATCTTCTCGAGGATCTGGTCGTACTGGCGGACCGTCGCGCCGCTGAAGTTCATCTCGACGGCAACTGGCCTGCGAAGCTGCGTGGCCATCTCATGGCCTCCTTCGTATGGTGCTCCTGGCCGAGCCGCCCCACAACCGAAAATCACTTGCGCTCGTCCGGAGGGCGAGGAATCTGAGCCGGAAGACTGACTCCACCCTAGCACCGACCGAGCGAGGCATCGGGCGAGGGCAGGTCCGACCCGGCGTCAGGTGCCGACGGTCGCTCCGGGACCGGCGAGCACGAGTCGTTCCCGCCAGACGGTCACGAGCGAGCCGGCAAATCCCACCAGGGCCACGGCCGCAGCGGCCGTGGTGAGCAGCAGCCCCGAAGCGAGCGGGAAGTTCATCGCAACGTCCCTCGACTCCCCGAGCGCGAAGAGCACACCCGCACTTGCCCCCATCCCCGCGATCGCCCCTCCCGCCGTAATCGGGAGGATCGAGGTGGCACCGGCCATGCAGAGCATCACGAGAGCGAGCCCTGGCGAGAAACCGCCTCCGAGCGCGAACAGGAGACAGACGCTGCCCACGGCACGGGACGTCCAGCAGCCGAAGACGAAGATGCCGGCGAGGAGGGTGGAGCGTGTGAGGACGATGGTCTCCCCGACGTCCCGGCAGGCGGTGGTCGCGCGCTTCGAGCGGCCAACGAGCGGCAGGCGCACGAGTCGACGGCCTGCGACGAGGACGCCCAGGCAGCCCGCGCAGAAGAGAACGACCACCGTGAGTGGAGCGCGGAAAACCGGGCCCGAAGTCACGAGCGCCGAAATCGCGAGCGGCAGCATCGTGACGGAGTCGAGAATCCCGAGCGCCACGATCGAGAGGACGATCGTCTCGAGCGCGAGCGCGTTGCCGCGGAGGCGGCGGAGAACGGCGATCTTGACGAGGTAGTCGAGCCGGAACGGGAGGACGGTGCCGCTCGCCGCAGCCGCTCCGCAAGCCGCGAGACATCCGGAGCGCTCGGGCCGCCCAGGGCTAGGGAACATCCTCCGCCACCCGATCGCGCGAAAACCGAAGCTGGCGCAGTAGGCGGCGGCGCTGACGAGCACGAAGGACAGCTCGGCGTCCTGCAGCGGCCAGGACGCGCTCGTCAGCCGTCGCGCGACGAGGACGCCCGCGACGAGGGAGAGCGCGCAGAAGGCGACACCTCCGGCGAGCTTCATCCACCCGCGCGGAAAAGGCTTCTCGTTTCGTGTTGCGGCACGTGTGCCCAGCGTCGCCTCCCATACCTTGGAACGGATAAGGAAGGCGCGCGCAATATGCGCCGTCGGTACGCGTTCGATCTCAGTCTATCCGCAGGGCTCCTCTCGCACACCCCGAGGATTCACGCGGAATCGCACACGTTGTCCATCCAGGTATGCCCCCAGCGGGATTCGAACCCGCGCTACGGCCTTGAAAGGGCCGTGACCTGGGCCGCTAGTCGATGGGGGCCCGGCTAAGGGAGTGTAGAGCCGGGCACTTGCCGGTTTCCCCGCCGCCGCGTCTCGGGCAGGCTTCCCCGAACGAACCAGAGGAGGTGCCATGCAGCTGAAGCTCGTCACAGTCGGCCTCGTCGCACTCGCGTCGCTCGCGCTCGCGGGCGCAGGGATCGCCCGGCCGGACGCGTCCTCGGCCACCACCGTCCGCGTCAAGGCGAAGGACTTCCTGTTCGTCCTCTCGCGGAAGACGGTGCCGCACGGGAAGGTCACGTTCGTGATCACGAACCCGTCGCCCGCGGTCCACGACTTCGCGATCGCCGGGAAGAAGTCGAAGCTGGTCAAGCCCGGGAAGGCGGCGACGCTCACGGTCACGCTCAAGAAGGGCAGCTACCCCTACAAGTGCACGGTCGACAGCCATGCCAAGCTCGGCATGAAGGGCGTGCTGAAGGTGACGTAGCCGCAGGCGGCCGGGCTACGCGATGAGCGCGTCGAGCGCGCTCCTCAGGGCCTCGTCGTCGACCTCGACCCCGGCGCGGGGCTTCCCCGGCGCCTCGAGGAGGACGAGGCGGGGCCGCCCGGCGACGCTCTTCTTGTCCCGCGCGAGCGCCGCCCACGCGGCCTCGCGGTCGACTTGAGCGCGCTCCGCCCGCAGCAGCTCCTCGACGAGCCGCGCCTCGTCCTCGAGCCCGGACACCCGACAGGCTGCGACGAGCCCGAGGGCGACGGCACGGCCGTGCGGCAGCGCGTAGCCGGAGGCAGCCTCGAGCGCGTGCGCGAACGTGTGCCCGAGGTTGAGCTGCGCCCGCTCGCCGCGGTCCAGGGGGTCACGCAGGCAGATCGCAGCCTTGAAGGCGGCGCAGCGGCGAACGAGCTCCTCGCGCGGCAGCTCCCACAGCGGCTCGCCTGCGAGGAGCCCGGTCTTCACGACCTCGGCCATGCCGTTCGCCCACTCCGCCTCGGGCAGCGTCTCGAGCAGGGCGGGGGCGAGCACCGTCTCCGCCGGCCAGTGGAAGGCGCCGGCGAGGTTCTTCGCCTCCGGCAGGTCGATTCCGGTCTTGCCGCCGATCGCCGCGTCGACCTGGCCGACGAGCGTCGAGGGCACCGGTATCCAGGCGATCCCACGCATGTACGTCGCGGCGACGAAGCCGACGAGATCGGTGGTGGAGCCGCCGCCGATCGCGACGAGCGTCGACCCACGCTCGAGCTCGAGCGCCCGCCACAGGCGCTCCGCCTCGGCCACCGTTTTCGCGACCTCTCCCGCGGGGACGAGGTGGGTCGCGCCGATCCCGTGGAGCTGCGCGACGTGCTCGTCGGCGACGAGGGCGTCGCCGCGCGCATCCTCGTGTGAGCCGAAGCGGATGCCGGCGGCGAGGAGCACCACGTCGTCGGCGTCGCTCGCGCGGGCGTCGGCGACGGCGTCGTAGAGCGGATGGCGCAGCTCGTAGCGGCGGCGGAATTCGGCCTCGTCCCGGGCCAGCGGTCGGTTGCTGCCCTGGACGCGCAGCCAGGCGGTCTCGACGTCGACGTCGAGCAGGACGACGAGCGCGTCGAGCTCTTCCAGCAGCTGCCGCGTCTCGACGGCGCCGCCGCCCACCGCGATCACCGCGGGCTCGGGCCGGGCGCCGGCATCGCGTACGAAGGCCGCCTCGAGCTCGCGGAAGGCGGCTTCGCCCTCCCGCTCGAAGAGCTCCCAGATCGGGCCGTGCGCATTCTCGATCGCACCGTCGACGTCGAGGAACGCGCGACCGAGGCGACGTGCGACGTCGGCGCCCACGGTCGACTTGCCGGCGCCCATGAAGCCGACGAGCACGAGGTGACGGTCGAGCGCGTTCAGGGTGAGCGGTCGATGCGGTCGACGTACGCGCGATGGGCGGCGACGAAGTCCTCGAGCGCGTCGCCGCCGAACTTCTCCCTCGCGGCGCGCGCGAGCTCCCACGCGACTGCGGCCTCGGCGACGACAGCGAGGGCCTCGACCGCCTGCACGTCGCTCCGCTCCACGAGCGCAGTTCCCTGCTCGCCGGTGACGAGGTCGACGGAGCGCAGGGGGCGCATCAGCGTGGGCAGCGGCTTCATCGCCGCGCGCACGATCACAGGCTCCCCGTTCGAGACGCCGCCCTCGATGCCACCCGCGCGGTTGCTGTCGCGCCGCAATCCCGGCTCGATCTCGTCGTGCGCCTTCGAGCCGCGCAGGCGGGAGAGCGCGAAGCCGCCCCCCACCTCGACCCCCTTCACGGCCTGGATACCCATGAGCCCCCAGGCGAGCCGCGCGTCGAGCCGATCGGCCTTCTCCGCGTACGAGCCGAGACCCGGAGGAACCCCGGTCGCCATCACCTCGACCACTCCGCCGAGCGTGTCGCGATCCTTCCGCGCCTCGTCCGTCGCCCGGCGCATGCCCTCGTCGCCGGTCTCGCCTCCGACCTCCAGCGGCGCGCCGGCGACCGAGACGCCGATCTCGCGGAGCAACGCCTTCGCGACGGCGCCCGCGGCAACGTGCGCGGCGGTCTGGCGGGCGCTCGCCCGCTCGAGCGCGTTCCGCACGTCCTCGTGCCCGTACTTCAGCGCCCCGGCCAGGTCCGCGTGCCCCGGCCGGGGAAGCGTCACCGGCGAGGTGCCCTTCCCGGACGGCTCCCCCTCCGGCGGCCAGGGGCTCATCCCCCAGGACCAGTTCTCATGGTCGCGGTTGCGGATGACGAGCGCCAGGGGGGTGCCGAGCGCCTTGCCGTGGCGGAGGCCGGCGAGCACCTCCACCTCGTCCGCCTCGAGCTTCTGCCGCGGGCTGCGGCCGTAGCCCTCCCGCCGGCGCCGGAGGTCGTCGTCGATGGCGGCTCGGTCGAGCTCGAGCCCGGCGGGAAGACCGGTCAGGATCGCAACCAGCGCCGGTCCGTGCGACTCCCCCGCAGTGACGAGACCCAGATCCACGCGGCTAGCGTAGTGCCCCCGTGACTCAGTCACCGCATGCCATCCCGGCCGACCTCTTGACGCCGCTCGGCGCCTACTTGCGGCTCCGAACGGCCCGCGGGGGCAGCTTCCTGCTCGAATCAGTCGAGCGAGGCCGCCTCGGCCGCAACTCGTTCGTCGGCTCCGGCACGCGGCACGTGAGCTTCCAGGAGGCGGACCGGCTCGAAGAGCCCGTCGTCGGCTACCTCGCGTACGACCATGCGGCCAGGCTCGAGCCGACCGTGCCGCTGCCCGCGGAGGGGCCGCCCTTCCCGGAGAGCAGGTTCGTGGTCGCCGACACACTGGTGCGGTTCGACCACGGGGCCGGCGTCGCCGAGGTGCTCGCGGGCGACGTGGACGAAGTTGCCCGGGCCCTCACGCGGCCCCGCGAGCCGCAGGTGCCCGAGCGATCGGGAGACACCGGCCCGCTCCACCGCGTGCCTTCGCAGGAGCGGTACGAGGAGATGGTGCGTAGCTGCCAGGAGCACATCCGGGCCGGCGACGCGTACCAGATCGTCCCCTCGCAGCGGGCGGAGCGGCCGACCGCCGCCTCGCCGCTCGCCCTCTATCGCGCCCTCCGGCGCGTCAACCCATCCCCGTACCTCTTCCTGCTCGAGCTCGTCGACCTCGCGCTCGTCGGCTCCTCGCCCGAGCGCCTCGTCGCGTGCGAGGGCGGACACGCGAGCGTCTGCCCCATCGCCGGGACGACGGAGCCGGGCCCGGGCGACTCGGAACGGCTCCTCGCGTCCGAGAAGGACCGCGCCGAGCACGTGATGCTCGTCGACCTCGGCCGGAACGACCTCTCGCGGGTCTGTCGCGCGGGGACGGTCGAGGTCACACGCTCCTTCGACGTCGAGCGCTTCTCGCACGTCTCTCACCTCGTCTCGGAGGTCGTGGGCGAGCTGCGCGAGGGGGTGACGCCGTTCGACGTGCTGCGGGCGTGCTTCCCGGCCGGGACAGTGACGGGCGCGCCGAAGGTGCGCGCGATGCAGATCATCTCGGAGCTCGAGGGCTACCGCCGCGGCCCGTACGCGGGCGCGGTCGGATACGTGCTCCCCGGCGGGACGATGGACACGTGCATCGCACTGCGGACGATCGTGCTCGCGGACGGCATCGCGCGCATCCAGGCTGGAGCCGGCGTCGTGGCAGACTCGGAGCCCGCGGCTGAGCACCGCGAGTGCCTGGCGAAGCTGGCCGCTCTCGAGGCCGCGATCGAGCTCGCCGAGAGGGAGTACGCGTGAAGCTCTTGCTGATCGACAACTACGACTCGTTCACCTGGAACCTCGTCCACCTCTTCGAGGAGCGAGGCGCGGAGGTGGCCGTCTACCGCAACGACGCGATCACGGTCGAGGAGGCGGAGGCGCTCGAGCCCGATCGTCTCGTCGTCTCCCCGGGGCCGGGACGGCCCCGCGACGCGGGCGTCTCCGTCGAGCTGATCCGCCGGCTCGGGCCGCGGGTGCCCACCCTCGGCGTCTGCCTCGGCCACCAGGCGATCGTCGAGGCGTTCGGAGGCGAAGTCGGCCAGGCGAAATCGCTCCTGCACGGCAAGGCGAGCCGCGTGCACCACGACGGGAGCGGCGTGCTCGCCGGGCTTCCGGAGGAGATCGAGGCGGGCCGCTACCACTCGCTGGCGGCCGTGCGCGTGCCCGACGAGCTCGTCGTCACCGCGACGACCGACGACGGCGAGGTCATGGGCGTCCGGCACAGGGTGCACCCGATCGAGGGCGTTCAGTTCCATCCCGAGTCGGTCCTGACCCCCGACGGGTCGGCGATGGCGGCGAACTTCCTCCGCGGGCGCTAGTCCGGCGGCGGGACCTCGCGCTTCGTGAGCTCGAGCACGCGGCCGAGGAGCTCGCGGAGCCCGTCGCTCGAGAGCGGCCCCGGATTCACCTCGACGAGCCTGTCGATCAGCCTGCGCTCCTGCTGCGGATCCGCGAACTCGATCCCACGCGAGGCCTTGTGGCGTCGGAGCTCGGCGACGAGCTCGAGCCTGCGGTTGACGGCGGCGAGCAGCGCGCGGTCGGCCGCCGCGACCTCCTCCCGAAGCTGCCGGATCGTCCGATCGATCCCAGCGTCGCTCATCGCGCCGGAGCGTATCGACGGGACGAACCAGGTCAGACCCACTCCGCACCGACGAAGCCGCCGAAACGTCGTCTCTACACTCACCGGATGGCGATCACCGAGCGCACCTGGACGCCGGCCTCCTGGCGTGAGCTTCGGGCCGCGCAGCAGCCCGCGTGGCCGGATCCCGCCGCGCTCGCCGCCGTCCGGGAGCGGCTCTCGGCGCTCCCGCCGCTCGTCTTCGCCGGAGAGGCGCGCGCGCTCCTCGCGGCACTCGGCGAGGTGTGCGAGGGGCGGGCGTTCCTCCTGCAGGCCGGGGACTGCGTCGAGTCGTTCCGCGAGGTCTCCGCGCCCGCGCTCCGCGAGAAGCTGAAGGTGCTGCTGCAGATGTCCGCCGTGCTCACGTACGGCGCGACCCTGCCGGTGGTGAAGGTCGGGCGCATCGCCGGCCAGTTCGCGAAGCCGCGGACCGAGCCGACCGAGGTCGTGGACGGGGTCGAGCTCCCCTCCTTCCGCGGCCACGTCGTGCACTCGGACGAGCCGACGCGGGAGGCGCGCGTGCCGGATCCCGAGCGCCTCGTCCAGGGCTACTACCAGGCCGCCTCGACGCTGAACCTCCTGCGCGCCTTCACGAAGGGCGGCTTCGCCGACCTCACGCTCGTGCACAGCTGGAACCGCGAGTTCGTCGCCGGCTCCCCGGCCGGGCGCCGATACGAGGCCCTGGCGGACGAGATCGAGCGCGCGCTCCGCTTCATGCAGGCGATCGGGATCGACCTCGCGCGCGAGCCGACGCTGCACGAGGTCGACGTCTGGACGAGCCACGAGGGGCTGCTCCTCGACTTCGAGGAGCCGCTGACGCGCACCGACTCGCTGACCGGGCGGCCCTACGACTGCTCGGCCCACATGCTCTGGATCGGCGAGCGCACGCGCGATCTCGGCGGGGCGCACGTCGAGTTCTTCTCCGGTGTCGACAACCCCCTCGGCGTGAAGCTCGGGCCGACGGCGACGCCCGAGGACGCGGTGGGGCTCGCCGACCGGCTCAATCCGAATCGCGTACCGGGTCGGCTGACGTTCGTCGCGCGGATGGGCGCCGAGCGGGTGCGCGAGGCGCTGCCGCCCCTTCTCCGTGCAGTGCGCGAGACCGAGGTGCCGGTCGTCTGGGTGTGCGACCCGATGCACGGGAACATGGTCCGCACTCCCGACGGGACGAAGACGCGCCGGTTCGACTCGATCATGGCCGAGCTCCAGGGCTTCTTCGAGGCGCACCGCGAGGTCGGCACCTGGCCCGGAGGGGTGCACATCGAGTTCACCGGCGAGGACGTGACCGAGTGCGTCGGCGGCTCGGAGGCCGTTCTCGAGGCCGAGCTCGACCGCCGCTACGAGTCGCTCTGCGACCCGCGGCTGAACGGCAGGCAGTCGCTCGACCTCGCCTTCCGCGTGGCCGAGCTGATGCGGACGGTCTGACCGGCGCCTCGTGCGGGTGGCGGTCGTCGGCACCGGCCTGATCGGGGCCTCCGCGGGCCTCGCCGCTCGCCGGGCCGGGATCGACGAGGTCGTCGGCTGGGACGAGGACGGAGACGCGCTGGAGATCGCCGTCGAGCGCGGCGCGGTCGACCCGGCGGGCTCGCTGCAGGACGCGCTCGGAGAGACCGATCTCGCGTTCGTCGCCGTCCCCGTCGCGGTGCTGCCGAGGGTCGTTCAGCAGGTCCTCGAGACCACTCCCGCGACCTGCACGGTCACTGACGCAGGGTCGACGAAGGCCGGAGTGTGTGCGGCGGCGGGCGCCGACCCGCGGTTCGTCGGCGGTCATCCGATCTGCGGCGCGGAGGCCCGTGGCGCCGCGCGGGCGACGGCCGAGCTCTTCGAGGGAGCGACCTGGTTCCTCACCCCGCTCGCGGGCACCGAGCCGGGGCGCTACCGCACGGCGCACTCGTTCGTCACCACCCTCGGGGCCCGGCCGGTCGCGATCGACCCCACCTCGCACGACCGGCTCGTCGCCGTGACGAGCCACCTGCCGCACGCGCTCGCGAACGTGCTCGTGAATCAGGCGGGAGCCGCTCGCATCGACGGGCACGATCCGCTCGCCGCCGCGGGAGGAGCCCTCCGCGACATGACCCGCATCGCCGGGGCGAACCCGCGGATCTGGGTCGACATCTTCCTCGACAACCGCGTCGCGCTCGCGGCGGCGCTCGCCGAGCACCGGCAGCGAATCGAGCAGCTCGAGTCCGCGCTCGGCGGGGGAGACGCCGGCGCGGTCGCACGCTGGATCGGCGAGGCGGGCGGCAACCGCAGGCGGATGCTGGAGTCGGCCTACGAGGACGCGGGGGCGCTCCACCGCCTGCGCGTGCACATCCCGGACCGTCCCGGTGTCCTCGCCGGCATCTTCCAGGCCCTCGGCGCCGAGCGGATCAACGTCGCCGACTTCGACCTCGAGCACCTTTCGCCCGAGCGCGGCGGCACGCTGACGATCCTCGTCACCGGGGAGGCCGACGCCGCCGCCGCAGCCGGGCTGCTCGAGGCGCAGGGCTACGGCGTGGGCGTCGCACCCGTGCTCGAGGAGTGACCCCGCTGCCTAGGCGGCCTGTGCCGCCTCCTCGAGCGCCGCGACGTCGAGCTTCCCCATCTCGAGCATCGCGGCCATGACGCGCTGCGACTTCTCGCGGTCGGGGTCGGAGAGGAGCTCGCCGAGCCGCGTCGGAACGACCTGCCAGGAGACGCCGAACCGGTCCTTGAGCCAGCCGCAGGGGCCGTGCTCGCCACCCTCGCCGAGCTTCTCCCAGTAGTAGTCGACCTCCTCCTGCCCCTCGCACTCGATCTCGAACGAGATGGCCTCGTTGGCCTTGAACTGCGGGCCGCCGTTCAGCGCCGCGAAGGTCTGGCCGTTCAGCTCGAAGATCACCGTCATGACCATCCCCTCCGGCCGCGGCCCCGCCGAGCCGTAGCGGGCGATCTCCACGATCTTCGAGCCCGGGAAGACGGAGGTGTAGAAGTTCGCCGCTTCCTCGCCTTCCTCGTCGAACCAGATCCAGGGCACGATCTTCTTCATCGCCCCTCCTTTCGTGTGTCGGTCGGGTGACACTTCTTCTGACCGGGACGCGACGAAAAAATCATCGCGGAGATGGCCATACTGCACGGATGGTGGACGACGCCCGCAGCACGAGTGCGCACACGTTCCTGATTGCCGACATCCGCGGCTACTCGCGGTTCACGGAGCAGTACGGCGACGAGTCCGCCGCGCGCCTCGCGGCGAGGTTCGCCGAGATCGTCACGGACGGCGTCGAAGCGTACGAGGGCGAGCTGGTCGAGATGCGCGGCGACGAGGCGCTCGTGGTGTTCAGCTCCGCGCGACAGGCGATCCGCGCGGCCGTCGATCTGCAGGATCAGTTCGAAGAAGAGGGCCACGACGGGGAGCTTCCGCTGCGGGTGGGGATCGGCATCGACTCCGGGGAGGCCGTCCGGCTCGAGGACGGCAGCTTCCGCGGCGCCGCGCTGAACGTGGCGGCGCGCCTCTGCGGGCGGGCCCACGGCGCGCAGACGCTCGTGAGCGCGGCGACGGCGAGGCTCGCAGGGCGCCTCGACGGCATCGAGTACAGCGACCGTGGACGGGTCCGGCTGAAGAACATCCCCGACGCGATCCACGTGCAGGAGGTGTACTCGGAGCGAAAGTCGCCCGCGGCCAACCGCTGGACGCTGATGATCTTCGGGAAGCCGGCCCGGACGCTCGGCTGGAAGCTCGCCCTGGCGGTCGTCGCGATCGCCGCGCTCACGGCAGGCGCGGTCGTCTACCTGACGACGGGCTCGAGCACGAGCCGCGGCGAGGCGTCACCTCCGCCGAGCCAGCCGCAGGAGCCTGCCACGCTCCCGGCGAGCGCGGGCCTGGACGCGATCGTGCCCGCGGAGCTGTGGAAGGACTGCCACCTGCAGACGGTGGCCGAGCCCCGGGCCCTCCAGACCGCCGTGTGCCTTCCGGAGAGCGGCGTTCCCGACCGCTGGGAGATCTCCAGCTACGCGAACGGTGCCGATCTCGCGGCCGCCTACGCGGAGCAGCTCCGCGGCCGGGCGGGAGTCAAGCGCGACACGGGCAAGTGCAACGCCTTCGTCTGGGGCGGAGAGCGTGCCTGGCAGCACGGCCCGGGCAAGCCGGGCGGCAGGGTCCTCTGCTACTTCGACGGGGACGACGCCGTCATCGTGTGGACGCACCAGCGGCTGGGCCAGCCGTCGCACCGGGACATGCTCGCGATCGCCCGAGAAGGCGGCAGCGACCACGCTCGGTTGACGCACTGGTGGCGTCCGTGGCACCACCTGATCGGCAAGGCGACGTAGAGCACGGAGCGTCCGGCGGCGAGCTCACGCCGAGCGGCGTTGCAGGTGGCCCCCCAGCCTGAGCCAGAGGTAGAGCGCGACCAGCGAGGCGAGGAGGCCGCCGACCCCGAGCACGAGGAAGTCCGCGAGCGACCCGATGTGCACGACGAGCCAGCGGAAGTTCTGACCGAAGAAGCCGGTGAGGAACGTCAGGGGCAGGAACACCGTCGCGATCAAGGTGAGCACGCGGATGCTCTCGTTCTGGCGCACGCTCGTCTCGGTCTGCTGGGTCGAGATGACCGCCAGGTTGGCCTCCAGCACCGTCGCGAGGAGATCGCGCTGGGCCGCTACCTCCTCGTCGACGAGACGTACGTGGTCGTGGACGTCGCGCACGTACGGGACGAGCGCCTCGTCGACGTCGACGAACGAGCCTCGCTCCACCACGTCGAGCGGCGCCAGCAGCGGATGCACCGCCCGGTAGAAGTCGCTCGCCTCGCGGCGGAGGAAGTAGATCCGCTCGGTGGGCGCGACGGCGCCCGAGAAGACCGTCGCCTCCACGTCCTCGATGTCTCGCTCGAGGCCCTCGACGACCGGCGCGTAGTCGTCGACGACCTTGTCCAGGATCGCCCAGAGCACGGAGGAGGGCCCGGTCTGCAAGAGCTCGGGATGTTCCTCGAGCCGCAGGCGGGCGCCGTGAAGCTCGCTCGCGACCCCTTGCCTGACGGTGATGACGAAGGAGCGCCCGAGGAAGACGCTGATCTCACCGAACTCCACTTCCTCGCGCTCGTCGTCGTAGCGGGCCGTCCGCAGGATCACGAACTGGACGTCGCCGGCGAAGCGCTCGAACTTCGGGCGCAGGTGGAAGGACTGGACGTCTTCGACCGCGAGCTCGTGGAGGCCGAAGCTCTCCCGAACCTCGGCCAGCTCGTCGGGCTGCGGATCGAAGAGGCCGAGCCACACGAACCCGCCCTGATGACATCTCGCCGCGGCCTCCTCCAGCGGGATGGGCCCCTCGTGCTGCCGGCGGCCGTCTCGATAGTGCGCGCAGTCGATGATCATGGCGCTCCTCTCGTTCGGGTTGACGAGGCCAGCCTCGCTCCTGAGTATCCTCACGCGCCGCCGTGCGAAACGAGCGCGTAACGTGAAGCTCGACGAGGACCGAGGGGCAGCGTGGTGCCGCTTCGCCGACTACGCGCTCGCTCGCCTCCCGCCTCCTCCGGCGCGTGTGCTCGAGGTCGGCTGCGGCGAGGAAGGAGGGATCGCCCGGGTCCTTTCGGACGCCGGGTACAAGGTGCTGGCGATCGACCCGCTCGCTCCGGAGGGGCCGCTCTATCGCCGGACGACCCTGGAGGAGCTCGACGACCCCGGGCCGTTCCACGCCGCCGTCGCAGGTCGCGTGCTGCACCACGTCACCCCGCTCGAGCCTGCCCTCGACAAGCTCGTGTCGCTCGCGCCGCTCCTCGTGCTGGACGAGTTCGCGCACGACCTCATCGACGAGTCTGCCTATCGCTGGTACGCGGAGGAGTACCGGCGCGTCTCCACGCCCGGAGGCCATCCGCACGCGCCGAGCGATCTCCGGGACTGGCGAGCCAGGCACTCGGAGCTCCATCCGCACACGACGCTCCTGTCCGCGCTCGACGCCCGCTACGAGACCCGCGACCTCCGCTTCGGCCCGTACTTCTACCGCTGGCTTCGCGACGATCGCACGAGAGCGCGCGAGGAGCGTGCGCTCGAGGAGGGCGTGCTGAGGCCGATCGGCTATCGCTACACGGGCGTGGCGCGCTCGCCGTAGCCCCGCCCTACTCCTCTTCGACTACCCGGCGCTCGAGCCGCCGGACCAAGAGGAACCCCGCGATCGCGAGAACGACCGCGACGGCGCCGCCGACGAGGCTGTACGTCCCGATCGCCTTGGCCGCTGCGTCGCCGAGGTAGTAGGAGACGAGGCCGACGAGCATGCCCCAGCAGATCCCGCCGGCTGCGTTCCAGGCGAGGAAGCGCCACCACTCCATTCGCGCGAGCCCGGCCGCCCAGGCGGCGGTCACGCGCAGGACCGCGAAGAAGCGGCCGATGAAGACGGTCTTCCCGCCGTGGCGGGCGAAGAAGCGCTCGCCGCGCGGCAGGTAGCGCTCCGCCGAGGCGCGAGTCAGCCGGAAGCGAAAGAGGAGCCTGCGCCCTCCGCTCCGCGCCACCCAGTAGCCGAGGTTGTCGCCGAGGATCGCGGCTAGGACGGCGACGAGGATCACCCACTGGATGGACAGCGCGCCCTGCGAGGCGAGGACCCCGCAGGCGACGAGCGCCGTCTCGCCCGGGAGCGGAAGGCCCGACGACTCGAGGGCGAGGAGCGCGAACATCACGAGCAGGGCCCACCCGCTGTGCGCCTCGATGAAGCTCGTCAGGGACGCGAGCGGCAGGACCACGGGCGCAGCGTCGCAGATCGACCCGAGGAAACGGCTGCGCGCTAGGTCGGCTCGAGCGAGACGTCGTCGACGTACGCGCTCGTTCCCGCGGCGAGGGAGACGAGGACTTCGACGCTCAGCGACGTGCCGCCGGCCGCCGGCGGGGTGGCGAGGACGAGCTGCCGCCAGCTGCCGTCGCCCGTGAGCGCCGCAGTGGTCGAGCGGACGACCGTGCCGCCCCTGCGCTCGCGGACGCGGAACGTCACCGTTCGCCCGGCCGGCGCGCGAACCCAGGCAGACGCCGCGTACGACGCGCCCGCCGTGGTGGCCGAGACCGTGTCGGGCGAGTCGTCGAGCACGGCTGTCCCCGAACGTGTGCGGCCGAGCTGCGCCGAGCAGGATCCGCCGTGGGCGACGGAGCAAGCTCGGGCGAGGGTCGTGCGCTTGTCGCTCTTCCCCCAACCGGCGAGGCTGCTCTCGAACCCGCCGTTGGCCACGAGCTCGGCCGGCGGAGGCGGGGGTGGTGGCGGAGGCGGGGGTGGCGGCGGAGGCGGGGGTGGCGGCGGAGGCGGCGGTGGAGATCCTCCGGCGACCGCGTACGAGCTGTCGGAGATCTTCAGGCTGGAGACGTCGACGGCCTCGAACGCGGACCCCGGGACCGAGCGCAGCGCGTTGAGGTCGGTGTTGTTCCAGCGCGAGTCCGGCACGCCGCTCATGAACCACGACGAGCCGTTGTCCGCGAGCACCATCCCGTGCTTCTCGAGCGCCCGCAGGATGACCTGGTTCTGCGGCGAGAAGCCGCTGATGTCGAAGCTCGCCTTGAGCCTGAACCATGCGCCCATGGGCGGATCCGAGGCGCCGCCGCTCGGGGCCTTGTGGCTGGCCGGCCAGGCGTAGGCGTTCGCCGTCCTCGGCGCGGTGAAGCGGATCACGTGGTCGATGTCCCCGGAGGCGACCTCGTCGTAGCGGACGAGCCCGGGGAGAATGGGCAGGCCGGCCGCGTCCCCGGACGTCCAGCCGGGCGGTCGCATCGCGTTCGAGCCGAGGTCCCAGGTCGCGCCGGAGCCTGCGGTCCACGACGAGCCGCCGTTCTGGGGATACGCGCTGTAGAGCTCCCACAGCCGGCAGGCGTCGCGGTCGACGACGAGGACGTGCCGGTCGCCCGTCGAGGCCGAGCCCCCCTCGACCGGGGCGTCGGGAGGAATCGGGTACGGGCCGGGATCGCTCTCGTCCGCGTACGTGAACGAGACCGGGACCCTGGACTGTGTCCCGGGAACGGTCGTGTACGGGATCCCGATGGGACCGCCGTCCCAGAGGCCCGACCCGAAGTCCGCCTTGAGGCCGGCGCTCGGCCCGATGCTCGAGACCCAGCCGGCGGACTGCGCGAGCACGGGGAGCCCGGAGACGTCCGCGTGCCAGAAGGAGTTGGACGGCGTCAGCGGGCACGCGGGCGCATCGGGAAGCGGGCTCGCCGCTGCGAGTGCAGCCGCCGCGAGCGCGGCGACCACGAAGAGCCCGCCCGCGGTTCGAGCCCGATGCAGCACCGACGCAGCCTTAGCGACCGTTCTCCGACCGGGCATCGCCTGAAAGGGGCAGCGCCGTCGCATAGGATCGCCCCACCTCGGCGTCGAACCCCCGGCGTGGAGTAGAGCAGAGGAGGAGAGTGTGCTCCTGGCAACGACGAAGGTCGAGGACGTCGACCGCTGGATCGGCGTGTTCTCGACCACCAGCGCCGTGAAGCGAAAGGAACACGGATCCAAGGGCGCGATGGTCTTTCGGGACCCGAACGAGGACAACCGGGTCTGGGTCGTCTTCGACTGGGATGGAGAGGGCTGGCAGAAGTTCGTCTCCGACCCCGAGGTCCCGACGATCCTGCAAGACGCCGGCCACATCGGCAAGCCCCAGGGAGCGGAGCTCGTCGGCCAGTACGACGCCTGACATGCCCGCTGCGGCACCGTTCGGTAGAGAGAGGGCCCGCTTCGGCGGGCCTTTCCGTCGGCGATCGGAGGCGCTCGTAGACTGCGACGGGCCGGGAGATGGCAGACCACGCGGGACTGACGCAAGCTGAGCTCGCGGCGCGGGCAGGCATCAGCCTCGAGGAGGTGCAACGGCTGATCGAGCTCGGCGTCGTTCGGCCGAGGGAGGCAGACGCAAGCTTCCGGCCGATCGACGTCCAGCGGATTCGAATCGCGGAGGCGTTCGCGGATTCCGGCCTGGCGGTCGAGGACCTCGGGCGGCTCGTCGCCGAGGGCCACGTCACCTTCCCGAACCTCGAGGCGGTGTTCGGCGAGCCCATCGCCGCCTCGGACACCACCTTTGCCGAATTCGCCGCCCAGAGCGGGATGGATCCCGATCTCCTGCGTCGCGTCTACACGCAGCTCGGCCTCACCCGGCCACGCGACGACGATCGGCTCCGCGAGGACGACCTCGAGTCCCTGCGCGAGTTCCTCGTCGTGTTCGACGCACGGGACGTCGGACTGGGGGAGGACTTTCTCCTCCGCGCAGCCCGCCTCGGCGGCGATTCCGTCAGGCACCTGGTCGAGGCGCTGAACGCGCTGATCCGCGACGAGCTGTTCCCGGCCATGGTCCGCTCCGCGGGCGGGACGCCGCGACCGCGCGGCAGCGGGCCGTTCGTGGCCACGACGAGCATCACCAGCTGGCTCGCCCGGCGCCACCTCGAGACGGCGATCCACGCCAACATCGTCGAGAACATCGAGCGCGAGATGGAGGAGACGGGCATCGGGCGTCGCCGCGACCTCCGTCCACCCGCCATCGCGTTCCTCGACCTCTCGGGATTCACGAGCCTGACCGGCTCACGAGGAGACGAGGAGGCGGCGAGACTCGCGGTGCGGCTCTCCGATCTCGTCCAGGAGTCGACCGCGTCGCGCGGCGGGCGGGCGGTGAAATCGCTGGGGGACGGCGTCATGCTCTACTTCCGCGAGCCGACCGAGGCCGTATCGGTAGCGCTCGATCTCGTGGAGGCGATCCCCGCTTCCGGCCTCCCACCGGCACGGGTCGGAATCACCTCCGGGCCTGTCGTCTTCCGGGACGGGGACTACTTCGGGCGGGCTGTGAACACCGCCTCGCGAATCACGGATTACGCCCGCCCGGGCGAGATCCTCGTCAGCGAGACGGTGGCGGAGTCAGGAACAGCCGCCGGGGGTGTCTTCGAGGATCTCGGCGTCGTCGAGCTGAAGGGGATACACGAGCCGGTGCGGTTGTTCCGCGCGATCGGGGAGACGGGGGCGGGACGCGGGTGACGTCGGCGATGGGCCGGGCAGGATCGAACCTGCGACCTTGGGATTAAAGTCCACGTAACCGAGCAGTGACGAGTTACGCCGAACGGAAAGGTCCTGCAAATCGCGCGAATTCGAGTTGCAGCGAACTGAAGCAATGGGCGGCCAGTAGAGACGAGCCTGTACGCGCACCCGTACGCGCGGTTCCAGGTCGGCTACTGGGTACCAGAGCACCTCCCTGCCACGGAGGACTCGATCGGACCAACGCGCAGCCTTCACCCTGGTAGGGATCGTGCGACGTGTGGTTCCCGTTCGAGCTCGCAGCGGCGTAGGACCACAAATTCGCCGAGCCATTTGCGCTTTCGTCCGCTCAACCCGCTAACCGTCCGCTTCCGCGTAGGTCGATGCTCCGTCGCCGACCACGAGTCCTGTAGCCAGCCAAACACCGCTCCAACCCGTCTTCGCTGAGGGTGGACTTTCGCGGGCCTAGGTATTGGGCCCGCGTGACGATTCACTACGCCGGGGCTTGAGGCGCTGGCGCACCGAGCGCAGCACCTCGTCGGGAGTGACTCCGATTACGCCGGCAAGTCGGACGCGCGTGTCGCTTGCGCGAGCGGCGGCAGGAGTAGAAGGTGGCTGTCGACGACCGCCTGGGCGACGTCGACGAGCTTGTGGCCATTGTGTTGTGAGTGGCCACGCAGCATCTCGAAGGCCCGGTCGGCGTCCACGGCATGGCGGGCCATCAGGATCCCTTTCGCCTGCTCGATCGTCGCCCTCCGCCCAAACGC
>JBKPTS010000032.1:0-14168 GCA_046735575.1 Actinomycetota bacterium
GACGGCTGCCTCGGCGACCGCGGGATGGCCCATGAGCGCGTTCTCGAGCGCGACGCTGGAGATCCACTCGCCGCCCGACTTCACGAGGTCCTTCGCGCGGTCCTGGATCTCGATGCAGCCGTGCGGATCGATCGTCACGACGTCCCCCGTCCTGAACCAGCCGTCCTCGGTCCAGCGGTCCGCCGACTCGGGCGAGTCGTGGTACGCCGAGGAGACCCAGGCGCCTCGTACCTCGAGCTCTCCCATCGAGTCGCCGTCCCAGGGGGCGAGCCCGTCCGCGCCCCGCGCGCGGATCTCGACGAAGGGGGCGGGGATGCCCTGTCTCGCCCGGTACGGGTACTGCTCGTCTTCCGGGAGCCCGAGCTCGCGGGTCGTGAGCCGGGAGACGGAGCCGAGCGGGCACGTCTCGGTCATCCCCCAGGCCTGGACGACGCGCAGCCCGTGCCGCTTCTGGAACGCCTCGATCAGTGCCTGCGGCGCCGCCGAGCCGCCGACGATCATGCAGCGGATCGACGAGACGTCGTACTTGCCCGGATTCTCGTCGAGCTCCCTCAGGACCCCGAGCCAGACAGTCGGTACGCCCGCCGTTGTCGTCACCCGCTCGCGCTCGAACGCCTCGAGCAGGCTCGCGGGATCGAGGAGCGGCCCGGGAAGGACCTGCTTGGCCCCGACGAGCGTGCACGTGAAGGGAAATCCCCAGGCGTTCGCATGGAACATCGGCACGACCGGGAGCACCGTGTCGTGCTCGCTCACCGAGAGGACGCCGGCCATGGCCGACGCGAGCGAGTGGAGCGCGATCGCGCGGTGCGAGTAGACGGCGCCCTTCGGCCGGCCCGTCGTCCCGCTCGTGAAGCACATCGCCGCCGCGGCCCGCTCGTCGATCTCGCGTTCGGGGAGGTCGCCCGGCTCCGCGCTCGCGAGCAGGTCCTCGAATTCGATCGCTCCCTCGGGCGTCGGCCCCTCGCCGACGGCGACGAGGTGCTCGAACCCGCAGCGGCCGACGAAGCCGTCGCACACGGGCCAGAGCGACTTGTCCGCGATCAGGACCCGGTCGCCCGCGTGCCTCGCGATGAACGTGAGGTCGTCCGCGTGCAGGCGGAGGTTGAGCGTGTGCGTGACCATGCCGCCGGTCGGGACGCCGACGTACGCCTCGAGGTGCTCGTGGTGGTTCCAGCAGAGCGTCGCGACCCGGTCGCCGTCGCCGAGCCCGAGCTCGTTCCGCAGGGCCGCGGCGAGCCGCTTCGCGCGCGGCGCGAACTCGGCGTACGAGTAGCGGTGCCACGAGCGGTCGGGGAGGCGCGTGACGATCTCCTTGTCGCCGAAGAGCTGCTCCCCGCGGCGCAGGATCGCCGGCACGTTGAGCTGGTAGTCCATGATCAGCCCGTCCACGTCAGCCTCGGCGCCGATCGTAGACGGCTCGTGGCGCCCGCGCGACGTGAGAAGGGCCGGGCTCCGTGGCCTGCGAAGCCCGGCCCCTTCGACTGGCATGGAGCCTGAGTCTGGAGGGAGGAACCGCGACCGCAGTCGGCGGAACTTCCCCCTCCCGAACTCCCCTGACCCTGTCACGCTAGCCCGCCGCACGTGCGACCGCTCCCGCCGAAAGTCGAGGAGCGACCTGTCCTCGAGGTTCGTTGCGGTTTAGGGTCTTGCGCCGGATGGCGCTGCTGCAGGTAGAGGACGTGACGCTGCGCTTCGGGGGGATCGTCGCGCTCGACGGCGTCTCCTTCGAGGTCGAGCAGGGTCAGATCGCCGGCCTCATCGGCCCGAACGGAGCCGGGAAGACGACCGCTTTCAACGTCATCACGCGCCTGTACAGGCCGGACTCGGGCGACGTGGCCTTCGCCGGGAGGTCGCTCCCCCGGGCGCCGCACCGCATCGTGGGCAGCGGCATCGCCCGCACCTTCCAGAACCTCCAGCTCTTCGGGACCATGTCCGTCCTCGAGAACGTGCTCGTCGGCGCCCATTCGCGAGGGCGGCGCGTGCGGGACGAGGAGGCGCTCGCGACCCTCGACGTCGTGGGGCTACGGGACCGGGCGGGAATGCTCGCGACCTCGCTTCCGTACGGGACACAGAAGCGGGTCGAGCTCGCGCGGGCGCTCGTGTCGAGGCCGCGGCTGCTGCTTCTCGACGAGCCCGCGGGCGGGCTGAACCACCAGGAGGTCACCGAGCTGGCCGCGTTCGTGCGGAGGCTGCGGGACGACAGGGAGCTGACGATCCTCCTCGTCGAGCACCACATGGGCCTCGTCATGAGCGTGTCGGAGCAGGTGACGGTCCTGAGCTTCGGGCGCAGGATCGCGGGAGGGTCGCCCGCCGAGGTGCAGGCCGACCCGGCGGTGATCGAGGCCTACCTGGGTAACCCGGACGAGGACGAGGCCGAGGGGGCGCCCCCGGGATGAGGACGCTTCTCGAGCTCGACGACGTCACCGCGAGCTACGGCCCCGTGCAGGCGCTGCACGGCGTCTCGCTCACCGTTCGCGAGGGCGAGATCGTCGCCCTGCTCGGCGCCAACGGCGCCGGCAAGACGACCACGCTGCGCGCGATCTCGGGGACCGTCGCGCGGGGCGGCGTCGTCGACTTCGACGGCGAGACGCTGCGCGGAGGGCCCGAGGCGTCGGCGCGGGCCGGCATCGCCCACGTCCCGGAGGGACGAGGAACCTTCGTCGACCTCACGGTCGAGGAGAACCTCCGGCTCGGCGCGTACACCCGCCGGGACCGCCGTGGGGTGAAGGACGACCTGCGGCGGGTCGCGCAGTACTTCCCGTGGGTGCGGGAGCGCCGCGCGCAGCGGGCGGGGACGCTCTCCGGCGGCGAGCAGCAGATGCTCGCGCTGGGCCGCGCCCTGATGAGCCGGCCGCGGCTGCTCCTGCTCGACGAGCCGTCGCTCGGGCTCGCCCCGCTCGTCGTGCACGAGGTCTTCCAGGTCGTGCGGGCGCTGAACGCGAGCGAGGGCCTGACCGTGCTCGTCGTCGAGCAGGACGCGCGAATCGCGCTCTCCGTCTCCTCGCGCGCCTACGTGCTCGAGGTGGGTCGTGTCGCCCTCGCGGGCTCGAGCGAGGGGCTGCGGGACGCCGAGTCGGTGCGGCGCAGCTACCTCGGGTACTGAGGCGCGCAGATGCCGCTCGCCTCGTTCGCCGACGTCATGCAGCAGATCGTGTCCGGCCTCGCCTCCGGCGGCATCTATGCGGCGCTCGCGCTCGCGCTCGTGCTCATCCACCGCTCGACGGGCGTCATCAACTTCGCGCAGGGGGAGATGGCGACGCTCTGCACGTACGTCGCCTGGACGCTGACCGTGAACCACGGCTGGAGCTACTGGCCGGCGGCCGTGGTCACGCTCGCGTTCGCCTTCGTCTTCGGGATCGCCACCCACCGTGTCGTCATCCATCCGGTCGAGGGCGGCGACGCCCTGCGCGTGGTCATCGTCACCATCGGCCTGCTGATCGCGATCAACGGCTTCGTGACATGGGAGTGGGGCGGCGAGCAGCGGCAGCTGCGCAGCCCCTTCCCCTCGAGCACGTTCGACGTCGGCGGGGTCACGATCTCCGTCCAGGACGTCGGCACGATCGCCGTCGTGCTCGGACTGGTCGTCCTGCTCTGGCTCTTCTTCCGGCTGACGAAAGTCGGCCTCGCGCTGCGTGCGACCGCGGCGAACCGGCCGGAGGCGCGGCTCGTCGGCATCCGCGTCACCTGGATGCTCGCGCTCGGGTGGGGGCTCGCCGCGGCGCTCGGCGCGGTGGCCGGGATGCTCACCGCCCCGAGCCTCGGGCTCGACCCGAACATGATGGCGCCGATCCTGATCTACGCCTTCGCGGGCGCGGTCCTCGGCGGCATCGATTCGCCGCTCGGGGCGGTCGTGGGCGGGCTCGCGCTCGGCGTCCTGCTGAACGTCGTCAGCTACCTGAGCCAGTACCGCGGGCTCGGCTGGTTCACCGAGGAGCTCCGGCTCCCGCTCGCGCTCGCGATCATCCTCGTCGTCTTGCTCGTGCGGCCCTCCGGGCTCTTCGGGAGACCGCAGGTGCGGCGGGTTTGAAGCGGGTCGGGTACGCCGCGTTCGCTGCCTTCGCGGTCTTCGTCGCGCTGCTGCCGGCCGTCGTCAGCGACTTCAAGGCGCAGCAGTACGCGTACGTCGGCATCTACCTGATCGCCCTCCTCGGCCTCAACGTCCTCACCGGCTACACGGGCCAGATCTCGCTCGGTCACGGCGCCTTCATGGCCATCGGCGGGTACACGGCCGCGATCCTGATGGTCGGGAACGCGCAGTTCGGCGGCCCGGTCGGGGGAGGGGTCAGGGATGTATGGACGATCCCGGTGGCAGGGCTCGTCGCCGGCGCGGTCGGCCTCGCGTTCGGGCTCCCGGCGCTGCGTCTCTCGGGCCTCTACCTCGCGCTCGCGACGTTCGCGTTCGCGGTCGCCATGCCCTCGCTGCTCAAGCGCTTCGACGTGTTCACGGGCGGCGGCACCGGCATCAACCTCTTCGGGAAGCCGGAGCTCACGGGAGGCCTCACGGGCGTCGACCTCCTCGGGAGGCACCTGAGCTTCAACGACTGGCTCTACTACCTCGCCTGGACGATCGCGCTCCTCGCCTTCGCCGTCGCCTGGCTCGTACTGCGCGGCCGCAGCGGGCGAGCGTTCCGTGCGGTGCGGGACAGCGAGATCGCCGCCGTGTCCTCGGGAGTCAGCCTCCCGCGCTACAAGACGCTCGCGTTCGGGATCAGCGCGGCGTACGCGGGCGTCGCAGGCGCCCTCTTCGCGATCGCGAACACGTACGTCAACCCGGACACGTTCCCGATCGCGCTCTCGATCGTGCTCCTCGTCGGGATCGTGGTCGGCGGCCTGGGAGGGCTTTCGGGCCTCGTCTTCGGCGCGATCTTCGTGGAGTTCCTGCCGCTCTGGGCACAGGGCGAGGATCTCGGGTCGCACCTGCCGAACCGCATCCTCGAGGAGACGCACAAGCCGGGCGGCGCGGCGATCGTCTACGGCGTCGTGCTCATCCTGCTCATGTTCGTCCTGCCCTCCGGCGTCGGCGGGCTCTTCCGCCGGGTCGGGCACGCGCTGGCGAAACGCGGCTAGGCTCTGGGCCGGGATCTCGTGAGAAGGCTCGCCGTCTTCATCCTCGCGCTCGTGGCTCTCGCCGCCCTTCCCGGCGCGCACGCGGGCACGGCGTCCGATCCCGGGATCACCTCGACCACCATCCTCCTCGGCGGGACGGCCCCGCTCACGGGCCCCGCGGCCGCCTACGCCTCGGTCGCGAGAGGCGCCAAGGCGTACCTCGACTACGCCGACTCGAAGGGCGGGGTCGCCGGGCGGAAGCTCCAGTACAAGTACCTCGACGACGGCTACGACCCGGCGCAGACGGTGCAGGACGTCCGCCAGCTCGTCGAGCAGGACAAGGTCTTCGCGGTCTTCAACACACTCGGGACCGAGGTGAACCTCGCGATCCGCGACTACCTGAACGCGAACAAGGTGCCGCAGCTCTTCGCGGCCTCGGGGGCGACGACCTTCGGCCGCGACACCGCGCAGTACCCGTGGACGATCGGCTTCCAGCCGAGCTACCAGGCCGAGGGCTTCCTGCTCGGGCAGTACCTCGGGAAGACGAAGAAGCGCGGGAAGGTGGGGGTCCTCTTCCAGAACGACGACTACGGCAAGGACCTGCTCGGCGGCTTCAAGCGCGGGCTGCAGCGCTCCGGGGTGAAGGTGATCGCGGCGCAGCCGTACGAGGTGACGGCCTCGGACGTCTCCTCGCAGGTCGCGAGGCTGAAGGCGTCGGGGGCCGGGATCTTCGCGATCTTCGCGACGCCCAAGTTCGCGATCCAGGCCTTCGTGTACGCGAACCGGCTCGGTTGGCGGCCCGCCGTGATCGACAACGCGGTCTCGGCGGCGTCGAACATCATGCTGCTCGCATCCGAGGGCGGGAGGAACAGGACGGTCAACGGCACGGTCGCCTTGAACTTCCTGAAGGACCCGAGCGACCCGCGCTGGAAGAAGGACGCGGGCATGAAGCTCTACCGCTCGATCATGGGCCGCTTCGCGAAGGGCGCGAACGTGAACGACGTGTACCACGTCTACGGCATGGCCGTCGGCTACGAGACGGTCTCGCTCTTCAAGCGCATGGGCGCGAACCCGACGCGGGCGGCGCTGATGGCGAGGGCGCGCTCGATGAACGATCCCTCGAACCCGTTCCTGCTCCCCGGGGTAGCGGTGAAGACGGGCCCCGGCGACGGGTTCCCGATCCAGCAGGGCCAGCTCCAGCGCTGGACGAAGGGCCACTGGGTCCCGTTCGGCGGCCTCTGGACGTCGAAGAAGCTCTAGCGACCGATCGAGCTTCGGCGCCGGACGTGTCCGCAGCGGCAGGCGTTGGGGTCAGACCCCGGACACGTCCGCGGCGGTCGGTGGGGGCTCGGCGCCCAGACTTGTCCCTCCGAAACTGCAGCGCTTCCTACGCTTGGCGTCGTGGCGCGACGTCCGGCGACGTTCGAGCTGCGCGTACGATCGGCCCCTCAGGACACGTCCGGGGTCTGACCCCCTTTCCACACCGCGGACGGTCAGACGTCCGCGATCGGAAGCACCTCGACGGCGAGGCCGGGGCTCGACGGAACCTGCGCCGCGAGCTCGAGCGCCTCCTCGCGGCTCTCACACTCGACCATGTAGAAACCGCCGATCGCCTCCTTCGTCTCGGCAAAGGGTCCGTCGGTGACGACCGGATGGCGGCCGGGGCGGACGACGGCCGCGCCAGACGCGTCGAGGGCCTCGCCCGCGACGTGCGCGCCGCGCTCGCGCAGCGTCTTCCCGTAGGCCAGGTGCCGCTCGACGATCGCCCGCCGCTCGCCGGCGCTCAACGCCGCCTCTCCCTCCGCATCGCCGTGCAACAGGAACAGGAATCGCATCTCTCCTCCTCGGTTGCTCGCGATATCGACGAACGCCGGCGCGCGCAGTCGACAGGACTATGCTCGAACGACCCGTGAGCGCGCCCGTCGACGACCCGCTGCTCCGCGACCTTCTCGCCGCGCCCCTCGAGGAGGTGCTCGCCGAGGCTCGCCGTCTGCGGCCGGGAACGCTGGTCACCTACTCGCCGAAGGTCTTCGTCCCGCTGACGAAGCTCTGCCGCGACGTCTGCGGCTACTGCACGTTCGCGCGCCCGCCGCGGCGGGGCGAGCGTGCCTTCCTGACCGAGGAGGAGGTCCTCGCGATCGCCAGGGCGGGCGCCGCCGCGGGTTGCCGCGAGGCGCTCTTCACGCTCGGGGACAAGCCCGAGCTCCGGTACCGCCTCGCGCGCGAGGAGCTTGCCGCGCGCGGCTGCGAGACGACGATCGAGTACCTCGCGCGCTGCGCGAAGCTCGTGCTCGAGGAGACCGGCCTCCTCCCGCACCTCAACCCCGGAGTCATGACCCGCGACGAGCTCGAGCTCCTGCGCCCGGTGAGCGCCTCCATGGGGATCATGCTCGAGACGATCGCTGCGAGGCTCGGGGAAAAGGGAGGGCCGCACTGGGCGTCCCCCGACAAGATCCCCGCCCGCCGCCTCGAGACCATCCGCCTCGCGGGGGAGCTGCGGATCCCGTTCACGAGCGGGATCCTGATCGGGATCGGGGAGACGAGGGAGGAGCGGCTCGACGCCCTGCTCGCGCTGAAGGCGCTCGGCGAGGCGCATGGCCACGTGCAGGAGGTGATCGTCCAGAACTTCCGCGCGAAGCCGGGGACGCGGATGGCGCTGCATCCCGAGCCCTCGCTCGACGAGCAGCTCTGGAGCGTGGCGGCCGCCCGGATCGTCCTGGGGCCGGAGTGGCACGTGCAGGCTCCGCCGAACCTCGCCTACCACGACTTCCCGAGGCTTCTCGACGCTGGCATCGACGACTGGGGAGGCGTCTCCCCGGTGACGATCGACCACGTGAACCCGGAAGCACCCTGGCCCGAGCTCGAGCGCCTGGCCGAGGCGACACGCCGCCGCGGCCACGAGCTCGCGCCGCGGCTGGCGCTGTACCCCGAGTACGCAGGCGACCCCGAGCGCTGGTGCGATCCGGTGGTTGCACCCCACGTCAGGCGGGCGGCCGACGCGACCTGCCACGCCCGCGACGACTCCTGGGCGCCCGGCGAGCCGGGGCCACCTCCCTTCATCGTGCACCGGGACGCGCCTCCGCTCGAGCTGGCTGGCGACGAGCTCGGGGAGGAAGAGCTGACGCGTCTCCTGTCGTCGAGGGGGCAGGAGGCGCAACGGGTGCTCTCGGCCGCGGACCGGCTGCGGCGGGAGGTCTGCGGCGACGGGGTCACCTACGTCGTCACGCGGAACGTCCAGTACACGAACGTCTGCTACTTCCGCTGCGGCTTCTGTGCGTTCTCCAAGGGGAAGCTCGCGGCCAACCTGCGCGGAGCTCCCTACCTCGTCCCCCGCGAGGAGATCGCCCGCCGCACGCGAGAGGCGTGGGAGCGCGGCGCCACGGAGGTCTGCCTGCAGGGCGGCATCCACCCCGCCTTCACGGGGGACTACTACGCCGACGTCGTGCGAGCGATCAAGGAGGCGGTGCCCGCGATCCACGTGCACGCCTTCTCCGCGCTCGAGGTCTGGCAGGGCGCGGCGACGCTCGGGCTGTCCCTCGAGGGCTACCTGACGCGCCTGCGCGACCTCGGCCTCGGCTCGCTCCCGGGCACCGCGGCGGAGGTGCTCGACGACGAGGTACGCCGGATCATCTGCCCCGACAAGGTCACGACGGCGCAGTGGCTCCAGGTGCACGACACGGCGCACCGGGTCGGGCTGCGCTCGAACGTGACGCTCATGTTCGGCCACGCGGACTCGCCGCGCAGTTGGGCGCGGCACCTCCTCCGCGCGCGTGGGCAGCAGCGTCGCAGCGGCGGCTTCACCGAGTTCGTCCCGCTCCCGTTCGTGCCGATGGAGGCGCCGATGTACGTGAAGGGGCTCGCCCGCCGCGGCCCGACCTTCCGGGAGGCGCTGCTCGTGCACGCGGTTGCGCGCCTCGCGCTGCACCCCTGGATCACGAACATCCAGGCATCCTGGGTGAAGCTCGGCCCGGAGGGCACGCGGGAGGCGCTCGCGGCCGGCGTGAACGACCTGGGCGGGACGCTCATGAACGAGTCGATCTCCCGCTCCGCGGGCGCGTCGTTCGGGCAGGAGCTGCCGCCGGAGCGGATGGAGGCCCTGATCCGCTCCACCGGGCGGATCCCGCGCCAGCGGACGACGTTGTACGGAGAGCCGCCGGAGGAGCGGGTACGGGCGTCCTTCGGCGCCCCGCCGCTGGCGGAGCCGCTCAACCCACCGGTCAGGGACGCGAGCCTCGTCGCGCCGCCCCGGCTCGTGCGCCCGGGCCTCGCGGGGGTGCGGGCCTGCTGATGGATCACCTCGCGCTGGCCGTGTCGGATCAGGCGCGCTCGATCGGCTTCTACGAGCGCTACTTCGGGCTCGTGCCCGAGCCCGAGCCGCGCGAGGACGGGGTGCGCATCCTCCACGACGCCTCCGGCTTCTCGCTCGCGATCGGCCAGGTCGAGGGCCCGGTGGTGCTCCCGCCCTTCTTCCACTTCGGGTGGGGCGCCGGGAGCCCCGAGGACGTGCGTGCGTTCCGCGACCGTGTTGCAGCCGACGGGGTCGAGATCGTCGGCTGGTGGGACGAGCCCGACTACGTGAGCGTGAAGCTCCGCGACCCCGACGGCTATGTCGTCGAGATCGGCTGGGACCCGCGCTCGCGACCCTGAGGGTCGACCTCGAGCGCGAGCAGGTCGTCGCTCGTCTCGCGCCGGCGGACGAGCCGCGCCTCGCCGTCCCGCACGAGCACGGCGGCGGGCCGCGGGACGCCGTTGTAGTTCGAGCTCATCGCCAGCGTGTACGCCCCGGTTGCCGGAACGGCGAGGAGATCGCCGCGGCGCGGCGCCGGGAGCCGTACGTCGTCGATGAGCACGTCGCCCGACTCGCAGTGCATGCCCGCGACGCTCACCTCCTCCTCCGGCTCCTCGTCCGCACGCGCTGCCGAGAGCGCCGTGTAGCGCGCGTCGTAGAGCTGCGGCCGCGGGTTGTCGGACATGCCGCCGTCGACTGCCGCCCAGGCTCGCCCGGGTAGCCGCTTCACCGCTCCCACGCGGTAGAGGGTCACGCCCGCCCGCCCGACGAGCGAGCGCCCCGGCTCGAGCCAGATCTCGGGCGGACGCAGGCCCCGGTCGGCGAACGCGGAGCGCGCCGTGGAGGCGGCGGCGGCCGCGAGCGACGTCGCGTCGGGAACCTCGTCCTCCGGATGGTGCCGGATGCCGAAGCCGCCGCCCAGGTCGGCCACCCGCGCCTCCCAGCCGAGGCCGTCGCGGGCCGACGCGGCGAACGAGGCGAGCCGCTGGATCGTCTCCTCCTGGGCGGTGAAGTCGGGAAGCTGCGAGCCGACGTGCACGTGCACCCCGAGAACGTCGAGGCCGCGCTCGAGGGCGTCCGACAGCGCGAGCTGCGCCTGCCCCGGGGGCAGCCCGAACTTCGAACCGTGGTGCCCGGTGACGACGGCCTCGTGCGTGTCCGCGTCCACGCCGAGCGTGACGCGGACGAGGGCCCGCTCGACCCCGGCGGCCGCGGCGAGCTCCGGCTCGTCGGCGGCATCGAGCACCACGGGCGCGCCGAGCTCCGCCGCTCGTCGGAGGAAGCCCTCGTCCTTGTTGTTCCCGTGCACGACCAGTTCGGACGCCGGGAGTCCGGCCCGACCAGCGAACGCGAGCTCGCCCTCGGTCGCGACGTCCGCGCCGATTCCCTCCTCGTGGAAGAGGCGGAGCAGCGCGACGTTCGGAAACGCCTTCGTCCCGTAGAAGACGCGGCCGTCCTCCCCCACGGCCGCACGCAGCGCCCTCGCTTGCCCGCGGAGGGTCTCCTCGCAGTACACGACGAGCGGTGTTCCGAACCGCCCCACGAGCTCGCTCGCGCGCACGCCGCCGAGGGTCAGCTCGCCCCCTTCGATCCGCGCCGAGCCGGGGAAGAGCGCGAGCATCCACGGAGTCTGCCTGGTACCCTGAACCGCGGATGAAGCGGCGCCTTACGTAGGCCAGGGAGCGAACGCGGCCGGGGCCGCGCCCGTTCCCCTGAAGCCTCTCGGACGAGAGGCTTTTTCGTTCCTGGAGACGAATCGAGCGACACGATGAACGAGTACGACCCACAGGCGGTCGAGTCGAAGTGGCAGCGGGTCTGGGCCAACGAGCGCGCCTTCGAGATCCCGAATCCGACGCCGGACGAGCGCGACACCGCGCCCAAGTCCTACGTGCTCGAGATGCTCCCGTACCCCTCCGGCTCGCTGCACATGGGGCACATGCTCGTGTACACGATCGGGGACGTCGTGACGCACTTCCGCCGGCGAAACGGCAAGCGCGTCCTCCATCCGCAGGGCTTCGACTCCTTCGGGCTGCCGGCCGAGAACACCGCGATCAAGGAGGGCCTCCATCCACGCGAGACCGTGGAGCGGAACATCGCCGTCATCAGGCACTCGATGCGCCGGATCGGCTGGGCGATCGACTGGGATCGGGTCGTCTCGACGCACGAGCCGGAGTACTACGGCTGGCAGCAGTGGCAGTTCCTGAAGTTCTACGAGCGCGGGCTCGCGTACCGGAAGGCCGCGCCCGTGAAGTGGTGCCCCTACGACCAGACCGTGCTGGCGAACGAGCAGGTGCGCGACGGCCGCTGCGAGCGCTGCGGCAACCTCGTCGAGTCGCGCCTCATGGAGCAGTGGTTCTTCCGCATCAGCGACTATGCGCAGGCGCTCCTGGACGACCTCGAGACGGTCGACTGGCCCGAGTCGATCAAGAACCGCCAGCGGAACTGGATCGGGCGCTCCGAGGGCGCCGAGATCCTCTTCCGGATCGAGGAGCTCGACCTGGACGTGCCCGTCTTCACGACGCGCCCCGACACGCTCTACGGCGCGACCTTCTTCGTCCTCGCTCCCGAGCACGAGCTGGTCGCGCGTATCCCGTCCGAGCAGGTCCAGGAGTACGTGCGCCGCGCCGGCGCGAAGAAGACCGTCGAGCGCGCCGCCGCTACCGAGAAGACAGGCGTCTTCACGGGCCTCCACGCCGTCAACCCGGTGAACGACGAGTGGCTTCCCGTGTACGTCGCCGACTACGTGCTGACGGACTACGGCACCGGCGCGATCATGGCCGTCCCCGCCCACGACGAGCGCGACTTCGAGTTCGCGAAGACGTTCGACCTTCCGATCAGGCAGGTCGTGCGGCCGGCGGCCCGCGAGGTGGACGAGAGCGAGCCCTACGTCGAGCACACGGAGGGCGAAGTCATCGTGAATTCCGGCGAGCACGACGGCCTGCCCGCTCCGGAGGGCGGCCGACGGATCGTCGAGAGGCTCGCGTCGGAGGGGCGAGGCCGCTTCGCGGTCAACTACCGGCTTCGCGACTGGGGGTTCTCGAGGCAGCGCTACTGGGGCTGCCCGATCCCGGTCGTCTACTGCGACGACTGCGGCATCGTCCCGGTGCCCGAGGAGGATCTCCCGGTCTTGCTCCCGGAGATCGAGGACTACAAGCCGAAGGGCCGCCCGCCGCTCGCGCAGGCTGAGGAGTGGGTCGACGTCCCGTGCGCCCGCTGCGAGCGTCCCGCGAAGCGCGAGACCGAGACGATGGACACGTTCGTCGACTCGTCCTGGTACTTCCTCCGCTACTGCGACCCGCGAAACGACGAGGCTCCGTTCGGGCGCGACGTCGTCGACTACTGGAACCCGATCGACCTGTACATCGGCGGGGTCGACCACGCCACGGTGCACATGATCTACGCGCGCTTCTGGGTCAAGGTCCTGAACGAGCTCGGCCTGGTCGGCTTCCGGGAGCCGTTCGCGCGCTTCTTCTCGAACGGCTGGGTCACCCTGGGCAAGACGAAGATGTCGAAGCGCGCCGGGAACGTCGTGGGGCCGGACGATTTCGTCGACCGCTACGGAGCCGATGCCTGCCGACTGAACATCCTCTTCCTCGGCCCGGCGAACGAGGACATGGAGTGGACGGAGACGAGCGTGCAGGCCATGGAGCGCTTCGTCCGGAGGCTCTGGCGGGTGGTCACCGACGTCGCCGAGCAGGCTCCGGCAGACCGTTCGGAGGGCGGGGCGCTGGCGCGGAAGGCCCACGCGACGATCGCGAAGGTGACGGACGACATCGGCCGCCGCTACGCGTTCAACACGGCGATCGCGGCAGTCATGGAGCTCGTGAACGAGCTCTCCCGCGACCGTGCCGGCGGCGACTCGCGCTTCGCCGCGGAGACGGCGGTCTCTCTGATCCAGCCGTACGCTCCGCACGTCGCCGAGGAGCTGTGGGAGCGGCTGGGCCACGAGCGGCTGTGGGAGGCCCCGTGGCCCGTCGCAGACCCGACGCTTCTCGAGCTCGAGACCGTCGAGGTCGTGGTGCAGGTGGACGGGCGGATCCGCGACCGCCTGCAGGTCGCCCCGGGCATGCCCCACGACGAGCTCGTGGCGCTGGCGCGCGCGTCGAGCCGGGTGCAGGCGTACCTGGACGGGACCGAGGTGTCGCGCACGATCGTGGTGCCCGGGAAGCTCGTCAACTTCGTGACGTAGCGAGCCGCGATTCCGGTCCGCCGGTGTCGCGGGCCGTGCTGACACCGATTCGTCACGAAGACGTGTCCCACGCGTCGACGTCCTCCCGGCAGCATCGTCTCGTGCCCGTCAACGCCTCCCGCTCGACGCTCCTCGTGGTCGGCTGCCTGCTGCTCGGGGTGTTCGCCCTCGCCGGGAATCGGCTGGCGAAGACCGGGACCGCGAGCGCACCGGACGTCACTGCGGCGCTCGGATCTCCGGAGGGCTTGGCGGGTTCCGCGACCGGCACAGAGCCTGGTTCGCCCGGGGTCGGTTCTCCTGGCGCCGCGGCGATCCCGAGCAAGCTGGTCGTGCACGTCGTGGGCGCCGTGCGCCGCCCCGGCCTCTACGACCTGCACGACGGGCAGCGGGTCGCCGACGCAGTCGCCCGCGCCGGAGGCGCGACGCGGAAGGCCGACCTCGCGGCGATCAACCTTGCCGCGCCGCTCGTCGACGGGACCCAGGTGCTCGTGCCGTCGCGCCTCGCCGCTGCCGGCGGCGGTGCGCCCGCGGCCGGTTCGGCAGGCGCAGTCGCGTCCTCGGGCGCGACGGCAGTGGGCGCGAAGGTGAGCCTGTCCACGGCGACCCTCGAGCAGCTTGACGCTCTTCCGGGTGTCGGGCCGGTCA
>JBKPTS010000033.1:0-6473 GCA_046735575.1 Actinomycetota bacterium
CGCGACCTCGGCTCGACTGCGGAGAGCGTCGCGGCCGGAGACCTCGCCGCCCGCGCGCGCGAGGACGCCGGCCCGCCCGAGGTGCGCCGCCTCGCCCGCCAGCTCAACGAGTCGACCGAGCGGCTGGTGTCGCTGCTGCGCGCGCAGGAGCAGTTCGTGGGGGACGCGTCGCACGAGCTGCGCACGCCGCTGACCGCGCTCCGCCTCCGTCTCGAGAACCGCGACGTCGCGGCCGCTCTCGACGAGGTCGAGCGGCTCTCCGCGCTCGTGGACGAGCTCCTCGCGCTCGCGCGGGCGGAGGCGCAGGCCGAATCACGAACCGACCTCGACCTGGCTCGACTCGTCGAGCGGCGGGTCGAGATGTGGCGCCCGCTCGCTGACGAGCGGGGAGTGGTGCTCGCCACGCAAGCCGACGGTGGAGGGGTGCGAGCAGGTGCAGCCCGGGTCGAGCAGGTACTCGACAACCTGCTCGCGAACGCGGTCGACGCCTCTCCTGCGGGCGCCCGCATCGAGGTCGTCACGACCGCCGGGGAGCTGCACGTCGTGGACGAGGGCCCGGGCCTGACCCGGGACCAGCGCGTGCGGGCGTTCGACCGCTTCTGGCGCGCCGGGAGCAAGCCCGGGTCCGGCCTCGGGCTCGCGATCGCGAAGCGCCTCGTCGAGCTCGACGGCGGGCGGATCGAGCTGCGCGAGGCGGCGTCGGGAGGCGTGGACGCGACCGTCCGCTATCCGGTGGACGGCAAGGCTGCGGCCGGTGCGGCGCCGTCCCGTGAGACGTAGCTCCTGGGGGTCGGCGCCTCCTGCTTCGGCGAGGGCGCGAGGATGCGCAGGAAGACGAGGAAGAGCGTCGGCCCGAGAGCGAGCGCCGCGAGCGCAGGGCCTCCGAGCCCGTGCAGGTCGGTACCGACCCTCAGGGCGTGGCCGAGGGAGAGCGCGAAGGCCCCGAAGCTCGCATAGTGCAGCCTGCGCCAGCCTCGCTGGCCGATCCACTTCCGGAGCCTGAACGAGACCGCGAGCGTCAGGGTCAGCCAGCCTGCCACGACTCCCGCAGCGACGGCACCCGGATGCCACGGCGCCCCGAACGGCACCAGGACCGCGCCGAGGCCGAAGTGGAGTGTCGGGTCGAGGAGGAGCGCGACGACATGCAGGCCGACGAGCGAGAGGCCCGTCCAGACGAGCGTCCGGTGCCAGGCGAGGAGCGCCTTCTGGCGGCGCGGGCCGAGCAGCCTCGTGCTCATCCCCAGGCCGAGCCACGTGGAGAGGGTCAGGAACCCGAACGCCGCGAGGCCGGCGGCGCGCGCCACCAGCCAGGCGATAGGCACGGCGCCCACGGCGCTCCTAGCGGACCGGCGACGAGTGCGTCGCCGTGTGTGCGGTCGCCGTCGAGGGCAGCACGAAGACCTTCGCCAGGTGGCTCTTGCCGTTCCTTCCCTGGAGCAGGACCGTCACGGGCGAAGCCGGCGACGGGGTCGCGGCAGGGGCGTGCGACCAGGCGAGCACGGCGACGATCGCGAGCGTCGACCAGACGGCGAGGATGGAGGCCCAGACGCGGCGCATCAGTCGTCTTCCTCGGCTCCCTGCGGGGCCGACGTCGCCGGCGCGCCCTGCGAGATCGGCGCGGGCGAGACCTGAGCCTGCGCCTGCCAGTGCTGGATGCCGCCGAAGGCGGCGATGGCCGCGACGACGGTCGCGCTGAGCGCGGCCGCGAGCGCCGTGGCGCTCCGTCGAGAGATGGGTCTGCTTTCGGTCATGCCCACGTGATACCGGGGCGAACGTAAAGCGCGGGACAACGCGAAGTGCGGATCGGCCGGGGGATCGGTAGTTCTCCGGCCAAGGCGTCTCCGTCGGCCGAGCGACGTCACGGGTGGAGGTGCGCGATGCAGAGGGTCGGCTCGACGAAGGGATCGAGCCGCTCGACGCGCTGCGCCGAGCCCATCTCCTCGAGGGCGCCGTCGACGATCCCGTGGTGCAGGGTGCAGACGACGTGCGGGCTCGCCTCCGCGAGCGCGTAGAACGGGCACCGGCGCATCTCGATCCGCTCGCCGACCTGCTCCGCGGCGAAGCCCTGGCGGTCGAGGAGCGCCGCGGCGTCCACGCCGGGCTCGGCCGCCGCCAGGTGCCGGCCCCACTCCCGGCCGGTCGCGTACGCACGGCGCGGGCCGTCGGGATCCTCCGCGAGCGCCTCGGTCAGCATCGTCGCGAGCAGCCGGTACTCGTCCCGTCCGCGGACGATCCCCTCCGGCGTCAGCCGGTGGACGATGCTCGGCCGGCCGCGTGAGCGCCGGCGCTCGGGAGCGGAGCGGACGACGCCGTCGTCCGCGAGCCGGCCCAGGTGCCAGCGCACGGTGTTCGGATGCAGCCCGACGCGCTGCGCGATCGCCTCGGTATCGAGCCCGTCCGACGTGTCGCGTAGCGCGGCCACGATCGCGTCCCGCTGTCGCTCCCCGCTCGAGCCTCGGCCCATTTCCACGAGCACAGTAGTAGAAATCACGGATTCCGCGCGCGCGGGGCCCACCTAGTCTCGTCGCAGAGACGGGCAATCGAGAGAGTCGAGGAAGGAGACCAGGGATGAGCAGCACCTATGCGCCGAGGCAGACGAACGAGGGAGCCGGGCTCGCCTGGGCCGTGGCGGTCCTCCTCGGGATCCTGGTCGCGGTTCTCGGCTTCTTCGCGCTGCTCATGTGGGTCGACGCGCACAAGGCTCGCACCGACGCCGACAAGGCGGCCTCGGCCGCGACCTCGATGCCCGGCATGGACATGGGTGCGACGACGGGCGCGGGGACCCTGACGAGCTACGCCGGCGCCGCCCCCGCGAATGCCGACGAGCTCGCAGCCGCGCACCCGCCGTATCCGGCGGTCCTGCCGGCCGCGCCGGCAGGGTCGGTTGCCGCCGTCAACCTGAAGCTGACCGATCTCACGATCCAGATCGCGCCGGGCGTGAAGTACTCGGCCTGGGCCTGGGCGGGCGGCGCCCCGGGCCCCGTGATCCACGTGCGCCAGGGACAGCTCGTAAGGGTCACCCTGACCAACAACGGCGCGATCCCGCACTCGATCGACTTCCACGCAGCCCGCATCGCCCCGGACAAGGCGTTCACCGACGTCGCGCCGGGCCAGTCGGTCAGCTACACGTTCCGCGCGAACGATCCCGGCGTCTTCATGTACCACTGCGGGACGAAGCCCGTCCTCATGCACATCGCGAACGGGATGTACGGCGCGATCGTGGTCGAGCCGCCCGCAGGCGTCCTTCCGAAGGCCGACGAGAACTACGTGCTCGTCGCGAGCGAGTGGTACCTCGCCTCGGACGGGCTGGACCGGCCCGCGGCCTTCGACATGGCGAAGGCGCACGCGCGCCAGCCCGACTGGATGACCTTCAACGGCTACGCGGGCCAGTACGTGAAGCACGCGCTGACCGCGAAGCCGGGCGACCTCGTGCGCTTCTGGGTCGTCGACGCCGGCCCGTCGCTCGACACCGACTTCCACATCGTCGGGACGATCCTCAACCGGGCCTACGTGTTCGGCGACATGACGCCCTCCCACGCGCTGCACGACGTGCAGACGGTCACGGTGCCGGCGGGCGGCGGAGGAGTGTTCGACGTGAAGATCGCGCAGCCGGGGCTGTACCCGTTCGTCTCCCACGCGTTCGCGGCCGTGGACCAGGGCCAGGTCGGCCTGCTGAACGTCGGGAACGTCTCGGGGACGATGAGCCACTGAGGGCGAACGCACACACCTCTCCGGGAGGGAAGCCGCGGCTCCGGCCGCGGCTTCCCGCGCCCTATGCGAGTGCCTTCGAGCGCGCGGCGATGCCCGAGCGGACGTGCGCAAACGACTCGGCGAACTTCTCCACGCCCTCGCGCTCGAGCGTCGCGACGACGTCGCCGTAGTCGACGCCGGCCTTCTCGAGCTCGTCGAAGAGCGCCTTCGCCTCGTCGACCCCCTGCGTCAGCGTCTCCTCGATCACGCCGTGGTCTTGGAACGCCTCGATCGTCTCGAGCGGCATCGTGTTCACGGTGTCGGGCCCGATGAGACCGTCGACGTACATGACGTCGCTGTACGCCGGGTTCTTCGTCGAGGTCGACGCCCAGAGGCAGCGCTGCGGCCGAGCTCCGGCCGACGCCAGCCGCTCCCAGCGCTCCCCGGAAAAGATCCGCAGGTAGCGCTGGTACGCGAGCTTCGCGTTCGCGATCGCGAGCCTGCCCTGGAGGTCGGTCCGCCCGATCTCCTCGAGCCTGCGATCGGCCTCCGTGTCCACGCGGGAGACGAAGAAGCTCGCCACCGAGATCGTCCGGGAGAGGTCGCCGCCGGATTCGAGGAGCCGCTCGAGCCCGCGGACGTACGCCTCGGCGACCGCCTCGTAGCGCTCGAGCCCGAAGATGAGCGTGACGTTGATCGAGCGCCCGGCCGCGATGCAGTCCTCGATCGCGCCCAGTCCCGGCACGGTGCCCGGGATCTTCACGTACGCGTTCGGACGGTCGACGAGCTCGTGCAGGCGGATCGCCTCGTCGTACGTCGCGTCCCGGTCGAAGGCGAGGTCGGGGTCGACCTCGATCGAGACGCGGCCGTCGAGGCCGGCGCTCCGCTCCCAGACCGGCCGCATGAGGTCACAGGCGTCGCGGATGTCCTCGGTCGCGAGCGCGATGAAGACCTCCTTGGGGTCGTCCTCGTGCTCGAGGACGTCGCGCAGCTGGTCGTCGTACCAGCCCCCGCTCGAGAGCGCCTTCTCGAAGATCGTCGGGTTCGAGGTGACGCCGACGACGGCGTCCTCGCGCATCAGGCGCTCGAGCTCGCCCGTCTCGAGCATCTCGCGCGACAGGGAGTCGATCCACACGGACTGTCCCTGAACGGACAGCTGATGAAGTCTGCTCTTGGCCATACGGCAACGTTACCGCGCGGCACGCGGGGGAAAACCGACAGAATGGCCGGCGTGACAGATTTCGAGCGCTGGCGCGAGCTCGGACAGCAGCTGCGCGTCGACTCCGTGCGCTGCAGCGCCGCCGCGAAGTCGGGCCATCCGACGTCGGCGATGTCGGCGGCCGATCTCATGGCCGTCCTCGTAGACAAGTACCTCCGCTACGACTTCTCGGAGCCGAAGCTGGCGACGAACGACCGGCTCGTCTTCTCCAAGGGCCACGCCACGCCGCTGCTCTACTCGATCTACCGCGCCGCGGACGCCATCACGGACGAGGAGTTCCTGACGTACCGCACGTTCGGAAGCCGCCTCGAGGGGCATCCCGTGCCGGTCGTTCCCTGGGTCGACGTCGCCACCGGCTCGCTCGGCCAGGGACTGCCGATCGGCGTCGGCATCGCGATCGCGGGCAAGTACCTCGACCGGCTCCCGTACCGGACCTGGGTGCTCTGCGGCGACAGCGAGACCGCGGAGGGCTCGATGTGGGAGGCGTTCGAGCACGCGGGTCACTACGAGCTCGACAACCTGACCGCGATCTTCGACGTCAACCGGCTCGGCCAGCGGGGCGAGACCATGACCGGCTGGAACCTCGACGTCTACGCCGACCGCGCCCGGTCGTTCGGCTGGCACGCGATCGAGATCGACGGCCACGACGTGGAGGAGATCGACCGCGCTTACGCGGAGGCGATCGCGACGAAGGGGCGGCCGACGGTCGTCATCGCGCGCACGATCAAGGGCAAGGGCGTCAAGGCGGTCGAGAACCAGAACGGGTTCCACGGCAAGCCGCTCGAGGACCCGGAAGCGGCGATCGCCGAGCTCGGCGGCGAGCGCCACCTCCCGCTCGAGATCGCGAAGCCGGAGGCCGGGACGCCTCACGAGTTCGAATCCGGCAGCCTCAAGCTCCCGCGCTACGAGCTCGGAGACGAGATCGCCACCCGCAAGGCCTACGGGGAGGCGCTCTCCGCCCTCGGGGCCGCCCGCGGGGACGTCGTCGCGCTCGACGGCGAGGTCTCGAACTCGACCTTCGCGGACATCTTCGGCAAGGCCCACCCCGAGCGCTACTTCGAGATGTACATCGCGGAGCAGCAGCTGCTGGCCGCGGCCGTCGGGCTGCAGGTGCGCGGCTGGAGGCCGTTCGCCTCCACGTTCGCCGCCTTCTTCTCCCGCGCCTACGACTTCGTCCGCATGGCGGCCATCAGCCGAGCGACGTTCTCGCTGTCGGGCTCCCACGCCGGCGTCTCGATCGGCGAGGACGGCCCGTCGCAGATGGCGCTCGAGGACCTCGCCGCCTTCCGGGCGGTGCACGGCAGCACCGTCCTGCACCCGTGCGACGGGAACCAGACCGCGAAGCTCGTGGCGGCCATGGCCGATCTCGAGGGCATCTCGTACATCAGGACGCTCCGGCCGGACACCCCCGTCATCTATGGGCCCGACGAGGACTTCGAGATCGGCGGCAGCCGAGTCCTGCGCTCCTCCGACGAGGACGACGTCACGCTCGTGGGAGCGGGGATCACCGTCCACGAGGCGCTCGCCGCGGCGGAGCTGCTCGCCGACGAGGGGATCACGGCGC
>JBKPTS010000034.1:0-30182 GCA_046735575.1 Actinomycetota bacterium
ACCGCCGGGTGGGTGCCGTCGCAGGTGACGGCGTCCGTGCCCACCTTGCCGACGACCGCGCAGCTGTAGGCGGCATCGGTGTTGCCGTCGTAGGTCTTGTCGGCGGCGGTGATCTTGGCGTTGACGTCCTTGGCCGCGATCGAGAACGGGCGAAGGACGTCAGAAGCTGCCTTGTACGTCGCGTTACCCGGCTGCGAGGCGGTGATAATGCAGTTCCCTGCCGTGGTGATGTGCACAGTCGAACCCGAGACCGTGCAGTTTCCTGACGCCGCGAAACTCACTGGCAGGCCGGACGAGGCGGTCGCGCTCACGGAGAAGTCGGCGTCGCCGTACGTCCTGGCAGCAAGCGGAGCGAACGTGATGCTCTGGTCTTGTTTGGTGACCGTCACGCCGAAGGTCTTCGAATCAGACGCGCCGTCTTTGTCGGTGACCTTGACCGTGACAGTCTTCGAGCCCGCCGAGGAGTAGGTGTGGGAGCTGGACCCCAGCGAGCCCGTCGTTGAGGCGTTGAACGTCGTATGCGCGCTCGAGTCGCCCCAATCAACGTCGGCGGCCCACGGGCTGTCGACCCCAGGATCCGCGAAGGAGCCGAGGTTGAAAGACTGCGAAAGCGCGACATTCGCCGTCTGATTCGCGGGCGCGGTCACGGTGGGCGCAACGTTCGTGACCGAGTAGGCGAAAGTCGTCGAGGAGGTCGTGTGGCCGTCGTTGGCGGTGATGGTCACGTTCGTCGGTCCGACGGGGCCGTCCGTGGTGGGGAGGCTCCACGACCACGTGCCTGAGGCATTCGTGCCGGATTTCGTAACCGATCCGACCGACGCCGACAGTGTCACGGTGTCGCCTGAATCGGCGTCGCTCCACGTGCCTGAGTTCGTAGCGTTCGACCCCTCGCTCGCCGAAACGACGGCGTTGTTGGCGGCTACTGCTGGCGCATGATTTCCGACGGGAGCTTGGTACGCGGCGTCATACGCGTCGTTGCTGCCGCCAGTGGGGACGCGGACGCAGACGCTCGCGTTCGTCGTCGTTGCAATCGAATTGTCGCTGCCGGAGTGGGACGACCAGTTCTTGAAGGTCCATCCAGATGGGGTCGTCGCCGTAGCCGGCGCAGTGAACTTGACGAAGGTCTTTCCGCTGAGGACGCCAGAACCGCCGGTCTGGACGTTGTCACCGCCCGTGTCGTTCGACACGGGCATGGTGGCCGTCGACCCAGCTCCGGTCGTGCATCCGCTGTTGGTGAAGCCCTGATACGTGAGGGTGAAAGACACGCCAGATCCGGGTGGCGCTGGGTAGACCTTCAACGAAGCGTCGGTAAACGAGGTTGTGGCTGGCCCCGACACTGCGCCCGTCGCGGTTACGGAGTAGTTCGCTACGAAAGTGTTCGGGAGCTGGAACTGTTGCGTGAAGCCGCCATCCGTATCGGCGGCTACGTCTGCGCTGTAGCTCCACGTCTTCCCGAGGTCGTCGTTCACGAAGATGTGAACGGCTTCGCCCGGCGCCCAGTTCGAGCCGGTGAGGGTAACGGTCGATCCAGGTCCGTAATCCGCCTGGTCGCTCGCGATCGTCGGGGGGCCCAAGGGCTGCACAGGCGTCGTATCGGTGACCTCGGTCGGGGTGGTGTCGGTAGAGATCGTGTCCGTGGACGTCGTATCTGTCGACGCGGTGTCACTGGATGTCGACGTCGTGTTCGTCGTGGCAGTGTCGGACGTCGTATCCGCCGCTGTCGTGTCCGATGAGGAAAGCGACGAAAGGGCCGAAAGCGGTCCAGCCCCGGCCATTGCCCCGGCAGCGATCAGCCCGGCAGCGAAGCAGGCGACGACGAAGAACGAGAGTTTGAACAGTCGCCGACGCTGTCGCCGACCGCGAGCCCCTGAATCCATAACCCCTTCCCCTTGATTGCCGCAGGGCGGCGCCCTCCGCACCGCTAGTAGACGGATGTTCAGCGGGCCGACGGAGTCGGTCAACTGCTGCCGGGTAGAGACCTTCCCACCCGAACGTCTAGGCACCAGTTGCTAGAATCGGCCGCCGGCGGACGGTGAGTCCGCCCTTTTGTCTGAGATGAAGACCTATACGGCAAAGCCCGGTGAGATCGAGCGCGAGTGGCTCCTCGTGGACGCCGAGGGGCAGACGCTCGGCCGACTGGCGACCCGCATCGCGGACACGCTGCGCGGGAAGGGCAAGCCGCAGTACACCCCGCATGTCGACACCGGCGACTTCGTCGTCGTCGTCAACGCCGAGAAGATCGCGGTGACGGGGTCGAAGCTCGACTCGAAGCTCTACTACCGGCACTCCGGCTACCCGGGCGGACTCCGCTCGCGCACCCTGCGCGAGCAGCTCGAGCGCCGGCCGACGGAGGTGCTGCGCAAGGCGGTCAAGGGGATGCTCCCCAAGAACAAGCTCGCCGCCGCGCAGCTCCGCAAGCTGAAGATCTACGCCGGCCCCGACCACCCGCACGGCGCCCAGTCGCCGAGGGAGATGACGCGTACGTGACCGAGATCGCGCAGTACCTCGGCACGGGGAAGCGGAAGACGTCCGTGGCGCGCGTGATCCTGCGGCCGGGCGACGGCAAGACCTGGATCAACGGCAAGACCCTCGAGGAGTACTTCTCCCGGCCCGGGCATCGGCGGATGGTGCTCGCGCCGCTCGAGGTGGCCGAGGCGGCGGGCTCCTACGACCTGCGCGTGCGCGTGCACGGAGGCGGCATCTCCGGGCAGGCCGGGGCCGTGCGGCACGGCGTCGCCCGTGCGCTCGTGGAGGCGGATCCGGAGCTGCGCGTCCCGCTCAAGCGGCAGGGCTTCCTGACCCGCGACGCCCGCATCGTCGAGCGCAAGAAGGCCGGCCTGCACAAGGCGCGCAAAGCTCCGCAGTTCAGCAAGAGGTAGGTTCGCCCGCCGTGGCACGGCGGTACTTCGGAACCGACGGCGTTCGAGGCGTCTACGGGGAGAGTCTGACTCCCGACCTCGTCGAGCGCCTGGGCAAGGCGGCGACGCTGTGGGCGGAGGGTGGAAGCCTGCTCGTCGGCCGCGACACACGCGGCTCGGGGCCGGAGCTCGAGGCGGCGCTCGCGCGCGGAATCGTCGCCGGAGGGGGCACGGCCCTGCTCGCGGGGGTGCTGCCGACGCCCGCGGTCGCGCTCCTCGCCGACGACCTGGCGGCCGTGGTCTCGGCCTCGCACAACCCGCCCGAGTACAACGGCGTGAAGCTCTTCGACCGGGGCGGGCGGAAGCTGACGGACGCGGAGGAGGAGGAGATCGAGCGCCTCCTCGAGGCGGATGGCCGAGGTGGCGGCTCGATCGAGCACGTCGCCGACGCGGGCGAGCGTTACGTGGCCCACGTAGTGGAGCACTTCGGCTCCGACCTCTCGGGGCTGCGCGTTGCAGTCGAGTGCGCGAACGGGGCGATGACCGAGCTCGCGCCGCGCGTGCTCGAGCGGCTGGGGGCGGACGTGACGGCGGTCGGCAACGAGCCCGACGGCACGAACATCAACGTCGGCTGCGGGGCGACCGACCTCACCCTCCTCTCGCGCGTCGTGCCGGAGAGATCGCTCGACCTCGGCCTCGCCTTCGACGGGGACGGCGATCGCCTCCTCGCCGTCGACGAGCGGGGCGAGCCGGTGGACGGCGACCAGATCCTCGCGATCCTCGCGCCCGCCCTCGACGTCGACCTCGTCGCCGTGACCCAGATGACGAACATGGGCTTCAACCGCCTGATGGACGAGCACGGCATCCGCGTCGTGACCACGCCCGTCGGGGACCGCTACGTGCTCGAGGCGCTGCGGGATCTGGGCGGAGTGCTCGGCGGCGAGCAGTCCGGCCACATCATCTGGCTCCGCGACCACGTCACCGGCGACGGACTGGCTGCTGCGCTGCTCCTCTGCGGCGCGCTGCGCGGCAGGGCCCTGAGCGAGGCGGCGGGCACCCTGTCGCGCTACCCACAGGCGAAGGAGAACGTCCGCGTGCGCAGGCACGACGTGCCGAAGTCGATCCTCGACGAGGCAGCTCGCCTCAGCCGCGACCTCGGCGACCGCGGTCGCGTCCTCGTCCGGCCCTCGGGCACGGAGCCCGTCGTCCGCGTCCTCGCGGAGGCGGAAAACGCCCAGGAAGCAGCGGATATCTGTGCTAGGATCGCGCGGCTCGTAGCGGAAGAGCTCGGCTAGCTCCGACGGAGGAGCCCCGCCGGGCTCTTCGGTGTTTCTGGGCTGGCGCAAGCTGCTCGTCTGACCGAAACTGAGGCGAATCCATGTGCGGAATCATCGGATATGTCGGCTCGCGGGAGTGCAAGCCGCTCCTCGTCCAGGGCCTCGAGCGCCTCGAGTACCGGGGCTACGACTCGGCAGGCCTCGCGCTGCTGGAGGCCGACGGGCTCGAGTACGTGCGCGCGGTCGGCAACCTCGCGAACCTGAAGGAGCGGACTGGCGGCGCCTCGCGTGCGACGACCGGCCTCGGCCACACGCGCTGGGCGACGCACGGCGGCGTGACGGAGCAGAACGCGCACCCGCTCGCCGGCTGCGAGCCGAAGGCCGTCTCCATCGTCCTCAACGGGATCGTCGAGAACTACCGCGAGCTCAAGGGACAGCTCGGCGCGGACGGTCACGAGTTCACGTCCGAGACCGACGCCGAGACCGTCGCCCACCTCGTCGAGCGTCACTACGACGGCGATCTCGTGGAGGCCGTGCGCCGCACGCGCGGCGAGCTCGAGGGCCACTTCGCCTTCGTCGTCATCCACCGCGACCACCCGGGCTTGCTCGTCGGCGCGCGGCAGGAGTGCCCGCTCGTGGTCGGCGTGGGGCACGGCGAGACCTTTCTCGCCTCCAACGCCGGCGCCTTCCTGCGCGAGACGCGCCTCGTGCAGTTCCCGGACAACGGGGAGGTCGTCGCGATCACCCCCGAGGGCGCGACCTTCTTCGGCGCCGACGGCGTCGTGAGCCACGAGGTCGTCGAGCTCGACTGGGACGACGAGCGGGCGGAGAAGTCGGGCTACGAGACCTTCATGCTCAAGGAGATCTACGAGCAGCCGGAGGCAGTCGCGGAGACGATCGGCGACCGCGTCCGACACGGGACGCTCGTGCTCGAGGGGCTCGGGATGAACGACGAGCAGCTCCGCGACCTGCGCCGGATCGTGCTGGTGGCCTGCGGCACGGCGTACCACTCGGCCGTCGTCGGCCGGTACGTCATCGAGGAGTGGGCGCGCGTGCCGGTCGAGTTCGACATCGCGAGCGAGTGGATCTACCGCAACCCGGTGATCGGCGAGGACGCGCTCGTCATCGGCATCTCGCAGTCCGGCGAGACGCGGGACACGATCGCCGCCATGCAGCTGGCGCGGGAGAAGGGCGCGAAGACCGTCGCCGTCACCAACATGATGGGCTCGCAGATCACGCGCGAGGTCGACTCGGTGCTGTACACGCGGGCCGGGATCGAGATGGCCGTCGCGTCCTCGAAGACCTTCACCGCCCAGGTCGCGCTCCTCTATCTGGTGGCGCTGAAGCTCGCGCAGGTGCGCGACACGCTGCCGCCGGGCGAGATCGAGTTCATCCTCGACTTCGTCTACAAGCTGCCGCGCAAGATCCAGGGTTTTCTCGAAGCCGACCACCCGATCGACGAGATCGCGCACCGCTACTACGAGTCGCCGTTCTTCCTCTACCTCGGCCGGCACATCGGGCTGCCCGTGGCGCTCGAAGGGGCGCTCAAGCTGAAGGAGATCTCGTACATCCCGACCGAGGCCTACTCGGCGGGGGAGATGAAGCACGGCCCGATCGCGCTCCTCGACGAGGCGACGCCGGTGGTCGTCCTCGCGACGAACATCCACGTCTACGACAAGATCGTCTCGAACATCCAGGAGGTGCGGGCTCGCGGCGCGCACGTGATCGCGATCGCGACCGACGGGAACGAGGACATCCAGCACCACGCCGACGACGTGATCTTCGTCCCCAAGACACCCAACTTCCTCCAGGTCGTCGTCGCGATCCTGCCGCTCCAGCTGCTCGCCTACCGCATCGCCCGCCTGCGCGGGCTGAACGTCGACCAGCCTCGGAATCTCGCGAAGACCGTGACGGTCGAGTGACCCCGCCCGAGGGTGCGTCGCGAGTGCGTCGCAGTCTCGCCGGCTGAACCGGGCAACCCGCCGAAGAAGGCGCGTCCGGGTGGGGCGGGCAGAGCCGCGCGGTGCGGCCGCAACTTTGTGCGGATGCGTGCGAGTGTCTGACACCGCTCTCGCCGCGCCGCGGCCGAACACCTGCAAATCGCCGGGTCGCCTCACGAGCGGTGTCAGACACCTCGCGGGCCGCCGCGCGCCCGGCTCCCGCTAACGTCGGCCTTCGTGAGCGTGCCCGAGGCAGCCGCCCCTCGAGTGCGGCTGATCTTCGCCGCGCTCATGCTGGTCCTGCTCCTCGCGTCGCTCGACCAGACGATCGTCGCGACGGCGCTCCCCACGATCGTCGGCGAGCTCGGCGGCATCCAGCACCTCTCCTGGGTCGTCACCGCGTACCTCCTGACGGCGACGGTGAGCGGGCCGATCTACGGGAAGATCGGCGACCTCTACGGACGGAAGATCGTCCTCCAGTTCGCGATCGTCATCTTCCTCGTCGGCTCCGCGCTGTGCGGGATCTCGCAGAACATGGGTGAGCTCATCGCATTCCGCGCGCTGCAGGGAATCGGCGCGGGCGGGCTGATCGTGACGACGATCGCGGTCGTCGGCGACATCATCCCGCCGCGCGACCGCGGCAGGTACCAGGGCTTCTTCGGAGCCGTCTTCGGCGTCTCGACCGTGATCGGGCCGTTGCTCGGAGGCTTCTTCGTCGACAACCTCTCGTGGCGCTGGATCTTCTACGTGAACCTGCCCGTGGGCGCGGCTGCCCTGGCGGTGATCGCGATCGCCTTCCATCCCCGCGCGACGCACGTGCAGCACACGGTCGACTACCTCGGCGCGGTGCTGCTCGCGGGCGGCCTGTCCGGGGTCGTCCTCTTCACGAGCCTCGGGGGCACGACGTACCGCTGGGGGGACCCGAGGCTCGACGCGATGCTGGTCGTCGGCATCCTCCTCCTCGTCGCCTTCCTTCTCGTCGAGCGGCGCGCCCGCGAGCCGATCCTCCCGCTCGAGCTCTTCCGCGACCGGACGTTCTCGACGACGAGCGCGATCGGCTTCATCGTCGGGCTCGCGCTCTTCGGCGCGATCACCTTCCTCCCGCTCTACCTGCAGGTGGTGAAGGGGGAGAGCCCGACGCGCTCGGGGCTCCTGCTGACGCCCATGATGGTCGGACTGCTCGTCACGTCGATCGCGAGCGGCCAGCTCATCAGCCGCTTCGGGCGCTATCGCCCGTTCCCCATCGCCGGCACCGCGATCATGGCCGTCGCCCTCCTGCTCCTGACCCGCATCGACGTCGGCACCTCCGTCACCGCGATCGGCGGCGTGATGGTCGTCCTCGGCCTCGGGCTCGGGATGACGATGCAGGTGCTCGTGCTCGCGGTGCAGAACGCGGTCGACTACCGCTACCTCGGCGTCGCCACCTCCGGGTCGACGCTCTTCCGGCAGGTCGGCGGGTCGATCGGCGTCTCGCTCTTCGGCGCGATCTTCGCCAACCAGCTCCACAACGAGCTCGCGACGCGCCTGCCGGTCGGGGCGAAGCCGCCTGCCACGGCGACGCCGAGCCTCGTCGACCGGCTGCCCGCGGCGGTTCGCATCCCGTACCTCGAGGCCTTCGCCGCGGCGCTGCAGCCCGTCTTCCTGGTCGCGGCGGGGGCCGGACTCGTCGCCTTCGGGCTCACATGGCTCCTGCGCGAGGTGCCCCTGCGCCAGACGGCCCGCTCGGAGGGGATCGGCGAGAGCTTCGCGTCGCCGCGCGACGACGACTCCTTCCGCGAGCTCCAGCGTTCGCTTTCCTCGCTCGCGAGGAAAGAGAACCGGTGGAGGACGTACGAGGAGTTCGCCGCGCGCGCGGGCATCGAGCTCACGCCGGCGGAGCTCTGGCTCCTCGGGCGCGTCGCCGAGCGGGACCCAGTGGTGGGAAGCGCGCTCGCGGCGGGCGGCGGTGGGGGCGCCATCGCGCGCGAGGCGCTCGACGGCCTACGGGCGCGGTCGCTCGTGACGGGCGAGGACGGCACGCTGCGGCTGACGGCGGACGGCGACCAGGTACGCGAGCGCGCGCACGCCGCCCGGTGCCGGCGGCTCGACGAGCTGCTCGCGGGCTGGGCGCCGGAGCAGCACGACGAGATCCGAAGGATGGTGGACGACCTTGCGCGCTCGTTCGCCGCAGACGTTCCGCGTCCGGCGGCCGATCTCGGCGCCCGCTGAGTACGCTGGCGCGGTGAACGCGACCACGCCGCCGTACAGTACGGCTGCCGTCCGCGCGCTGAAGCTTCCGGGCGGCGAGGAGAGCGAGGATCGCGTCGCGGTCGAGGAGCCGCTGGAGATCCGGATCGGGGGCGAGCCCGTCGCCGTGACCATGCGAACGCCGGGCCACGACGAGGAGCTCGCGCTCGGGTTCTGCCTCACGGAAGGCCTCGAGCCGGTGGCCGCGCAGGTGCCCGACGACCTCGCCGCGAACACGGTCGAGGTCGAGGCGACCGGGTTCGAGCCGGAGCGCCTGCGCCGGCACTTCTACACGTCGTCGTCCTGCGGTGTCTGCGGCAAGGGCGCGATCGAGTCGGTGAGCGTTGCCTCCGCGCCGGTCGAGAGCGACCTGCGGCTGAGCCAGCAGCTCGTCGCCTCGCTCCCGGACCGGCTGCTCGAGGGCCAGCGTGCCTTCGCGGCCACGGGCGGCCTCCACGCGACCGGGCTCTTCGACGCGAGCGGCGAGCTCCTGTGCGTGCGCGAGGACGTGGGCCGGCACAACGCGATGGACAAGGTCGTCGGCTGGGCCCTCATGCAGGCGCTCGTTCCGCTCGCAGAGCACGTGCTGTGCGTCAGCGGACGGCTCTCGTTCGAGCTCGTCCAGAAAGCCGCGGTCGCCGGCTGCCCGATCGTCGTCGCCGTGGGCGCGCCCTCCTCGCTGGCGGTCGAGCTCGCCGGCGACCGTCGCGTCACGCTCTGCGGCTTCGTCCGCAACGGGCGGCTGAACGTGTACACGGAGCCGTGGCGGATACGGACGTGACCTCGGATCCGCCCGCCGACACGTCCCGATCGGACGCCGCCGTTCGCCCGAGCACCGATGTGACGCCGTCGGCGCTCGGCGGGGGTCTGACCCCGGACACGGCCTGCGGAGACATGCCGGTGACCGGAATCCTTCTCGTCGGAGGGGCCTCGCGCCGTTTCGGATCGCCGAAGGCGCTCGCGCGCTTCCGCGGCGAGGCGCTCGCCGAGCGGGCGTGGCGGCTGCTCGGTGAGGTCTTCGACGAGCGGCTTGCGGTGGGCAAGCGTTCAGACGGCCTCGAGCTGCCCTTTCCGGTGCTCGACGACGGCGCGGAGGAACGAGCTCCCGCCTACGGAGTCGTCGCCGGGCTGCGCGCGGCCTCGCACGACGTCTGCCTCGCGCTCCCCGTCGACTGCCCGCTCGTGACCCGGGAAGCGCTCCGTGCGCTCGCCGACGCGCGGGCAGTCCCGCGGAGCGGACCGCTGCCGGGGGCGTACGAGCGGAACATGATCCCGGAGCTCGAGCGTCGTCTCGCCGCGGGAGAGCTCTCCCTCCGCGGTCTCAACCGGAGGGTGGTCGAGGTCGCCGACGCCGTCCTCGTGAACGTGAACACTCCCCAGGACTTGGCTGCGATCTCCGACATCGTCTTCGACCGAGCCTGAAGCCCGTGCGCGTCGTCCTCGTGCTGGCGCTTTCGCTGCTCGCGGCAGGCTGCGGTGGTGGCGGAGGCGGAGGCAGCACCACCACCGCAGGCTGCGGTGGTGGCGGAGGCGGAGGCAGCACCACCACCGAGACGGAGACGGAGACTACGACGGTCGGCGGAAAGACCGCGGTGCGCGTCTTCTGGCTGCGCGACGGGAAGGTGTGGCCGGTCGCTCGCGAGGTGGACGCCACCGCCGGCGTGGTCAACGGCACGGTCGCGCAGCTCCTCGTCGGGCCGACGGACAAAGAGAAGGCGCGCCTCCATGCCACGACGGCGATCCCGGACGACGTGACGCGCGCCGAGATCGACGTGAATCAGTGCGTGGCGACGGTGAAGCTCTCCGGGGCGGTGCCGCGGCCGGGCCTCGCGCAGCTCGTCTACACGCTCACCCAGTTCCCGACGGTCGAATCCGTCGTGCTCGACAGCCGGGAGTACACGCGCGCAAGCTTCGAGAACCTCACGCCGGCGATCCTCGTCGAGTCGCCGCTCGCCTTCGAGGACGTCGCGAGCCCGCTGCGAGCCCGTGGCACGGCGAACACATTCGAGGCGACGTTCGACTACGAGCTCGCGGACTCCTCGGGGAACGTGCTCGCGAAGCACTTCGTCACCGCCACGAGCGGAAACGGCATGCGCGGGACCTTCGCGTTCAAGGCTCCGTTCACGGTGAGCTCGGGCGGCCCTGGGACGCTGACGGTGTACGAGGTCTCCGCCGCGAACGGCAAGAGGCTCCACGCCGTCGAGATCCCGATGCAGCTCGAGAGATAAGCCGCACCAGACTGGCTCGAGCGCGCCGTCTCGCCGGCGCGCTACCCGCTCGTTCGCTCGGGCTGCGGGGGCCTCATCTGCCCCTCGTCGTCCACCTCGGGCTCGCCCGACTCCGGCACGCGCTCGACCTCCGGGCCTTCGTCCGGAGGCAGCTCGTCCGGCGCTCGCGGGCCGGGGATCCCGGGGTCCTGCGGGATGTCGGGATCGGGCGTCTCGGGTGGCTCAGCGCTCGTAGGCGACCTCGCCGCTCTCGACCCGCTCGATCCTGTGGCCGCCGGTGTCGATTTCCAGCGCTCCGTCGCGGCCGATCTTCACGGCCGTTCCGCTCGTCCCGTCGACGCTGATCCGGCGGCCGCGGAGGAAGTCGCGCGGGCCGAGCCCGTCGTAGACGGCGTCGATCCCGCCCTCGAGCCAAGCCGCGTAGCGGTGGCCGAGGTCGTCCAGCAGCTTCGTGAGCAGCTCCTCGCGGTCGTGCTCGCGGCCGGTGAGCGTGCGCAGCGAGCCTGCCCGCTCGGGAAGCTGCTCTCGCGTCTGATTCACGTTGACGCCGATCCCGAGCATGACCGCACCGTCGCGGAGCTCCGCGAGGCAGCCCGCGACCTTCTGTCGGCGGAGCATGACGTCGTTCGGCCACTTGATCTGGACGGAGAGGTCGGTCGCGTGCTCGAGCGTGTCGGCGACCGCGACGCCCGCGACGAGCGACAGCTCCTGCGGATTCCGCTCCGGCGGCGGCTTCAGCAGCGTGGACACGAGGAGCGCCGTCCCGGGCGGAGCCTCCCAGGTTCGCCCGAGCCGGCCGCGGCCCGCGGTCTGGTGGTCGGCGACGGCGACGGCGCCTTCCGGCTGCGAGGCGTCGAGGAGCGTCTGCGTCGATTCCGTGGAGTCGACCCGGATGCGCGGCTCGCCGAGCCGGATCGCGCTAGCGGCCATTCGCCGCTGCACGCAGAGGCTCGATTCGCACGGCGCTGACCTTGTACTCCGGCGTGCCGATCAGGGCGTCGCCGACGTCGTGCGTCAGCCAGTTCACCTTCGCCTGCGCGAAGTGGAGCGACATCCAGACGAGCCCGGGGTAGACGCGCTCGGAGTAGTGCGCCTCCGCCTCGAGCTCGCCGCGCCGCGAGACGAGGCGAGCGACCTCGCGGTCGGCGATCCCGAGCGCGCGTGCGTCGTCGGAGTGGATCTCGAAGAAGGGCTGCTCCTGCTTGTCGAGGACGCCCGGCTCCTTCATCGTCATGTTCGCCGAGTTGTAGTGGTAGAGCGTGCGGCCGGTCGTCAGCACGAGTGGGTACTCGGAGTCGGGCTCCTCGATCGGCGGCTGGTACTCCACGGGGAAGAAGCGGCCGCGGCCGGACGGCAGGGCGGGGCGGGGGGCGTGCAGGAAGGGCGTGCCTGGGTGGTCGCGGTCGGTGCACGGCCACTGCATCCCGTTCTCCTCGAGGCGGTCGTAGCGAATGCCGTACCAGTTGGGCGAGAGGTCCGCGAGCTCGTTCCAGACTGCTTCCGCGTCCGGATAGTCCGGCCAGCTCGCGCCGAGCTCCTTGGCCATGAGGACGACGATCTCGCGGTCGACCTTGGCCTCGCCCGGAAGCGGAGCCGCGCTGCGGACGCGGCTGATGCGCCGCTCGGTGTTCGTGAACGTCCCGTCCTTCTCCGCGAAGCTCGATGCGGGCAGGACGACGTCCGCGTACTTGCGCGTCGAGTCGTTCAGGAAGATGTCCTGGGAGACGATGAAGTCGGTGCCCGCGAGGCCCTCCTCGACATGGCGTGCGTTCGGCTCCGTCTGCGCCGGGTTCTCCCCGATCAGGTAGAGGGCCTTGACCCTGCCGTCGTGGAGCCCGGAGACGATCTGGTCGAGCCGGTAGCCCGGGTGCGCCGGCACCTCGACGCCCCATGCGTCGGAGAACTTCCTCCGGATCTCGGGGTCGTCGACCGCCTGGTAGCCGGGGAGGTAGGACGGGTTCGCGCCCGAGTCGTTCAGGCCCTGGACGTTGTTCTGGCCGCGCAGCGCGTTGAGGCCGGTGGACTCGTAGCCGAGGTGCCCGGTCATGAGCACGAGGTTCGAGAGCGACCAGATGTTGTCGACGCCGCACGCGTGCTCGGTGATCCCGAGGGTGTAGAAGATCGCGGCGTGCCGCTCGCCGGCGTACTCGCGGGCGGTCGCCCGGATGTCGTCGGCGGAGACGCCGGTGATCTTCTCCGCCTCCTCCGGCGTGTAGCGGGAGACGACCTCGCGCACCGCGTCGAAGTCGTCGGTGAACTCGCGGATGTAGTCCTCGTTCTGGAGACCCTCCTCGAGGATCACGTGCATCATCGCGTTGAGGAGCCATACGTCCGTCCCCGGGCGGAGTTGCAGATGGCGCTTCGCGATCTTCGTCAGCCAGATCCTGCGCGGATCGGCGACGACGAGCGTCGCGCCGTTGCGGACGGCCTTCTTGATCCGGAGTGCGAGCACCGGGTGTGCCTCGGTCGTGTTCGAGCCGATGACGAACAGGAACTTGTCGTTCTCGATCTCGGCGATCGAATTGGTGCTCGCTCCTCTGCCGAACGACCTGACCAGGCCGTAGAGGGTCGGAGCGTGTCAGGTCGACTCGCAGGAGTGGACCGAGTTCGTCCCGATCACCGACCGCGCGAGCTTCTGGATGAGGAAGTTCTCCTCGTTCGTAAGGCGGGCGCTCGCGAGGAACGCGACCGACTGGGGGCCGTGCTCGTCGATCACGCGGCGGAGGCCCGTGGCGGCGGTGGCGAGGGCGTTTTCCCACGTGGTGGCGTGGAGCTCGCCGTCCTCCCCGCGAACGAGCGGCTGCGTCAGGCGGTCCGGGTGGTGCACGAAGTTGAACGCGAAGCGGCCCTTCACGCAGAGGTTGCCCTCGTTCGGGAGGTACTCGGGCTTGGAGGTGACCTTGACGATGTGCTTCGTCCGCGGGTCGAGGTTCAGGTCGACCTGGCAGCCCACGCCGCAGAAGGTGCAGGTCGTGCGCACCTGCTCGAGCGCTCGTTCCGGCCGCTTCGTGCCTTCCTCGAACTTCTCGTAGATCGCGCCGGTGGGACAGGCGGAAAGGCAGCCGCCGCAGAGCTCGCACTCGGTGTCGAGCCACGAGCGCTCCCAGGTGGGGACGATGCGCGCGTGCCCGCCGCGGCCCTCGAGGCTCAGGGCCGAACACTGCATGACCTCTTGCGTGTAGCGGACGCAGCGGTTGCAGAGGATGCAGGCGTCCGGGTCGTAGCCCATCAGCTTGTTGCGGTCGCTGTAGGGCTTGCGCTTCGCGTCGGGGAGGGTCAGCGGCGTCTCGGCGCCGAGCTCCTCGGCGAGATCGATCAGCTCGTTCGGCCTGCCGCCGGGCGACGCGTTCAGGTGCTCGGCCAGGAGCATTTCGGTGAGGGTGCGGCGGAAGTCGGCGATCGGGCCGTTCGTCGAGACCGTCATGCCCTCGGCAACGCGGGTGGCGCAGGCCGGGAGCGGGCGCGGCGAGCCCTCGACGTCGACGACGCACATGCGGCAGCCGCCGTACGGGGCGAGCTTGTCGTCGTGGCAGAGGGTGGGGATGAACGTGCCGTGGCGGGCGGCAGCGTGGACGAGCAGCTCCCCCTCGGGCGCACTGACGGTGCGGCCGTCGAGCGTGAACTCGACCACGGCGCCATCGTAACCGGCCGAATTGGAGGGGTAGCTCGAACACCGGTGTCAGACACTGGTGTTATTCGCCACGAACTCTCGATAGCGATCTCTCGCTCTCTCGGGCACGTCTCCGAAGTACGAGAGCAGGCGCTTGACGTCGAGAAAGCGCGGAGCTCGATCGAGCCCGACGGAGGCGCGATAGCTGCTCCAGAGCCATTCCTTAGGACTGGCGCACATGCCGTTGGCAACCGGGTTCGTAACGACGTAACGCAACGTCCAGAGCAGCTGCGCCGACGTCTTCTGCGGAATCGCGCCGAAGCGATTCTTGAAGAGGTGAGCCTCGCGGGCGTAGCGAGTGTTGAAGCGAAGGGCGTACCTGCCGTTCAGCGCCTTGATCGCCCGGGAGAGCCCGCCATCTTCGGAAGCGACCACGAGGTGGTAGTGGTTCGACATCAGGCAATACGCAAGGCATCGCGTATCGGTGCGCGCGACGACCCTGGAGAGGCAGACGAGGAAGTCGACGCGGTCGGAATCGAGCGTGAAGATCGCCTGTCTGTTGCTCCCCCGAGCGAAGACGTGGTAGAGCCCTCCGGCAACGAACTGGCGCTGCGCGCGCGGCATGAGCCGACGGTACGCCGCCGCGACGCGCGCCTTGGCCTCGGTGGAAGAATTTTTGCCCTATTGGCGCCGCCGCGAAATCGGTGTCTGACACCGACGTTCAGCGCCCGCCTCGAGCCGCCTCCGCATCCGCCGCCTCCTGCGCCCGCCGGGCGGCCCACTCCTCGGTCGTGTTGATCCGCGGGAACGGCTCCGCGGGAGCGGGAAGGCCGAGCGCGTCGCACAGCGGGGCCCAGCCCTCGCGCGCGTTCCACTCGAGCAGCCGACCGCGCGGAGCCGTCGCCCGCACCTCGGCGTTGTGGCGCTCGTATGCGGCCATGGCGGTCGCCTGATCGTCCCACGACCGGCCGATCCGGGACACGAGGAGCTCGTGCGCCATCGCCAGCCACTCCTCGTGCTCCGGATACTCGTCCCGGCGCGTGATCGTGAAGATCGTCCGGTCCGCGCTGCGCCACCAGCTCTCCGGGTCGTCGCGCACCGAGAGCACGATCAGCGCGTCCGGGTTCGCCTCGGCGAGCTCACGCCAGAACGCAGACGCCGGCCAGTCGACGGCGGCGACGTAGTCGGCGAGGAATTCGTTCCAGTCCGGAGGACGTCCGCGGAGCGCCTCACGCCACAGAGGCACGTGCTCGACGTGCTCGAAGACCTCGACCATGTGGTAGCAGCGCCCGCCGAGGATCCGTTCGAGCCCTTCCTTGAGCGACTTCGTCCCGGTCCTGGGGAGCCCGGCGCCGACCACTCGCAGAGTCACGACGCCGCCGCGGTTGCACCCAGGGGCGCGAACAGGTCCGGCCACCACCGCATCGCGTTTCGGACCGGGAACGGCGCCGCCTGCCCGAGCCCGCAGATCGACGTCTTCTCCATCGCCACGAGCCATTCGTCGACCTTCTCGCGGGACATCGGCGCCTCTCCACGCCCGAGCTCCTCGCACATGTGGTGCAGCGCCCGGTTGCCGATCCGACACGGCGTGCACTTCTGGCACGACTCCTCCGCGAAGAAGCGCATCGTCTCGGCGAGCAGGCGGAGCGGGGAGTACGACGCAGGGAAGACCTGCACCGCCGCCGACCCCACGCCGGCGCCGTACTCGCGAAGCGCCTCGCGCGTGAGCGGGACGTCGAGTGCCGAGGGAGGAAGGATCCCGCTCGCCGCGCCGCCCGGCACCACCGCCCCCGTCTCTCCCGCGAACCCTCCGGCGTGCTCGGCGACGAGCTCCCGCGCCGTGATCCCGTTCGGCGCCTCGTAGCACCCCGGCTTGCCGACGGCCCCGGACACCGACCACAGACGGACCCCCGCCACGTCGCGCCTCCCGAGCCCGGCCCACCACTCGCCGCCCTCTCGCAGGATCGCGGGCAGGTGAGCGAGCGTCTCCACGTTGTTTATGAGCGTGGGCCGGCCCAGGTAACCGACCTGGGCCGGGAACGGAGGGCGCAGCCGCGGCATCGCGCGGCGGCCCTCCATCGACTCCAGCATCGCGGTCTCCTCGCCGGCGATGTAGGCGCCCGCGCCGATGACGAGCTCGAGCGAGCTTCCGTCGAGCAGCCCCGCAGCGCGGAACTCGTCGATCGCCCCTTGCAGCCGCGCGCGTGAGGTCGCGTATTCCTCGCGCAGGTAGACGAACCCTTGCTCCGCCTCCGCGAAGCGCATCGCGACGAGGATCGCCTCCACGACGAGGTGCGGGCGCAGCTCCATGACGTAGCGGTCCTTGATCGTCCCGGGCTCGCCCTCGTCGGCGTTCACCACGACGTACCGTGGGCCGGGCTCCTTCGCGACCGCCTCCCACTTGAGACCGGTGGGGAAGCCGGCCCCTCCGTAACCGGTGAGCCCGGACGCCTTGAGCTCCTCCACGATCTTCTCCTGCGCCGGCAGTGCGCGCAGCGCTTCGAGCCCGCCCCGCGCGGCGTAGTCCTCGAGCGTCTCGTCTCGACGACCCAGCCCGAGAGCCGCTCCGTCGTTCGTCGAGTGCGTCACCTCCGGGACGATCTCGTCGCCGCGCGTCAGCACCGGCGCCAGGTCGCAGTGGCCGAGACATGCGACCTCGATCGCTCCCGGGTTGCGCTCGAGCAGCTCGCGCGCCCCGAAGCAGTCGCAGACGGGCCCCGTGCACACGCGCACGGTGTCGACCGGGACCTGGAGGAAGGAGTAGAACGAGACGACCTCGTGCACCTCGCCGCGGCGGATGTTCATGTGATCGGCGAGGGCGTCCGAGAGCTCGGGAGTGATCGGGCCGACCTCTCGGCGGATGCGTCCCAGGTTGTCGACGAGGCGCGTGCGCTCGCGTGGCAGCTCCGGCAGGAGCGTCGCGAACTGCAGCGCGTTCACGCCGCCGAGTCTATTCGCCTCCCGGAGGACGTCGGAGCGCCTTCGTCCGCGCCCTGCGCCGCTTCTCCTCGAGCCGTCGCTCGCGTGCTCCCGCGGTCGGCTTCGTCGCCAACCGGCGCCTCGGAACCGCGAGCGCGCCCCGAAGCCTCTCGACGAGCCGCTCGATCGCCAGCTCGCGGTTCCGATGCTGGCTCCGCTCGTCCTGGGCGACTGCCCGCACGACCGGGCCCACGCGCGCGAGCACCCGCCGCTTCTGCACCTCCGTCAGCGCCTGCGACCGCTCCACGTCGAAGGCCGCCTCGACCCGTGTCGACGACTTCTGCGCGTGCTGTCCGCCAGGGCCGCCCGAGCGCGACACCCTGATCTCGATCTCCGAAAGCGGCAAGAGGACGGAGCGAGTGACGCGTACTCCCCGCTCCGGCGCCGGCAAAGCCGCCACCTCCGCTCTTGGGCCGCCTCCGTCGAGCCTACGGCTCATAGACTCACGCGCCATGGCGTCCATTCTGCTCGACATCGACGGCGTGCTCCACGTCTCCGGGGAGCCGATCCCGGGCGCCGTCGACGCCGTCTCCGAGCTGCGCGGGGCCGGTCACGCGCTGCGGTTCGTGTCGAACAACTCGACGAGGCCGCGGCACGGGCTCGCCGAGGAGCTGCGGCAGCTGGGCTTCGGGATCGAGGACGGGGAGCTGCAGACGACCCCCAACGCGGCGGCGCGCGAGCTCGCCGGGAAGCGGGTGCTCGCGCTGGTCATGCAGGCGATCGTCCCCGATCTCGAGGGGCTCGAGCTCGTCGGCCACGACGCCGAGGCCGTCCTCGTCGGCGGCTGCGACGAGACGCTCGAGCCGAACCAGGTGTTCAGCTACATGAACCTCGGGCGAGCGTTCTCCGAGATCCAGGCGGGCGCGTCGTTCTACTGCCTGCACAAGAACAAGTGGTGGCAGACGAGCCGCGGCCCCATGCTCGACGCCGGCGCCTTCGTCGCAGGGCTCGAGTACGCGACAGGTGTGGAGGCGGTCGTGCTCGGGAAGCCGAGCCCCTCCTACTTCGCAGCTGCGCTCGATGCGCTCGAGGCCGACCCCGAGCGCACGTGGCTCGTGACCGACGACGTCGAGCAGGACGTGCGCGGCGCCAGCCTCTTCGGGATGCGGACCGTGCTCGTCCGCACGGGGAAGTTCCGGCCCGAGACCCTCGAGCTCGCGGAGTCCGCGCCCGACATCGTCGTCTCGTCCATCGCGCAGTTCCCGCAGATGCTCGAGGAGGACATCACGGGCGGGTGGGCGCACCCGTGAACGCTCGCCTGAGACGAGCCGAGGCCGGCCCGTGAAGGTGGGAATCGACGTCATCGAGATCGAGCGCGTGCGGCGCGCGCTCGGGCGCGTCGGCTTTCGCGAGCGCTGCTTCACCGAGGCGGAGCGGGCGTACTGCGACTCTCGACCGGATCCCGCCGAGAGCTACGCGGCTCGCTTCGCCGGAAAGGAGGCCGTGGGGAAGGCGCTCGGCTGCGGCGTCCGCTTCACCTGGCGGGAGGTCGAGATCGTGGGGCGGCCGAAGCCGGGTGTCCGGTTGTCCGGGAGGACCGCCGCCTTCGCGGAGAAGGTGGCGGCTGGGGCGATCGACCTCTCGCTGACGCACTCGCGGGAGATCGCCGCCGCGGTCTGCGTCGTCAGCCCTCGTCCGTGATCGACAACGGTGTCTGACACCGGTCCACGGAGCGATGCGGGTTCGGCACCTCCAGGTGTCAGACACTGGTTGCAAACGTAACGTGTTCGAGCAGCTCTACACGGCTGCCGAGATGCGCGCCGCCGAGGAGCGCTACCCGGACTATCCCGATTCGGTGCCCGAGCTCATGGAGCGCGCCGGGAGCGCCGTCGCGCGCGAAGTGACGCTCGCCTTCCCGGACGCACGGAGTTTCGGCTGCGTCTGCGGGAAGGGCTCGAACGGCGGCGACGGGCGGGTTGCGGCGCGCGTGCTGCGCGACGCCGGGCTCGCAGCGGAGGAGACGGCGGACCCGGACGGCTACGACGTGGTCGTCGACGCGCTCTTCGGGACGGGGTTCCACGGTGAGCCGCGGCCCGAGGCGGCCGCGCTGATCGAGCGGATGAACAGCGCCGGGTCGCCGATCGTCTCGGTCGACCTTCCCTCCGGCATCGACGCCTCCACCGGCGAGATCGCGGGCGCCGCCGTGCGCGCCGACCTCACCGTCACCTTCCACGCACAGAAGCTCGGCCTCGTCGTCGCTCCGGGCCGCTTCCACGCAGGGCGCGTCGTCGTGGCGGACATCGGCCTCGAGCCGTCGCCGACCGAGCACCGGCGCGCGACCCAGGCTCTCCTGCGGGCGGTCCCGCGGCGGAAGGACGGCGATACGAAGTACACCGCGGGGGCCGTGCTCGTCGTCGGCGGGCACCCTGGGATGACGGGCGCCGTCTGCCTAGCCGCGCGCGCGGCGCTGCGCGCCGATGCGGGGTACGTCACCGTGGCGGTGCCCGAGGAGTCGCGTCCCGTCGTCGAGTCGATGCTCGTCGAGCCGGTGAAGCTCGGCTGGCGAGACGAGGACGCGTTGGAGACGATCCTGCGGGCGGCCGAGCGCGCGCGGGCGGTCGCGATCGGGCCCGGCCTCGGCCGATCCGACCAACGGCAACGGCTCGTCCAGGCGCTCCTGGCGCGGCTCGACCTCCCGGTGGTCGTGGACGCGGACGCGCTCTTCGGCCTCGAGCCGGTCCCGCGCTCCGCGCCGACCGTCCTCACCCCCCATGCCGGCGAGCTCGCGCGTCTTCTGGGCTCGGAGCCGAGCTGGGTCGATGCGCACCGGCTGGAGGCGACACAGACGGCTGCGAACAGCTTCGGCGCCGTCGTCGTCCTGAAGGGTCGCGACTCGATCGTCGCCGAGCCCGGGAAGGGCGTGATCGTGAGCGACTTCGGCCCGCCGGCGCTCGCGACCGCGGGGACCGGCGACGTGCTCACGGGCGTCGTCGGCGCCTTCCTCGCGAAGGGCCTCGAGCCGCAGGTCGCGGCGGCCGCCGCCGCGGTCGCCCACGGCGTCGCGGCGACGCTCGCCCCGCACAGGACCGGTCTCGTCGCCGGAGATCTCCCGGACCTGCTGCCGCTCGCGCTCGACTCCTAGGACAATGAGCGCCGTGGAGCGCTCGAGCTTCACCGTCGACCTGGGCGCGATCCGCCGGAACGCGGAGACGCTGCGCCGCGCTGCAGGCGAGGCCGAGCTCTGGGCGGTGGTGAAGGCCGAGGGCTACGGCCACGGCGCGGCGGACACCGCGAAGGCGGCTCTCGCGGGCGGAGCGTCCGCCCTCTGCGTCGCGACGTTGCCCGAGGCTCTCCATCTTCGCGCGGCCGAGCGCGAGGCGCGCATCCTCGTCATGGGCCCGGTGAGCGACCGCGAGGTGGGGGAGGCGCGCGCGGCGAGGCTCGAGCTCGTCGCCGCCGACGGACGCGTGCCCGAGGGCGTGCGGGTGCACCTCAAGCTGGACACCGGGATGGGCAGGTGGGGGCTCTCGGAGCTTCCCACGCCGACCCGCGACGTCGTGGGCGTGATGAGCCATCTCGCCGTCGCGGAGTCGGACGCCGCCTTCACGCGCACGCAGCTCGAGTGCTTCCGCGAGGCGACGGACTCGCTCGCCGGGCTCACCCGCCACATCGCGAACAGCGCCGCCACCCTGCGCTACCCCGAGGCGGCCTTCGACGCCGTGCGCTGCGGGATCGCGCTCTACGGCATCTCCCCGTTCGGCGGCGACCCTGCGGCCGACGGGCTCGAGCCCGCGCTCCGCTGGGAGTCGTACCTCGCGCTCGTGAAGCGGCTCGCCCCCGGGGAGGGCACCGGATACGGGCGGCGCTACGTGGCCGACCGGCCGACGTGGATCGGCATCGTCCCCGTCGGCTACGCGGACGGCTTCCGGCGCGACCTGACGGGGACGGAGGTCCTCGTCGAGGGCGAGCGGCGGCCGGTGGTGGGCACGATCTCGATGGACGCGCTCGCCGTCGAGCTCGACCGCAAGCTGCCCCCAGGGACATCCGTGACGCTCGTCGGCGACGGCGTCTTGATCGAGGAGCACGCACGCGTCGCGGGCACGATCGGCTACGAGATCGCCACGGGCCTCAACACGCGCTCGGGGCGCGCCAAGCGGGTCGCACGCGGTGGATGACGCGAAGGTGCGCGCGGCCCTCGACGGCCGCGAGGGATGGATCGTCGGCGGAGGCGTGCGCGACGAGCTCCTCGGACGGCCCGTCGTCGACCTCGACGTCGCGACGCGCGAACCGCAGGAGGCGGCGCGGGCGTACGCGCGGCTCCACGGAGGCTCCGTCTTCCCGCTCTCGGAGCAGCACGGCGCCTGGCGGGTCGCCACGGGGTCGGAGGAGACCGTCGACTTCACGCCCCTGCCCGATGGCATCGAGGACGACCTCGCGACGCGCGACTTCACGTTCAATGCCATCGCCGTCCCCGTCGGCGGCGGCGAGCCGTGCGATCCCCACGACGGCCGCGCCGACCTCGCGGCCGGGGTCGTCCGCGCCGTCTCCGACTCGATCTTCGCCGCCGACCCGCTCCGGCTGCTGCGGGCCGTGCGCCTCGAGGACGAGCTCGGCTTCCGGATGGACGAGCACACCGAGTCGCTCGTACGCCGGCACGCGGACCTGGTGCAGCGCCCGGCCGGCGAGCGCATCCTCGCGGAGCTATCGCGGCTCTCCGCAGCAGGCTTCGGTCGGCTCGCGGAGCTCGGCCTCCTCGCGCCTCTGGGCGGGTCGCCCGACCGGCTCCCCGACGTCGCCGAGGCCGAGAACGCCAAGTTTCAAGTCGTAACTTGGCGACAGGGCTTTGCCTTGACGGCCGTCTTCGGGGAGCGGCTCCGCAACTTCCCGATCTCGAACGAGCTCCGGCGCTACGCCGCGACGCTGCTGCGGGCAGCGGCGCCGGCGGACCGCTCGTGGCGCGCGCTCCACCGCTTCCGGCGGGCGACCGAGCCGTGGGCGCTCGACGCTCTCGTCTTCGTCGGTCGCTCGGAGCTCGCCCCCCTCGTCGTCGAGGCCCGTGAGCGCGAGCCGCGCGAGCCGCTCGTCCGCGGCGACGAGCTCGGGCTCCCGCCCGGCCCGGAGATCGGACGTATCCTCGCCGTCATCGACGAGGAGCGGGCGGTGGGAGGGATCTCGACGCGCGAGGAGGCGCTGGCGCTCGCGCGCTCGCTCGCGAGCGGGGAGACGTGACCGTCGAGCTCAGGCTCGCGCTCCAGGAGCGTCGCGCGGACGAGCTCGAGGCGCGCGTCACCCGCCTGCTGGGCCCCTTCGCGGGCACGGAGCTCGTGCTCGACGCGGGGACCGGGACGGGCGCGCTCGCCGCTGCCCTCGCCCCGCACGTCGGAAGGGTCGTGGGCGTGGACTCGAACGCCGAGTACGTGGATGTCGCGCGCGAGCTCGGGATCGAGAACGCCGAGTTCGTGCAGGGCGACGCGACGAGCCTGCCCTTCGAGTATGGCCGCTTCGACATCTCCGGCTGCCTGCGGGTGCTGCACCACGTGCGCCGCCCGGAGCTCGTCGTCTCCGAGCTTGCGCGGGTGACCCGGGCGGGCGGCCGCATCCTCGTCGCCGACCAGCTCGGCCCCGTCGACCCGCTGCGGAGCCTCGAGCTCGACCGCTTCGAGCGCGTGCGCGACCCGTCGCACCAGCGACTTCTCCCAGATGCCGACATCCGCGGCTACCTGGACGCGAACGACCTCGTCCTCCTCTCCTTCGAGACGACCCGCGAGCAGGTCGACCTCGAAGAGCGTCTCGAGCTGGCGGACGTGCCGGAGGAGCAGCGGGTGCGGGTGCGGGGTCTCGCGCCGGGCTCCGTCTACGAGATCGTCGTCGGCTGGTACCTCGCGCAGAAGCCGACGCCCTAGCGCGCTCAGTCCTGCACCCAGGGGCGGTAGCCGAACCGGCCGACGAGCCGCGCGACGACGCCGGGCACGAGCGCCTGCGCGACCGAGACCGGGCGGTACGGGAACCAGGGGATGGTCACCTCCCGCCGGTTCCTCTCGACCGCCTTCACGATCGCCTTCGCGACGGACTCCGGCTCGATGACGAAGCGGCGCATGAGCGGGTTCTGCAGCGTCGTGCGGGGCGTGAAGCCCTCCGTCTCCACGAAGCCGGGGAGGATCGAGTGGACGTAGATCCGCTCGCGCCGCAGGGTCGCCGCGAGCGAACGCGAGAACGCGAGCTGCGCGTGCTTCGACGCCGCGTACGGCCCGGCGGGCGCGAACGCGATCGTCCCGGCGACGGAGACGACGTTCACGACGTGCGCGTCGCCGGAGCCGGCTGCCGCCGCCCGCAGCCCGGGCAGGAACGCCTGCGTGCACCAGACGCCGCCCAGGTAGTTCGTCCGCGTCACGCGCTCGACGGTCTCGGGCGAGGAGCTCGCGAACGTGCCGCGTCCCGGGACGCCCGCGTTGTTCACGAGGAGCCCGATCTGCGGATGGCGCTCGAGGACACGGGCCGCCGCCTCGTCCACCTGCGCACGGTCGGTCACGTCGCAGACCTCCCACTCGCCGGCGAGCTCGGACGCGAGCGCCTCGATCCGCTCCCGCCGGCGCGCGAGGAGGACGCACGTCCAGCCGCGCCGCACGAGCTCCCGCGCCGTCGCCTCGCCGATGCCGGCCGACGCGCCGGTCACGACGGCCACTCGTCCTCCCGTCATCGCCGCGCGAGCCTAACTAGGATCGCGCGGTGGCTGCCGGCTCGAGAGGACGCCGCTTCGAAGGGAAGCAGGCGCTGGTGTTCGGGGTTGCGAACAAGCGCTCGATCGCGTGGGCCATCGCGAAGCGGCTCGCGGACGAGGGTGCGCAGCTCGCGTTCACGTTCCAGGGCGAGCGCATCGAGAAGAGCGTCCGCGAGCTCGCGGACTCCGTCTCGAGCCCGCTCGTCACGGAGTGCGACGTCCGCTCGGACGACGACGTCGCGAGGGTGTTCGCCGAGGCCGCGGAGGCCTTCGGCGGCGGCCTCGACCTGCTCGTGCACTCGGTCGCCTTCGCGGCGGCCGAAGACCTCGAAGGCCGGTTCACCGACACGCCGCGCGACCGCTTCTGGCTCGCGCTCGACGTGAGCGCGTACTCGCTCGTCACCTGCGCGCGGGCGGCCGAGCCGCTCATGGAGTCGCGCGGCGGCGGGGCGATCATGACCATGACGTACCTCGGCGGCGTCCGGGCGGTCCCGCACTACAACGTCATGGGGGTCGCCAAGGCGGCGCTCGACGCCTCCGTCCGGTACCTCTCCTGGGACCTCGGCCAGAAGAACATCCGCGTGAACGCGATCTCCGCCGGGCCGGTGCGAACGCTTGCGGCGCGCTCGATCGCTGGCTTCACCACGATGGAGGAGATCGTCGAGCAGCGCGCGCCCCTCCATCGGCACATCGAGGCGGACGACGTGGGGAGCGCGGCAGCGTATCTCCTCTCCGACGATGCGCGGAACGTCACCGGGACGACGCTCTACGTCGACTCCGGGTTCCACGCGATGGGTATGTGAGGAGGCTCAAGCCTCAGCGCGGCCTGACGATAAGACCCGCATGACGACCAGAAGGGTCGCAGCCGCCGGCGCTCTCGGCGCGGCGCTCGCAGTCGTGTCGGTCTCCGCGGCCTTCGCTGCGACCTCGGCCTGGGTGGTCAAGGCCAACGCCACGTGCCGCTCCTGGCAGCAGAGGTCGGTGGCGACCTTGGGCGCCAATCCGAAGGAGCCGACCACGGCGGCCGGGCTGTACAGGTTCATGCTGAAAGCCCGGCCGATCGAGGTGGGAGAGCTGCGTGCGCTCGAGGCGATCCGCTCGACGCGTCCTCCCGGAGCGACGAAAGCGCTTTCCTTCGCCGCCGCCGACGTCGCCGAGCTCGATGCCGCGATCGCCGCCTACCGAGCGGGCAAGAGCGCGAGGTTCCTGGAGAGAGCGTTTGCCTGGCAGACCGACCGTCGTGCGAGCCGCGCGTTCAAGGCGATCGGTGCGAAGGCGTGCGCGTGAACGGAGCCTTCTCTCAGAGGTAGCCCTGCGTTTCGGCGTACTGCTCGGCGACGAACTTCGGCACGGCGCGCGACCATGCTCCCTCCACGAGGTCGCGCATCTCCTCGCGATCGATCGCTTCCAGGTGGACGTGAATCCAGTTGAAGCGCATGTCGGCCTCGCCCGGGAGCGAGAACTTCTCCGGCTCCGACTCCACCGCGGCCGCGCGGAACTCCTTCGGGAATCCGCAGCCCATCGTCGAGCCGTCCGCGGAGAGCGCGAGATAGACGATCTGGCCGACCCGGAACTTCACCCGTCCGTGGACGATCGCCTCGTAGCTTCTCGGCAGCGTGCTCGCTAGCCCACGGATGTCGTCCACCGTGACCGCCGACACCGTTCGAGGATACGCGGCCTCCGGCGGCAGGTCGGCGTCCGGCTGCGCGCAGCTCGACGGGCGTTCTTCAGCGCTGCACGGGCGCAGCGGCCGGCGCGAGCTCGTAGTTGCGGCGGAGATAGCGGTCGAACTGGGGGACGGTGAAGTCGCCGCGGCCGTGGCCCGTCGTATAGACGAGGCCCTTGTCGATCAGGCGGGCGCGGGTGGGGCCGAGCTGCTCGGTGCGGCGGCCGAGCACGGCGGCGACCTCCCCGGCGGTGTGCTCACCCGGGCCGAGCTCGGCCATGGCGCGCAGGTAGCGCAGCTCGAGCTCGGTCGTCCGCTCCGCGCGCACGCGGAAGAACGACTCGTCGAGCTTCGCCTCGACCGCGCCCTGCGCCTCCTCCGCGACGTGCCGGCTGATGGGCTTGCCCTCCGGCGCGAGGTCCCACACGATCTTCCCGTACTCCTGCACGAAGTACGGATAGCCCTCGGTGTAGCGGACGATGACGTCGATCGCGCCCGACTCGTAGCGCACGCCGAGCGCGGCGGCCGGCGCGGCGAGCGCCGCCTCGGCCTGCTCCGGTGACAGCCGCCCGATCCGGGGGAACGTGAACAGCCGCTCGGCGTAGGACTTGGCCTCCCCGGCGAGCCGCGGCAGCTGCGGCAGGCCGGCGCCGACGAGAGTGATCGGAAGCTGGCGCTGGACCGTGCGGTGGAGCCCCGCAATCAGCGCCTCGAACTCCGCCGCCGCCAGGAACTGCACCTCGTCGAGCAGGAATGCGACGCCCGTCTCGCGCTCCTGGGCCGCCTCGCCGAGGGTCACGAGCAGGTCCGTGAGGTCGTCGGAGAGGTTGCCGCTGTCCGCGGTGCCCTCGAGCGGCTCGATGTCGATGCCCGCTCCGATCGAGCCGTCGGACGCGACGGTGATGGAGAACGACCTGAGCGCGCCGGCCGCTCGCCTGATCCGCTCCGTCCAGCTGCTCTTCGGCGCCACCTGCAGCAGGGCGCGGCGGACGAGCCCGCCCATGCGCGGTCCGAACGGCTCGTTCTTCGTGATCTCGGCGGCCACGGTGATCCACCCTGCGGCGCGAGCGCGGCTCTCGAAGGCGCCGAGGAGGACGGTCTTGCCGACTCCCCTGAGCCCGGTGATGAGCAGCGACTGCTCCGCATGCCCGCGCCGCAGGCGCTCGAGCAGGATCTCGAACGCCTCGAGCTCCGCGTCGCGCCCGACGAGGGCGGGAGGCGGCGCGCCCGCATTCGGGGTGTACGGGTTGGTCCGCGGGTCCACTGTCCCGACTTTACCGGCCTTATCAGATGCGGCTAAGTACCGGTAAGACTCGTACGTCTGCGTCTTATCGGCCCGCGCTAAAGCTGCGTAAGCTCGAAAAGGAGCGAGCCCCGGCCGTCAGCGCCCGAGCGCGCGCTCGAGCTGCGCCTTCGTCATCTTCGAGCGGCCCCGGATGTTGCGCCTCCGCGCCTCCTGGTACAGCTGCTCCTTCGTCCGTCCGCGCGGGCCGGAACGTCCGCTGCGCAGGCCGCCGCGACGGCCCGAGGAGAGGTCCGTCCGGGAGAGACGCGACGGCTCCCTCGCCTCGCCGCTCCGCGCGCGCTCCTTGTTGACCGTGCGCGCGGCAATCTCCTCCGCGCGGCCGGTCGACGCTCCCTGCTTCTTCGCGGACTCCTTGATGTGCTCGTACTGCCTTGCTCGTTTCGTGCCCTTCTTCACACCGCGTGGCGGCATGCGTCACCTCCTGGGATCGTGGTTTTCGGGTACCCGCGTGTGCGAGGGGCAAACCGGGTCCGTCGTCCGGGGCTCAGGCGAGCCAGTAGACGAGGAACGCGAGCGCGACGACGACGGCGACGACGCCGGCGATCGCGAGCGCGACCGCGTGGAGCACGACGAACGGCGTCTCGGCAGCGCGACCGCTCGCGACCTGCTGCTCCTCGCTCCGCGACTCGCTCGAGAGGACGTCGTTCTCTCCCGCCGGTTTCGCCTGCTGCGGGGTGGTCGGCATACGGTCGCTCTACCCGCGGAGGGACGGCTTCGAAACGCGCGAGGACGCGCGACGTTTCCACGCCCGGGGCGCCGGGTATCCGGGCCAAGCGCCGAGCGCCACAAGACCTCCGGGGGCCCGGTGTGCTCGAGGGATCGGGGACCTCCGAGCAGCCGGCCTCCGGGGGAGACCCTGCCGCCGGCGCGCTACGCGGGCTCCCGTACTTGGCCCTCCGGCTCGACGATCTCGAGCCCCGCGGCGAGGGTGAAGAACGCGTGCGCGAAGGGCGAGTCGTCGGTTCGCCGCCGCACGCTCTCCCAGTCGATCTGCTCCCGGAGTGCGCGGGCGAGCGCGAGCACGGCGCGGAAGTCGGGCTCCTGCTCCGTCACCGCGAGCAGCTTGGAGACGAAGACGTCGTCGATCGAGGCGACGAGGAGCCCGTGGCCGAGCACCTCCAACTCGCCTGCCCGCGCGAAGAACTCCTCGTCGATCGGCCCGCCGGTAGGGCGGTAGATGAGGTCGACGAGCACGTCGCCGTCGTAGGCCTTGAGGAGCCACTCCTCGGGCGGGCGCTCCGGCGTCATCCCGATCGCCACGAGCGCCTCGAGCGCTCGCTCGGCATCCTCCTCGCGGATGAAGAAGTCGACGTCGTTGCCCGTCTGCGGGCCGCCCCGGGCCCAGGCGGCGAGCCCGCCGCCCAGCATGAACGGCACGTCGGCATCGCGGAGCGCGGCGGCGGCGCGCTTCATCGTCGCGACGAGGTCCTCGAGGCTCTGCCGGTCCGACGACATCGTCGCGCTTGTGTACCCGTGCGCCCGTTCGCCCAACCTTCGCGGCGGGTAACCCCGCTCGAGTGACCACCCCGATCCGCGTCGCCGCGAGCGGCGACATCCATGCAGCCGAGCCGCTTCGCGACCATCTCACGCGCTCGTTCGCCGCGGTTGCGCCGGAGGCGGACCTGATCCTGCTCGCGGGCGACCTGACGACGCACGGGCTGCCCGAACAGGCCGCGGTTCTCGCCGATGCCTGCCGCGGTCTCGAGCTCCCCATCCTCGCCGTTCTCGGTAACCACGACCAGCACTCGAATCTGTGCGGGGAGCTCGTCGACGTGCTCGAGGCCGGCGGCATCCGGGTGCTGGAGCGCCGGCACGAGATCCTCGAGGTCGGCGAGCGCGAGGTCGGGATCGTCGGCACGAAGGGCTTCGTCGGCGGCTTCGCCGGCGCCGAGCTGCCCGACTTCGGCGAGCCGCTCCTGAGGCAGATCTACGAGGAGACGACGCTCGAGGTGGAGGCGCTCGAGGCGGGGCTCGAAGCCGTCTCGGGCTGTCACGTCCGGGTCGTGCTCCTCCACTACGCGCCGATCCCCGAGACGCTCGTCGGAGAGCCCGAGCCGATCTGGGCCTTCCTCGGCTCGGGGCGCCTCGCGGCGCCGATCGGGATGCACCGCCCCGATCTCGTCGTGCACGGCCACGCCCACCACGGCTCGGCCCGCGGCGCGATCGGAGAGGTGCCCGTGCTGAACGTGGCGGTACACGTGACCGGCGAGGATTTCGTCCGCGTCGCGTTCTGACCCCCTACGCCGCGCGCTCGAGCAGGCTCCGCGCGAGCTCGAGATCCTCGAGGAGCTCGGCGCGCCTGTCGGCGCGCGCCTCGCCGGCGCGCAGGACCGCGGAGGGGTGGATGGATACGAGGGCCGGCAGCCCGTCGCGGATCTGGAGCGACTGCCCGCGGAGCGCGCCGATCCGCGCGTCGCGGCCGACGAGGAGCTGCGCGGCCGTGGCGCCGAGGCACAGGACGAGCCGCGGGCGCACCGCTTCGAGCTCGGCGTCGAGCCAGGGGCTGCACGCGCGCACCTCCGACCAGCTCGGTTTGTCGTGGATGCGCCGCTTGCCCTTCGGCCGCCACTTGAAGTGCTTCACCGCGTTCGTCAGGTAGACGTCGTCCTCCGCGATACGCGCCTCGGCGAGGAGCTCCCGCAGGAGCCGACCCGCCGGTCCGACGAAGGGTCGTCCTTCTCGATCCTCGACATCCCCCGGCTGCTCGCCGACGAGCATCAGGCCCCGGGTCGCCCCCTCGCCGAAGACCGTCTGCGTCCCGAGCTTCCAGAGCGGGCAGCGCCGGCACCCGGCCGCCTCCCGCCGGAGCTCCGCGTGCGTCGGGCTCATGCGCGGGACCGGCTACCTCCGGTCGTCGCGCACGAAACGTCCTGCGTTTCCATGTCCCCGGCGACGGGAACGGTCTCTCCATGCCCCGCGCGATCTGGAGCGGAAACATCGCCTTCGGGCTCGTCAGCGCCCCCGTCCGGCTCTACTCCGCGATCTCCGAGCACGATCTCGACCTGCACCTGATCCATGTCACCGACGGCTCCCGGATCGGGTACGCGAAGGTCTGCAAGGCCGAGGGGGAGCCCGTTCCGGACGACGAGGTGGCGAAGGGCTACGAGACGAACGGGAAGGTCGTCCTGCTCGAGGACGAGGACTTCGAGGCGGCGCGCGGCGAGGGGACGAAGACGATCGAGATCCGGGACTTCGTCACGTACGAGCAGATCGACCCCATGTACTTCGAGCGGACGTACTACCTCGGGCCACAGCCGGGAGGAGAGAAGGTCTACCGCCTGCTCGTCGAGGCGATGGAACAGGCGGGCCTCGCCGCAGTGGTGGAGTACTTCTTCCGCGATCGCGAGCAGCTCGGCTGCATGCGCGTGCACGACGGGGTCCTCCTGCTCGAGAAGATGTACTACGCGGACGAGCTGCGGCCGTACGACGAGGTC
>JBKPTS010000035.1:0-52885 GCA_046735575.1 Actinomycetota bacterium
TCCTCGCCGAGCATATCCAGCCGCTCATGGAGGAGGGGCCTTCGGCGTTTCCCGATCCCGACAACTTCACGCCGCCGACACGCGACGGTTTCTACGAATTGCACGACGTCGTGGCACCGACCACGGTCGGCGCAGCGGGCCGCTGACGCGCTGAGCGCGAACGACGATCGCCGGGGTCTCTGACCAGCGTCAGAGGCCCTGGCGAACGACGTTATTCGATCAGCGCGGCCGTGATGGGCGGATCGTCCTCGCCCTCGACGAGTCGGACGAGCGCACGCGTTCGCGTACCGTCGCCGCGGACGACCTCGACCTCCTCCCCTTCCCGCGGCAAGCGGTCGCCTGCGAAGGTCGCGCGGCTGTCGACGTAGTCCGGGCCACCGCCCGGGCAGACGAGCAGGACCCCGAACGTGATCTGCGGGCACGAGCGAGTCTGCGCGGCTACCTGTCGTCGACGATCTCGGTCGTGCGGCTGACCGTCGTCCTTCGCGTCCCGGTGGTCGCACCGCTCCCGCGACCGCTTTCGATGATCGTCGTCTGGGGGCTGGTGCTCGCGCCCGCCCGGCCGCGGTAGGCGATTCCGCCGACCAGCGCGACGAGCAGGACGATCGCCAGGACCAGCAACAGAACCCAAAGCACAGGCGTCACCTCCTGCGACGCTGTGTTCCCCGCTCGACGGCGCTTCAATCACTCGCCCGGACAACAACCTTCCGCCCGGGGGTGTAGAACCTGCTTCCGTCGCGAGCGGACCCGACATGGAGCTCGAGTCGAGCAGTTGGCGCCCTGCGAGAGGTCGCATGCTCGCGGCCGCTCGCGGCTCGCCTTTCTCGTGGGTGAAGGCAGCCGTGGCCTTGTCGCTCCTCGTGTTCGTCGTGGTCTGGCTCGCCCGGCCGTACGTCGGAGGCGATACTCCGTTCGTCTTCGACGGAACGAACGCGTTCCTCGGCTGTGTCTCGGCGCGCGACCTCGTCGCGTGTCGACACAGCGGCCAGCTCGACTACTGGGGCCTCACGACGCCGATCGGGGACTGGCCGCTGCTGCAGTACATCCCCGACCTCGTCGCCGTCGAGCTGGGGGCGAACTCCCACCACACGCGCGAGATCCTGCTCGTCGTCCTCGGCGTGACCGCGATCGTCGGCTCTCTCCTGCTCGTGCGGGTGGTTCTCCGCCGCTTCGGACAGACGGCGTGGTTCTGGGGCTTCCTCACGATCTTCCTCACGAGCCCCCTCATCGCATACGTCGGCTCGACCGCCGGAGAGGCCCTGTCGGCCGGCCTCCTCGTCTGCGTCGTAGCGACGGCGCTCCTACCCGCGCCCCCACCGCTGCTCGCGCTCGCGGCCCTCGCCGCGTGCGTCACGAAGGAGACGTCGTATCCGTTCGTCGCCGCTCTGGTCTTCCTCGGCCTCGTTCTCATGAAACGCCGGACGGGCCGCGCCGTCGGGGGGCACGCCGCCTGGGCCGCCGCGGGTATCGCGGCCGCGATCGCCCTCGCGTCGCTCTTCAACGTCGTCCGGTTCGGGAACGTCCTGAACACGAACTACCTCGAGCCGGCGCTGCACACGCCGAGTTTCGGGCGAGTCCTCGACTACGTCGCCGCGCTCTTCGCATCGCCGAGCGGCGGGATGCTCGTCTTCTGGCCGTCGGCGAGCGTCCTGCTCGGGCTCGCGTGCATCCTCCCTCTCGTGCGAGCGAACCTCGAGCTCCTGCCGGCGCTCGTCATCGTCGGCACGATCATCGGGCTGACGGTCGGGTTCGCCGCCTGGTGGACGCCCTTCGGGTGGGCCGGATACGGCCCGCGGTTCACGCTCCCCTGGGTACTTCCGCTCGTGCTTCTGGCCCTCGTCGCCTACGGGGATCCGCTGGCTGCCCTCGCCCGGCGAGCCCTGGAGCCCACGTGGGGCTTCCTGGCCGTGTTCGCGCTCTTGTTCGCCTTCACCCTTCCGCACGTCGGGCAGACCTGGGACCAGCAGGCGAAGGCGCGCTTCTTCGAAGACATCCGTCCGCCGTGCGACGCTCCCTGGCGGGTCGGGGTGGAGCAGTTCCACGCCTGCCAGCACCGCGCGATGTGGCTCAGCCGCCCGCTGCCGCTGTACACGGTGACGCGAAGCGCCTCGGCCGGAGGCGCCGCGCTCTCGGTCGCGCTCGGCATCGGCCTACTCGGATCGCTTGCGCTCCTGCGAGCCGAGCTCGGCGCCGGGAGAAGACCCGGGCGCTGAGGTCGGATCAGCTGCGTGTAGGCCGGGAAACGGTCAGGCCGGCGAGGGTCACGGGGACGCGCGGCTTCTCGCGGCCCGCGCCCGGCCGCAGGTTCGACGACGCGTACGGCCGTCCGCGCGCGAACTCGCGCAGCACGACCGGCTGGTGCTCGAGGCACGCCCCGCCGCCCAGCACGAGTGTCGTGCAGCCGGGCCGGAGGCAGGTCGTCAGCATGAGCGGGGCCGTACCCGCTCACGTGCCGAATGAAACGTGCTGGTCGGTTTTACGCCTTGACGACGAGGACGAACGTCTTTTTCGACGTCACGCCCAGCGCATCCGTGGCCTGCACGGAGACGCGGTACGTGCCCGCCCGCCTCGCCGTGCCGGCGAACGCCCCGAGCTTCTTCTGGAAGCGGATCCCGGTGGGAAGCTTGCCGCCGAGGATCTTCCACTTCACGGGGGCCACCCCGCCGAGCGTCTTCAGGGTCGCGCCGTACAGCTTCCCGACGCGGGCGGTCTTCAGGGCCACGGTCTTGAAGCCGAGCTTCGACGCGACGACGAGCGTCGCGCTGGCCGTCTGCGTTCGACCTTCGGTGTCGGAGGCCTTGGCCGTGAACGCGAACTTCCCACTCGTCTTCGGAGTTCCGGCGAGCGTCCCGTCCGGTCCGAGGGTGACGCCTGTCGGAAGCGACCCCGCGGCGAGCGTCCACGTATAGGTGCCGGCTCCTCCGGTTGCGGTCAACTTCGTGCTGATCGCGATCCCGACCTCGGAGCCCTTCGCGGGAATGCCGATGGGTGCGATCTTGATCGGATCGCGGACGACGATCTGCAGCGCCTTCGTGTCCGAGCGCCCGTCGGGCAGAGCAGCCTTGAACGTCGCGAGGTACGAGCCGGCGGTGGTCGGCGTGCCGGAGACGAGTCCGCTGCTCGCGTCCAGCGAGAGACCCGGAGGCAGATCACCGGTGAAAGACCACGCGAAGGGTTGGGAAGCCGGTGAGACCTCGCCGGGTCCGGACGACATCTGCGCCTGCAGGGGCAAGCTGTAGGCCGCTCCGACCGTGCCTCCCGGCGCAGATTGCGTCGTGACGAGCACGCGCGGCGCGATGCTGATCGAGAACTCGCGCCACGCACAGGTCTGCGGGCTCGTGTGGAGGCAGTAGTCCGCATTGTCGATCAGCAGGACACCGAAGGAAGAGTCGCCGGACTGGGTGGGGGTGCCGCTGATCGTGCCGTCGGAGTTGAGGCTCAGACCGGAGGGCAGCGCGCCACCCTGGAGGACGAACGAGTAGGGCGGGCCGTTCCCGCTGTTGTCGCCCGCGAGCAGCCGGATGTTGTAGGCGGTCCCGACCACGCCCGCCGGACATACGAACACGGGATGGTTGTCGGGGCATGGCTTCGCATCGTCGAACCTCAACGCCGAGGCGCTGGCGGCGAATGCCGCGCCGAGCACGACGACGACCGCGAATACCAGGGCAAATCGCTTCACTGTTCCTCCTCCACCGGCCTCAGGACCGCGGCACGGTAGCTGGACATGTCCGCAAGCGCAAGCTTGTTAGGGACGTGTGAAGGAGGCGCCCGCGGGGGGTCACGCGCTCGCTGCGGCTGCCGTCGCGGCGCCGATGCGCTCGAGCGCCCGCCGCCTCCCGAGGAGCTCCAGGCTCTCGTACAGGCCGGGGGAGACGCGGGAGCCGGTGACGGCGACCCGGATCGGCATGTAGACGGTCCGGGGCTTCTCCCCCAGCTCGTCGCACAGACGCTTCAGAGCTTGCTCGATCGCCCCGGCCGTCCACGGCTCCGTGCCCGCGAGCGCGTCCTGCGCGGCCCCGAGGATCCGGGCGTCGAGGAGCTCCGGGTCGGGCTCCACGTCCCGGAACAGGAAGCCCGCGAAGGCGGGGAACTCGCCGAGACGCGAGATCTTCTCCTGGACGACCGGCGCCGCCGCGCGGACCTGCTCCGCCGGCCAGTCGTAGCCGGCCTCCCGCAACCAGCCGAGGAGACGCCCCGCAAAGTCGTCCGCGGGGAGCGCGCGCAGGTAGACGCCGTTCATCCACTCAAGCTTCGCGTAGTCGAAGGTCGCCGGGCTCGCGCCCACCCGCTCGAGTGTGAAGCGCGCGACGAGCTCCTCGCGCGCCATGATCGTCGTCTCGCCGTCGGGGGCCCAGCCGAGGAGCGCGAGGAAGTTGACGAGCGCCTCGGGCAGGTAGCCGTCCGCGCGGAACTCGTCGACCGTCACCGCCCCGTGGCGCTTGGACAGCTTCCTGCCGTCGGGGCCGTTCACGTTCGGCACGTGCGCGTAGACCGGCGGCTCGGCGCCCACGGCCCGTATGAGGTTGATCTGCTTCGGCGTGTTCGAGACGTGGTCGGGGCCTCGGACGACGTGGGTGATGCCGTCCCACACGTCCTCGAGCGGCGAGGCGAAGTTGTACGTGGGCCTTCCGTCCGAGCGGACGAGCACGAGATCCTCGAGCTCCGCGTTCGGCACCTCGATCCGGCCGAGGACGACGTCGTCGAAGGCGGTCGCGCCCTCGTCCGGCATGCGGAAGCGAATCGCACCCTCGTCCTCGTAGGCCTTGCCCTCCTCGAGGAGCGTCTCCGCTGCGCGGCGGCAGTCGTCGACGCGATCGAGCTGGAACGTGACCTCGCCGTCCCAGTCGAGCCCGAGCCAGCGGAGCGACGCCTGGATCTGCTCGGTCGCCTCGTAGACCTCGCGGGCGGTGTCCGTGTTCTCGATCCGCAGCCGGAACTCGCCGCCCTCGTGCCGCGCGAAGAGCCAGTTGAAGAGCGCCGTGCGGACGTTGCCGACGTGGAGAAGGCCCGTCGGTGACGGCGCCATCCTGACCTTCACGGGCATGCCTCTAGCCTAGACGGGTGCTCTACGGGGCCCACGTCTCCTCCGCCGGCGGGATCTCCAACGCCGTCGACCGGATCGAGGAGATCGGAGGGAACGCGGTCCAGGTCTTCACCCAGAGCCCGCGCACGTGGAAGCCGACGGCACATGCCGAGGAGGAGCTCGAGCGCTTCCGGGCGCGCCGCCGGGAGGCGAAGGTCGGCGCCGTCCTCTGCCACGCGCTCTACCTCGTGAATCTCGCCGCCCGCGACCGGGAGATCAGGAACAAATCGTTCGTCGCCCTGCGCTCGACGATGGAGACGGCGCTCGCGATCGACGCGGACGCAGTCGTCTTCCACGTCGGGTCGCACCTCGGCCACGGCTTCCGGTCGGCGCTGCGTGCGTTCGCGCCGGCGCTCCGGGAGCTGCTCGAGCTGACGAGCGAGCGGCTCTGGCTCTGCCTCGAGAACACCGCCGGCGCCGGGGACACGATCGGCCGTGACGTCGGCGAGCTGGCCACGATCTGCGACGCGCTCGACGGCCATCCCCGTCTTGGCATCTGCATCGACTCGTGCCACTGGTGGGCCTCCGGGGTCGACGTCAGCGACGCGGGCGCGCTGGACCTGGCGATCGGCGACCTCGACGCGCAGCTCGGGCTCGGGCGACTGCGCTGCCTGCACGTGAACGACGCCGCGATCCCGCTCGGCGCGAACCGGGACCGGCACGAGGTCGTCCCCGAGGGCGTGATCGGCGACGGCCTCGCCACCTTCCTCGGCCACCCCGCGTTCCGCGACCTGCCCGCGGTGATCGAGACGTGGCCCAAGGACGGGCTCGGTGCAAAGGACGTGGACGAGCTCCGGCGCCTGCACCGGCTCGGGCGGCGGCGCTGGCAACGGCGGAGGAGCCGAGTACAGTCGGATTGATGCGCAGAATCGCCCTCGTCCTCTCCGCGCTCGCTCTCGCGGCCGCGCTCGCCGGCTCGGCGGCCGGCGCATCCGGGTGGAAGCGCCACGCGGTCCCGAACGTGGGCGTCTCCCTCGCGGTGCCGGCGTCGTGGGTCGTGATCGACAGCAAGCTGCCGCCCGAGCTCGTGGATCGCATGCTGCGGGAGAACCCGAAGCTCGCGCCCTTCATGCAGAGCCTGCTCTCTGCGAACTCGCCGACGAAGTTCATCGCGCTCGACCCCGTCGTCCGGAACGGCTTCGCGACGAACGTCAACGTGGTCGCGACGCCTGTCCCGACCTACTACCGGAAGGCGCTCCCGCTCGAGATCCGCAACATCGCGCACGGGCGTGTCCAGACGCGCACGGTCACGATCCAGGGCGCCCGCGCGGTCCGCCTCCTCTACCACCTCCCCCTGCGCTTCGACGGGAAGAAGCTCACGGTGCAGACGCTGCAGTACGCGTTCCTGCGCAAGGCGCGCAGCGTCGTCGTCACCTACACGACGCTCCCGGCCCTCGCGGGCCGCTACGCCCGGACGTTCTCGAGCTCCGCCGCGACGGTTCGCTTCAGCGCCGCGTAGCTAATCAGCGACGCGGGCGAAGATGCGGAAGCTCGCGCGCTCGCGAGGCAGCTCGTAGAACTCGGGGTTCCGGCAGCCGAGCTCGTCGCCGCGGCCCGGATAGCACGGCACGACCTCGGTCTCGCAGGTGGGGAGCGGCGTGCGGCGCGCGCGGACTGCGCCGAACCCGCTGCGGCTCGACTCCGCCCGCTCGAGCAGCTCGAGATCGATCTCGACGTCGAAGACCTTCTGCAGGCAACCCATGTAGGTCCGCCCCCAGGCCTCGTACGAGTAGACGAACGGACACTCCATGCGCAGGCAGGCGCCGGGGTGGACGACCTTCTCGCAGTGGACTTCGCAGTGGCGGCACTGGACCTCGTCCTGCACCCGAAGCGGCAGCTCCACCTGCGCGGTCTCGCTCATCCCTCCGATTTTGTGCCTCCGCGCACCGCCGCCGCAAGACTTGACAAATCCGCGTTCTTCAGGCAGTGGCGCCGCGGTCGGCGTCCGCGGCCGAGCCGGGCGGAGGTTAGGTTGGCGACCGGTGACCCGTCGCCTCCTCTTCGCCTCGCTCGGGTTGGCGCCCGTCGCGATCGTCCTCGGCTACTTCGCGGACTTGCCCGAGACGACCGACTTCGTCCTCTCCGCGATCGCGCTCGTCCCCCTGGCCTGGGTGATCGGAGAGGCGACCGAGCACGCAGCCGAGCACACGGGCCCGCGGATCGGCGGTTTCCTGAACGCCACCTTCGGCAACGCGCCCGAGCTCATCATCGCGCTGCTCGCGGTGAACGAGAAACTCCCCGAGGTCGTGCGCGGCTCGCTGACCGGGAGCGTCGTCTCGAACCTCCTGCTCGTGCTCGGCGCCTCGCTGATCGCCGGTGGAGACGGGTTCGTCGACCGCCGCTCGAGCTTCCTCTCGCTCGTCCTCGTCGCCTTCGCCACGACCCTCTTCCTCGTGCCGGCGATTCCGAGCTGGCACGGAGACCACGAGCGGCACTCGCTCGCCGTCGTCTCCGTTCCCGTCTCGATCGTGCTCCTGGTCGTGTACGTCGCGGTGACGCTGTTCTTCCTCCGGCGCAACCGCCCCGCCCCGCCCGAGGAGGGTGAGCAGCACGGGGGCTGGTCGTTCCGGCTCGCGCTCGGGGTGCTCGGGCTCGCGACCGTGGCGACCGCGTTCGTCGCGCAGATCCTCGTCGGCTCGCTCGAGGTCTTCGCCGACAAGGTCGGGTTCTCGGACTTCTTCGTCGCCGCCGTGATCGTCGCGATCGTCGGCAACGCGGCGGAGCACGGTGGCGCCGTGATCGTGGCGCACCGCGGGAAGATCCCGCTCGCGGCGGAGATCGCGCTCTCCTCGGCCGCGCAGGTCGCGGTCTTCCTGATCCCGGCCGTCGCGCTCCTCTCGTGGATCGTCACGCCGGCCCTGCCGCTCAGCTTCCGCCAGGTGGAGATCGGCGCGCTCTTCGGGGGCGTCGCGGTCGCGATGCTCGTCCTCGCCCAGGGCCGCTCGAGTCGGGGGCGGGGAGCGGTGCTCGTCGGAGCCTATGCCGTCGTCGTCGTGGCCTTCTGGTTCGCTGATGGTCGTTGAACGAGGGCTAAGGCCTTTGTTAGAAGCTCTGGAAGAGGGGTTCCGCGTGAGTCGATCTGTGGGTACACCGAAGCGATGAGAGTCCTCGCCGCGCTCGTTGTCGTCCTCGCCTGCGCGTGCGCGGTCACGACGGGCTCCGCCCGTGCGGCCTCGGACGTCAAGTTCGGCATCCAGGACGACGCCTGGCTCGAGAACGGGCCGGGGAGGATCGCGACCCGCGTCCGCACGCTCAAGAACCTCGGCCTGAGCGTCGTCCGCGTCACCATCGACTGGGACGAGACGGAGGCCGAGGAGGGCGACTACGACTGGAGCCGGCCGGACCGGCTGCTCGGTGCGCTCCACCGCCAGGGCCTCGATCCCGTGGTGACGCTCTGGGGCACGCCCGGGTGGGCGAGCGCGAGCGGCCGCCCGAACGCGCCCCCGACGCGCGGCGGCGACTTCCAGCGCTTCGCGCGCGCGATCGCCGCCCGCTACCCCTACGTCCGCTACTGGCTCATCTGGAACGAGCCGAACAAGCGGCAGTGGCTGAACCCTGTCTCCCCCACCCTGTACACGACCCGCCTGCTCAACCCCGCGTACGCGGGGATCAAGTCGGCGAGCCCGCTCGCGAAGGTCGGCGGCGGCGTGACGGCCCCGCGTGGCGGCCAGGGCGGGATGACGCCCGTGGACTTCATCCGCGGGATGGCGCGGGCGCACGCCCGCCTCGACGCGTACGCGCACAACCCCTACTCGGTCTACCCGGGCGCCACGCCCTACGCGGGCGGGTGCTCCTGCAAGGTGATCACGATGGCGGATCTGGGACGGCTGCTGGCCCAGGTCGGCCGGGCGTTCCCCCGTGCCCGCGTCTGGCTCAGCGAGTACGGGTACCAGACGAACCCGCCCGATCCCTACGGCGTGTCCTATGCGCTGCAGGCCCGCTACATCGGGGAGGCGGCGAGGCGCGTCTTCGACGCCCCCAAGGTGGACATGCTGATCCAGTACTTGTACCGGGACGAGCCCGACGTCGCCCGTTGGCAGAGCGGCCTGGAGACGGTCACGGGGAAGGCGAAGCCGAGCATGGGCGCGATGATGCTCCCGCTGGCGCAGGTCTCGCGCCGCGGCACCCGGACGACGATCTGGGGACAGGTCCGGCCCGGGTCGGGTCCGCGCGAGTACGCCCTGCAGCGCTGGACCGGCTCGCGCTGGTCGACGATCGGCGGCGTCCGCGAGACCTCCTCGCGCGGCTACTTCACGCGCGTCGTCAGCGCGGGGCGCGGCACCTTCCTGCGGCTCCTGGACCCGGTGCGCGGCGCGTCGAGCCCTAGCCTCGTGGTGCGGTAGCGACCGCCAGCGCCTCCGGGATCGCGGCGAGGGCGCCCTCGATGTCCTCGTCGGTGATCCCGAGATGGACGACCGCGCGCATCAGCGTCGGATGAATCGTCGCCGAGAGGCCCACGCCGGCCTCTCGCAGTCGCGCGAGCGCGTCGGCGCGGGCGAGGCCGAGCGGCGCGACGTCGATCTGCACGAAGTTCGTCTCCACCTGGTCGAGGTCCACGGCAAGGCCCGCCGCGGCGAGGCCTTCCCCGAGCCGACGCGCCCGCTCGTGGTCCTCGGCCAGCCGCTCGACGTGGTGCTCGAGCGCGTAGAAGCCCGCGGCCGCGACGATGCCGGCCTGCCGCATCGCGCCTCCGAAGAGGTGCTTCTCCCGGCGGGCGAGCTCGACGAGGCCCGCCGAGCTCGCGAGCAGCGCGCCGAGCGGGCAGCCGAGCCCCTTCGAGAGGCAGAGCGTCACGGTGTCGGCCTGGGCGGCGATCTCCGCGGGCGCGACCTGCAGCGCGACGGCAGCGTTCAGGTGCCGCGCCCCGTCGAGGTGCACCGCGAGGCCGAGCTCGCGCGCGGCCGCGACGACGTCTCGGAGCTCCTCCAGGCGCCACACCCGGCCCCCGGCGTTGTTGTGGGTGTTCTCGAGCGACACGAGGGCCGGTGCCTGGTCCGCCGCCTTCGTCCGCTCGGGGACCGCCGCACGCAGCTGCGCGGCGCTGATCCGGCCCGCGACCCCCGGCAGCCCTGAGACCATGAGCCCGGCGTGCACGGCCGCGCCGCCGTACTCGTAGACGACCACGTGGGAGTGGCGCTCCGCGAGAAGGACGTCCCCGGGGCGCGAGAGCAGCTTGAGGGCGATGTGGTTCGCCATCGTCGCCGTCGGGAGGAACACCGCGTCCTCGTGGCCGAGCAGCTCCGCGACCCGCTGCTCGAGCGCGATCACGGTCGGGTCCTCCCGCTTCTGCTCGTCTCCGACGACCGCCTCTGCGATCGCCTGCCGCATCCCTGGAGTCGGCTGCGTGACCGTGTCGGAGCGAAGGTCGATCACGACCCTGAGGCTACCGTTCGCCGCCGTGGACCTCGCGCTCCTCGAGAGCACGCTCGCCGACCGTGGCGAGCCCGCCTACCGGGCTCGCCAGGTGTGGGAGTGGACCGCGCGCGGCGCAGGCGGCTACGAGGAGATGACGACCCTCCCGAAGGCGCTGCGGGCGGCGCTCGCCGACGAGGTCCCGTTCTCGACGCTCGAGACGGTCGAGGAACGCGTCGCCCGCGACGGGACGGTGAAGACGCTCTTCCGGACTCGCGACGGCCACCCTGTCGAGGCCGTGCTCATGCGCTACCGCGACGGCCGCCGCTCGGTCTGCCTCTCCTCGCAGTCGGGCTGCCCGCTCACCTGCACGTTCTGCGCGACGGGCCGCATGCGCTTCGGCCGCAACCTGACGCCGTCCGAGATCCTCGACCAGGCGCTCCACTTCCGGCGCCTCGAGGCGATCGACCACGCCGTCTACATGGGCATGGGCGAGCCGTTCCTGAACGTGGAGAACGTGCTCCAGTCCGCGCGGCGGCTGCCCGAGCTCGGGGTGACGCACCGGCGGACGACGATCTCGAGCGTCGGCTGGCTTCCCGGGCTGCGCCGTTTCGTCGACGAGGTGGACGAGCCGATCCGGCTCGCGCTCTCGATCCACGCGGCCGACCCGATCCTCCGCTCCGAGCTGATGCCCGTGAACGACCGCCATCCGCTCGTGGACGCGATCGCGGAGTGCCGGCGCTACGTCGCCCTGCGCCGCCGGAAGGTGTTCGTCGAATACGTGCTGCTCGAGGGCGTCAACGACTCGCCCGCGCAGGCGCGCGACCTGGCGGCGCTCCTCGACCCGAGGTCGTTCAAGGTGAACCTCATCCCCTACAACCCGACCGGCGGGCCGTACGACGCGTCGAGCCGGGAGACCATCGAGAGGTTCAAGGCCGTGCTCCTCCGGGCCGGCGTACCGGCGACCGTCCGGCTCACGCGCGGCCGGGACATCGAGGCGGCGTGCGGCCAGCTCGCCGCCACGCGATCGTAGGCCGAGCAGAAGGGCGCCGGCTACGCCCGCTGTTGTCTCGCCAGGGTGCAGGCAGTAGCGTCGTGGTGTCCCGGCGACGTTCTCGAGGACAGGAGGAGAGATGGCGCACGACGAGGCGCGCATACGGGAGTTCGCGCGCAGCTACACCGACGCGTGGTGCAGTCACGACCCGACGAGGGTCGCGGATCACTTCGTGGCGGGCGGGACAATCGCGATCAACGGAGGAGATCCCACCGAGATCACCGAGGTCGCGCGTTCGTTCATCGACGCGTTCCCGGACATCCGAGTATTCATGGACGACGTCGTCGTCGAAGACGCGACGGTCGAGTACCACTGGACGTTCACGGGCACGAACACGGGACGCGGCGGTACCGGAAAGGCCGTGCGGATCACGGGCTTCGAGCAGTGGATCTTCGGAGACGACGGACTCGTCGTCGAGTCACGCGGAAACTACGACCAGGACGAATACGACCGCCAGGTCGAGCACGGCGCACCTTGAGACGTAGCGGCCTTCGTCCCTCGGCGCAGCGAGCGGTCAGCTCGCCGCGCCCGCACGGCAGTCCGTGGCCTCGTAACCGGCTCCAGCCCTAGCTCGTCCCACCGTTTAGCCCGGCCACGAGGGTTGCGAGCGTCGGCTGGTCCCAGCCGTTCATGAAGTCCGCGTGCAGGCCGAACCGACCCGACGCCACTTGCGCGCGCGGCGGCGTCTCGGGGTAGAGCAGGACGAGGATGAGTGTCGGGACGGCCACGGGATGCGAGGTGGGGCACTTCCCGCCGGTCGAGTACGCCAGGTGCCGCCTGTGGTCGACGCTGTCGAGGCTCGTCCCGTTCCAGCAGTTCGGGAAGACGATGCGCTCCTGGACGATGCGGTTGCGCGCGCACTCGGGGATCGCCGCCGAGAACGGGCCGATCCCCTGCTCACCGCAGCTCCAGCCGAAGCGACTGACCGGCTCCGGGCGAAGGGAAAGCGCGTTGCCCGCGATCATCTCGAGACCGGCGGGGAAGGGCTTGATCGCGGCCGTCGTGCGCCGGACGTAGTAGACGAACGCGCCGAGCGGCAGGATCGCACGCCGCCCGGCGTAGAGGGTCGGCGCCCAGTACGCGGACGAGTCGGCCGGGAAGTCGCACGAGGTCTTGCCGCCGAGAAGCGATGCGGGCGTCGTGGCGGCGTCGGTCGTCGCGTTGCCGAGGAACGTGTGGTTGTGCGAGAGCCCGGGCTCGTTCGGGTACTTGATCGGGTCGTCGTTCGACCTGTGGCTGAACCGGCACTCGAGGACGAAGTTCGGCCCCCCGGGGAACGCGACCGTCCTCGACGGGGAGGCGTCCGCCGGCGCGCGCGCGAGGCCGAGAGAAGCGAGGAGAAGGCCGATCAGGAGCGCGCGCCTCACGGGGCCACTCGAGCGTAGCGCCGCCGATCCCGATTTCCAACCGCGCCGACCCCCGGCAACGCGAACCGGCGCGACGGGGAGCAGGCCTGCTAGCCCTCGCCTGCGGCGGCCGGCTCGAGCGGGCTGGGACGGGTGCGCAGGACGCGCGCCGTCCAGTGGGGCAGCCACCAGTTCCAGCGCCCGAGCAGCATCATCGTCGACGGGACGAGCAGCATGCGGATGACGGTCGCGTCGAAGATGATCCCGGCGGCGAGCCCGATCGCGAACTGCTTGATGTCCGGCCCCGGGCCGGTCGAGAGCGAGAAGAACGCGAACATGAGCACGAGGGCGGCGCTCGTGACGAGCTTGCCCGTGCGGGCGAGCCCGAGCTCGATCGCCCGCCTCGTGTGCTTCGTCTCGTCGTACGCCTCGCGCATGCGCGTGAGCATGAAGACCTCGTAGTCCATCGAGATCCCGTACAGGAAGGCGAAGATCATCAGCGGGATCCACGAGATCACCGCATCCGTCGCCTTCACGTTCCAGATCGCCTCGCTGCCGTGGCCCTCCTGGAAGATGAAGACGACGATGCCGTAGGCGGCCCCGAGCGAGACGAGGTTCAGGATGACGGCCTTGATCGGCAGCACGACGGAGCGGAACGCGCGCATCAGCAGCACGAAGGTCAGGAGGAGGACGAAGAGGAGGACGTACGGGAACTTGCCGTACACGGCGCTGATGAAGTCGCGCTCCTCGGGGGCCGCGCCCCCGAGCGTCAGCTTCGCCGGCCCGCCGTTCGCGACGATCCCGGGCAGGACGCTGGAGCGCAGGTTCGAGATCGTCTTCTTCGCCTGCCGCGACGAGCCGTCCTCGAGACCGAACGCCTCGAGGAGACCGACGCGCCCCTTCTGCCAGGCGGGCGGGGCGGCCGCGCCGTAGAGCCCCGGCGCCCCCGAGAGGACGCTCGCCGCCTTGGCGAGGCTGGCGCGGGAGACGTTCCGGCCCTCGGCCAGGACGACGTACGGGAGGTAGACGCCGTCGGGGATGCCCGCCGCCTTGACGGCCGCGCGACCCGCATCCGCGTCCCCTGCCGCGGGCTCGTCCTTCACCTGGGCGTCGCTCGGGTTGATGTGGAACGCGGGAATCAGGACGAGCGCCACGATCACCGCGCCGACGACGAAGACGAGGATGGGCCGCCGCGTCACAAACCGCGCCCAGCCGGCCCAGAAGCCGCGCCCCTCCGCCGGTGGGTCGACGAACTTCCTCGGCATCACCCGCAGCCGGTTGATCCGCGGGCCGAGCAGCGAGAGCAAGGCGGGCAGCAGGGTGGTGTTGGCGAGCACCGCGACGAGCGGGATCAGCATCCCGCCGAGGCCGATCGAGCGAATGAAGGGCAGCGGCAGGATGACCATGCTGAGCAGGCCGATGGCGACGGTGGTGCCGGAGACGATCACGGAGCGCCCTGCGTGCGTCATCGTCTCCACGAGCGCCTCCTCGGTCGGCTCGCCGTTGGCGAGCTCCTCGCGGAAGCGGAAGACCATGAGCAGCGCGTAGTCGATCGAGACGCCGAGGCCGACGAGCGCGACGAGAAACTGGACGATGATCGAGACGTCCGTGATGTATGTGAGGACGTAGACGCAGAGGAAGGTGGTGAGGATCGACGCGGCCGCCATCGCGAGCGGGAGCGCGATCGCCGGCACCGTCCCGAAGACGAAGAGCAGGATGACGAGCGCGCCCACGCCGCCGAGGAGCGTCTCCAGGAAGACGCTCGGACCGCTCGAGCTGCCCTGCGAGTTCAGGATCGCGTCGCGTCCGGTCAGATGGCTCGTGACCCCGGCAGGCGTCGCGGCCTTCAGCGCCGCGCGCGCCTTGGCGATCGGCGGGAGGCTCGAGAACGTGGCGTTTCCCGGCGGGTAGACCGTGGCCACCATCGTGTGCCGGTCCTTCGACAGGTACATGTCGCTGTGCGTGGTGAACCACGAGCCGACGCGGGAGCCCGGGATGGTCTTCTCGACCGCGGCGACGGCCCTCGAGGCGCCCGGGACCTGCGTGACGTCGCCGCCTGGCTTCGTGAGGACGACGACGAGCGGTACCTGCTCACCCGAGCCGAACGTCTTCAGCGTGCGCTGGTTCGCCTCGTAGGCGGAGTAGCCGGGGATCGAGAACGACTGGAACCAGCGGTCCGACAGCTTCGCCGCCGAGAACATGCCCACGACCGTGAGCACGACCCAGAGACCGACCACGAGGAGCCGGTGGCGCACGACGAGGCGGGCGATCCGTGCCATCGCGCGCCGAGGCTACCGATGCTGCTCCAGGCGATGCATGTAGAGGTGGTGAACGCGCTAGGGGGCGGCCGATATTTCCTGCGTGCTGAAGTCGTGGCGCACGATCGGCTGCTTCGCCGCCCGAACCTCGTCGAGCCGCCGCACCGGGCGGCCGTGCGGCGCCTCCTTCAGGAGGTCGGGCGACGTGGCCGCCTCCTCCGCGATCCGGCGCATTGCTGCCACGAAGTCGTCCAAGCGCTCCTTCGGCTCCGTCTCCGTCGGCTCCACCATGAGCGCCTCGGGGACGACGAGCGGGAAGTAGATCGTCGGCGGGTGGATCCCGTAGTCCATGAGCCGCTTCGCGACGTCGAGCGCGGTCACCCCGTGCTCGCGCTTGAGGTTGCGGGCGGAGAGCACGAACTCGTGCATGCAGTGCCGGTCGTACGGCAGGTCGTACACGTCTTTCAGCCCGGCGAGCACGTAGTTCGCGTTCAGGACCGCGACCTCGGACATCTCCCGGAGCGCCGGCCCGTACGCACGCATGAAGGCGTACGAACGCACGAAGACGCCGAAGGGCCCCGCGAAGCCGCGCACGCGGCCGATCGATTTGGGGACGTCGTACTCGAGGCGGTAGGCGTCAGCCTCCCGGGCGACACGCGGCGTCGGCAGGAACGGCTCGATGGAGGCGCGCACCGCGACGGGCCCGCCGCCCGGCCCGCCGCCGCCGTGGGGCTGAGAGAAGGTCTTGTGCAGGTTGTAGTGGACGATGTCGAACCCCATGTCCCCCGGGCGCGAGATCCCCACGACCGCGTTCAGGTTGGCCCCGTCGTAGTAGAGGAGCGCGCCCGCGTCGTGGAAGATCCGCGCGACCTCCTCGATGCCCTCGTCGAAGAGGCCGAGCGTCGACGGGTTCGTGAGCATGAGCCCGGCCGTCCGCTCGTTCACCTTCGTCCGCAGGTTCTCGAGGTCGAGGTTCCCGCGCGCGTCGGTCTCGACCTTCTCGAGCTCGAACCCGGCCATCGTCACGCTCGCCGGGTTCGTCCCGTGGGCCGTGTCCGGGGTGATGATCGTGTCGCGCTCCTCGCCCCGGTCGGTGAAGTAGGCGCGCATGAGCATCAGCCCGGTCAGCTCGCCCTGAGAGCCTGCCGCGGGCTGCAGCGTGACCGCGGGCAGCCCGGCGATCTCGGCCAGGATCTCCTGCAGGTGCCACATGAGCTCGAGCGCGCCCTGCGCACCTTCGTCCTCCTGCAGCGGGTGCAGGTCGCGGAAGCCCGGGAGGCGCGCGACCCGTTCGTTGACGCGCGGGTTGTGCTTCATCGTGCAGGACCCGAGCGGGTAGAAGCCGGTGTCGACGCCGAAGGTGCGGTCGGCGAGCGCCGTGACGTGACGGACGAGCTCCGGCTCCGAGACCTCGGGCAGCCGCGGCGGCCGCTTCCGCCGCAGCTCGCCGGGGAGGTCGGCGGCCTCGAGCCCGTAACGGGGGACGCGACCCGCGCGGCGACCGGGCTGCGAGCGCTCGAAGATGAGCGGCGCGTCGCGCCAGGCGCTTCCCGCCTCGCTCACCGGCAGACCTCCTCGAGCACGAGCGCCAGCCGGTCGACGTCGGCGGGGGTCTTCTTCTCGGTGAGCGCGACCAGGAGGACGTCGTCCATCCCCTCGTAGTCGCGGCCGAGCGCGTAGCCGGGATGAACGCCGCGCTCGCGGGCGCGGCGGACGACGTCGCGGGCGGGGATCGGCGTGCGCACCGCCATCTCCTTGAACGACGGCGCGCCGAAGGCCGGCTCCAGGGGGATGCGCTCTTCCGCGTACTGCGCGAGCGCGGCGCACGTCTCTCCCACCTCGCGCAGGCCCTCGGGCCCGAGCCACGAGAGGGTCACGAGGCCGGCGAGCGCGAGCAGCGTCTGGTTGGTGGTGATGTTGGAGGTCGCCTTCTCGCGGCGGATGTGCTGCTCGCGGGTCTGCAGCGTCAGCACGTAGGCGCGGCGTCCGTCGACGTCGACGGTCTCGCCGACGATGCGGCCGGGCATCCGCCGGATGAAGTCCTGCCTGGCGGCGAAGAAGCCGTAGTGCGGGCCGCCGTAGAGCGGCGGGCAGCCTGCGCTCTGGCCCTCTCCGATCGCCATCGCGCAGCCGTACTCGCCCGGCGCCTCGAGCACGCCGAGGGTCATCAGGTCGACATGGGCGACGGCATGGGCGCCCGCCTCCGCCGCCGCCGCTGCGAGCTCGGGGGCGGGCTCGAGGCAGCCGAAGAAGTTCGGCTGCTGGAAGATGACGGCCGCCGCATCGGCTGCAGCCGCGCCGAGCTCGTCCGGATCGGTGACGCCGTCGCGATGCCCCACCTCCACGACCTCGAGCCCGAACCCGAGCGCGTACGTCTTGACGACCTGGCGGACCTGCGGGCTCAACGTCTCCGCGAGCACGATCCTCGTCCTGTCGCTCGCGTGCTTTGCGACGAAGCAGGCGTCGGCGGCCACGGTCGTCCCGTCGTAGCCGGAGGCGTTCGAGACCTCCATCCCGGTCAGCTCGCAGATGACGGTCTGGTACTCGAAGATCGCCTGCAGGACGCCCTGGCTCATCTCCGGCTGATACGGCGTGTAGGCCGTGAGGAGCTCGCCGCGCGAGAGCAGCACGTCGACCACCGACGGCACGTAGTGGTCGTAGATCCCCGCCCCGAGGAAGGAGAGCTCGACGCCCCCGTGGGCGTTGCGGCCCGCGAGCTCGGAGAAGTGCGCGACGAGCTCGACCTCGCTGAGCGCCGGCGGCACGTCGAGCGCGCGGTCCAGGCGGACGCCCTCCGGGATCTGCTCGAAGAGCTCCTCGACCGACTCGGCCCCGATCGCGGCGAGCATCGCCTCCCGGTCGGCGTCGGTGGCGGAGAGGTAGCCCACTACTGCTCGGCGACGTGGGCGCGGTACGCCTCGACGTCCATCAGCCCGTCGAGCTCCGAGGCGTCCGACATTCGGATGCGGACGAGCCAGCCCGCGCCGTACGGGTCCTCGTTCACCGTCTCCGGCGCCTCCACGACCTTCTGGTTCACCTCGAGCACCTCGCCGGAGAGAGGGGAGACCACGTCGGAGACGGCCTTCACCGACTCCACCTCGCCGTAGGACTGGTCCTTGCCGATGCTCGCGCCCGCCTCCGGCGCCTCGAAGTGGACGAGCTCGCCGAGCGCGTCCTGCGCGAACCAGGTGATCCCGAGGACGGCCTCCTCGCCCTCGATGCGCGCCCAGTCGTGCTCGGGGTGGTACTTGAGCTCGTCGGGGTAGCTCTCGGCCGCGGGCACGCTCACTCCTCTCGTTCGTAGATCGGCTTCTTGACGATGCGCGCACGACGCGGCTTGCCCCGGACGTCGATCGTCAACTCGGTGTCCGGCGCAGCTCTCGCGGAGGGGACATAGCCCATCCCGATGCCGCGGTCGAGCATCGGCGAGTGCGTGCCCGAGGTGACCCGGCCGCCGTCCTCGATCGGCATGTCCTGACGTGGGATCGCCTTCTCCTCCATGACGAAGGCGACGAGCTTCTCGGCCGGGCCCTCCTCCTTGATCCGCCGCAGCTCCTCGACGCCCGTGAAGTCGGTGTCGAGCTTGCACGCCCACCCGAGCCCGGCCGAGATCGGGTCCGTCTCGGGGGTGATGTCGTTGCCGTGCAGCGGGTAGCAGACCTCGAGCCGCAGCGTGTCGCGCGCCCCGAGGCCGCAGGGGACAGCGCCGCGCTCGAGGACGGCGTCCCAGAGCGTGGTCGCGTCCTCGGTGGGGCAGCAGAGCTCCACGCCGAGCTCGCCCGTGTAGCCGGTCCGGCAGACGAGCACCTCGACCCCGCCGATCTCGCCCATGGCGTGCGTGAACGCGGGCGCGTCGGGCAGCCCGAGGCGCTCCAGCGACCGCGGCCCCTGGACGGCGACGAGCGCGTACTCGTCCGAGGCGTCGCGCACCTCCACCCCGCGCGGCTCGCGCTCCTTCAGCCACTCGTAGTCGGGCTCGCGGTTGGAGGCATTCACGACGAGGAGGAACTGGCCGTGCGCGAAGCGGTAGACGATGAGGTCGTCGTCGATCCCGCCCCGCTCGTTCGTCAGGAGCGTGTACTGCGCCTCGCCGTCCCCGATGCGGTCGAGGTCGTTCGAGAGCATCCCCTGCAGGAACACCTGCGCCGCCGGGCCGTCCACGTGGAGCTGGCCCATGTGCGAGACGTCGAACGCTCCGCAGTCCGAGCGCACGGCGCGATGCTCGGGGATCACTCCTTCGTACTGCACCGGCATCTCCCAGCCGGCGAAGGGCACCATCCGCGCGCCGAGGTCGACGTGACGCTCGAAGAGAGGCGTGCGCTTGAGGGTCACGGCCACGGCCGCGACTCTAGCCCTATTCCTCCTTCAGAAAGCTGGGTATGTCGATCTCGACGTCGGTCACGCTCGGCGCGTTGAACACCGGCGCGGGAGCGGGCGCCGTCGGCGCTCTCTCGGGCACCTCGGCCCGCCGGCGCCGGGCCCGCCCGCCGAAGCCCGTCGCGATCGCGGTCACGCGCACGTCGTCGCCCATCGCCTCGTCGATCACGGCGCCGAAGATGACGTTGGCGTTCGCCTCGGCCGCGCCCGTGACGACCTCCGCGGCCTCGTTCACCTCGAACAGGCCGAGGTCCGGCCCGCCGGTGATGTTGAGGAGGATCCCCGTCGCGCCCTCGAGCGAGGTCTCGAGCAGCGGGGACGAGATCGCCGCCCGTGCGGCCTCGACGGCCCTGTTCTCGCCGCGCGAGACGCCGATGCCCATGAGCGCCGAGCCCGCGTCGCGCATGATCGTCCGCACGTCCGCGAAGTCGAGGTTCACGAGGCCCGGCACGGTGATCAGGTCGGTGATGCCCTGGACGCCCTGGCGGAGGATGTCGTCGACCATGCGGAAGGCGTCCGTCACCGGGGTCGACTTCTCTACGACATGCAGCAACCGATCGTTCTCGATCACGATGAGCGTGTCCACGCTCTCCCTGAGGGATTGGATCCCCTGCTCCGCCTGCTCGGCGCGGAGCCGGCCCTCGAACACGAAGGGGCGCGTGACCACGCCGACCGTGAGCGCGTCGAGCTCCCGTCCGATGTCGGCCACGACCGGCGCGCCACCCGTCCCGGTGCCGCCGCCCTCGCCCGCCGTGACGAAGATCATGTCGGCGCCCTTCAGCGCCTCCTTCAGCTCGTCGCGGCTCTCGGTCGCCGCGTCGAGCCCGACGCGCGGGTTGGCGCCGGCGCCGAGCCCCCGCGTCGCCTTGGCGCCGATGTGGATCTTCACGTCGGCGTCCGTCATGAGGAGCGCCTGGGCGTCCGTGTTCACCGCGACGAACTCGACGCCGGACATGCCGGCCTCGACCATCCTGCTGACGGCGTTCGAGCCGCCGCCGCCGATGCCGACCACCTTGATGACCGCGAGATAGCTACCGAGTTGATTGCTCATGTCTCAAGTCGCCTGAGGCTGAACCTCTTGTTGAAGGTGCGCTTTGCAGCGGTTCTTCGCGTTCGAGGGTACGGCTCCTGCGCTGTCCTGTCAACCGCGAGAAGCGGCGTATCGTCGCAGCAGATTCAAGCTCAACCTGAAGGTTGAAGGTTGACGCTCGCCACCGGGCGCTCCGGAACGCTCACGTCCAGGACGCGGAACCTGCTGTCGAGCCGGCGCAGGATGCGACCGGCGATCGCCATCTTGAGGACGACGTCCGACGGCTCGCCGAGCAGGAGCTCACGCCCGCTGCGCAGCGCGACGGTGACCTCTCCCCTGCTCGTCGTGACGCCCTTCACCTGCCCCGGGAAGCGGATCGCGCGGAGCGCTCCCATCGCGCGCGCTGCGGGGAGATAGGCGGGCGGGAGATCACGGCCGGCGGCGAGCGGGACCTGGCGCGGGAGCCAGACCCTCGGCAGCCCCGGCTCGGACCGCGGGTCCACGGAGTGCACCACGCGGCCAGAGCCCGTGACGAGCCAGGCGCCGTCGCCGCGCCTCGCGATCGCGACGGGATGCTCGGCGGCGATCTTCACGACGAGCGTGTGCGGGAAGGCGCGGTCCACGTTCGCCGCGATCACCGTGGGCAGGAGCCGCAGCCTGCTCTCGACCTCACCGGCGTCGACGGACAGCAGGCTCCGGCCCACGAGGCCCGCCGTCGCTCTGCGCACCTCGCGGGCGACGTCCGGCGGCGCGCCCTGGACCTCGACGCGATCGACGGCGAACACCGAGGTCTCCCGCGCTCCCCAGTACGCGGCGAAGACCGCGACGAGCAGCACGAACGCGAGCGCCAGCGACCGGCCGGAAGGGATGAACCGGGCGAGCTCGAGGCGATCGCCCGCGAGCCGCGGAAGCGGGACGACGGCGCTTGCCGCAGCCTCGCGGGAGCGCGAGCCGCGCTCGGTTCGCCCCTTGCCGGCCATGGGAGGCCTCTTCGCCGCGCGGTGCTTCGCTCCTACCGCGCTCGGAGATCAGGGCGGGGGGAGCTCCAGGCCTCCGGCGAGCACGACCTCGCGCTCGAGGACGACCCCGAACTCCTCCTGCACGCGACGCCGCGCCTCGACCATCAACTCCACGCAGTCGGCGCTCGAAGCGCCGCCTGCGTTCTCGATGAAGTTCGCGTGCTTCGGGGAGATGGCGGCGCCGCCGACGCGGTGCCCCTTGAGACCGCAGAGCTCGATCATCCGGCCGGCGCCGAGCTCGTGGTCGGGGTTCTTGAACACGCTCCCGAACGTGCGCTTGTTCGTCGGCTGCGTGGCCTTGCGCTGCGCGACGAGCTGGGTGACGGTCGCTCTGATCTCCGCCTCCGGACGCGGCTCGAGCGGGAACTCGACGCGTGCGACGACCTCCCGCGGGGCAAGGGACGAGTGCCGGTAGGAGAGCTCGAGCTGCTCCGGCGTCCGCCACTCGGAGCCGTCCGGCGAGGCCACGAGCGCCCGACGGACGACCGCGGCCCAATCCCGGCCGTAGGCGCCCGCGTTCATCCGCACGCCGCCGCCCGCCGTCCCGGGGATGGCGCACGCGAACTCGAGCCCGCCCAGGCTCGCCGCCCGCGCACGGTGCAGGCAGACGGCGTTGGTCGCGCCGCCGCCGGCGCTGAGCACGCCGTCTCGGGCCGCAACGCCGGCGAGCTCCCCGTCGAGCCTGAGCACGAGCGCGTCGACTCCCTCGTCGGCGGCGAGGAGATTCGAGCCGAGGCCGACGACCAGCACGTCGAGCTCCTCTGCGGCGGCGTCGCGTAACGCTCCCTCCAGCTCGGCGAGCGATCGCGGCCGTGCGAAACGTCTCGCCGGCCCTCCCGTGCCGATGGTCGTCAGCCGTGAGAGCGAGACGCCGGTCTCGACGCTCATTCCGCGAGACCGGCGACGATCGCCCGCGCGATCTTCCAGGGCTCGCCCACGCCGAACGTGACGACGACGTCCCCCGGCCTGGCCCAGCCGACGGCGAGGCTCGCGGCGTCCTCGAGCGTCGGCGCCCACCCGCGCCGCAGGCCCGCCGGAACGTTCAGCAGCACGCTTCTGCCGCTCACGCCCTCCATCGGCTCGTCGCGCCCGCCGATGACGTCCGTGACGATGGCGGCGTCGGCGAGCCCGAGCGCGCGCCCGAGCTCGAACGCGAGCTGGCGCGTCCGTTCGAACACGTGCGGCTGGTAGACGGCGATCAGCTTGCGGTCGGCCTCCTCGCGTGCAGTCGCGAGGGTGGCCGCTATCTCGGTCGGGTTGTGGCCGTAGTCGTCGTACACGCGCACTCCGTTCCGCTCGCCGACGAGCTCGAAGCGGCGGCTCACGCCCTCGAAGCGGGCGATTGCCTCCTCCGCCGGCTCCCGCTCGACCCCGACGAGCTCGAGGGCCGCCAGGGCCGCCGCGGCGTTGCGACGGTTGTGCTCGCCGGGAATCCGGAGCTCGAGCGAGGCGGGCTCGAGCTCCCAGCCCCTGACGGTCCGGGGAACGCGCGCCAGCCAGCGCTCGAAGAAGTCGCGCAGCTCCGCCTCCGACGCGAAGGTCGCGTGATGGTCGAGCTCGACGTTCGTGACCACTCCGATCTCTGGCTCGAGGAGCTCGATCGACCGGTCCGACTCGTCGCCCTCGACGACGAGCCAGCCAGTCCCGGCGCCGGCGTTGCCTCCGAGCTGGGGCACGACGCCGCCGAGGATCCAGGCGGGATCGGCGCCCAGCTCCCGGAGAACGAACGCGATCATCGCGGCGGTCGTCGTCTTCCCGTGTGCTCCCCCGACCACGAGCGAGCGCCGATCGCCTACGAGCTCGGCGAGGAAGTCGGCGCGGCTCCGTCCCTCGACACGGCGCGCATGCGCGGCCGAGACGACGACCTCGAACCCGGCTAGTGCCGACGGCTCGCCGCCGACGTCGACCGGGATCTCCCCGAGCGCCTCGAGGAAGATGGTCGCCCGAGCGTCCCAGCCGCGTACCTCCGCGCCCCAGGCCTTCGCGATGTTCGCGTACGCGGAGAGCCCCGCTCCCCCGATCCCGACGAAGTAGATCGACCGCCCGGCGAGCGGGAAGTCGCTACTCACTCCCACGCCTCCGGCCGAGGGCGATCCGGACGAGCTCGTCGGCGATCTCGTCGGCCGCCTGCGGCTTCGCGAGCGCGAGCATCCCGGCCCGCATCCGCGACAGCCGCTCGGGGTCGGCGAGCAGCTCGCCCACCACCCCGGGGACCCGGCCGAGCTCCGCTTCGAGCACGACCACCGCGCCGCCGCCCCGCTCGAAGAAGCGCGCGTTCTGCTCCTGGTGGCCGGCCGTCGCGTACGGATAGGGGACGAGGACGGAGGGAACGGCCGCCGCCGCGAGCTCCCACACCGTCCCGCCGGCGCGGGAGACGGCGAGGTCGGCGACGGCGAGCGCCTCCCCGAAGTGGTCGGTGGTCGCGAGCAGCACGTAGTCGGGCCGCTCGACCCGGCCGCGGAGCGACTCGTAGTCGCGCTCGCCGGCGATGTGGAGCACGGCCGGCCCGCGCTGCCCCCATGCCTCCACGGCGAGCTCGTTCAGGGCCTGCGCGCCCGCGAGCCCGCCGAAGACCGCCAGCACCTCGCCCTCCGCGGGCAGGCCGAAGCGGGCTCGGCCCTCCTCGCGGCTCGCGCCCAGGTGCGCCTTCGGGATCGGCCGCCCGACGACCCTGTACTTCGCGCCGTTCCGGCCCGGGATGTCGTACGCGAGGAAGACGCTCCGCGCGAACGGCGAGGCGAGCCGGTTGGCGAGGCCGAAGTGCGCGTCGGCCTCCGTCAGCGCAGCGGGCGTGCCGGTCAGGCGGGCCGCGAGCACCATCGGCCCGGCGACGTAACCGCCCGCGCCGAGGACGACGTCGGGCTTCCGCCGGCGCAGGATGCGCAGGCAGGCGAACGGCGCGCGCGCTGCGCGCGCCAGCGAGCGCAGCAAGCCGACTCCGAGCTTGCGCGGGAAGCCCGAGACCTCGAAGGTGTCGAGCTCGAACCCTGCCTCAGGAACCAGCCGCGACTCGACGCGGCCGCGCGACCCGGCGAAGGTCACCGTCACGCCTCGAGCGCGCAGCGCCTCCCCCACCGCGAGCGCGGGTCGCACGTGCCCGGCGGTTCCGCCGGCGGCGATCACGCACGCGAGCTTCGACGACCCGCTCATTGACGGCGATGTTAAGGAGAACCCCGACCGACGCGAGGAGCACGACGAGGCTCGAGCCGCCGTACGAGACGAACGGCAGCGGAATCCCCGTGAGCGGAGCGATCCCGAGGACGGCCGCGAGATTGATCGCCGCCTGGCCGCAGACGAGCGCGGTGATGCCCGCCGCGAGCAGCTTGCCGAAGGGGTCGCGGCAGCGCAGCGCGATGCGGAAGCCGGCGAACCCGAAGGCGGCGAAGCCGCCGACGACGAGCACCGAGCCGATCAGCCCGAGCTCCTCGCCGATGACCGCGAAGATCATGTCCGTGTGGGCCTCGGGGAGGTAGCCGATCTTCTCGACGCTCTGCCCGAGCCCCCGCCCGCCGACCTCGCCGGAGCCGATGCCGATGGTCGCCTGCACGATCTGGAAGCCGGCGCCCTGCGCGTCGCTCCACGGGTTCAGGAAGCTGAAGAGCCGGGCGCGCCGGTACGGCTCCGTCCAGATCGCGAGCGTCCCCGCGCCGAGCGCGAGGACCGTCGCCGCCGTGAGCACTCGCACGGGAACGCCGCCGACGAGGAAGATCGCGAGCATCATCGCCCCGAGCGCGATCGCCGTGCCGAGATCCGGCTCGGCGAGGACGAGCAGGCAGAAGATCGCGGTCAGCAGTCCGAGCGGGCGCATCAGCTCGCCGAGGCTGCGCGGGGCGCCGCGCCTCGACAGGTGCGCTGCGGCGAAGAGGCACAGCGCGAGCTTCGCGATCTCGGAGGGCTGGAAGCTCGCCGGTCCGACGACGAACCAGCGGCGCGCGCCGTTCACCGCCGGCGCCGCCACGAGCACGGTGGCGCAGAGCACGAACGCCGCCAGGACGAACGCGGGCGCGAGGCGGCGGAGCACGTGGTAGTCGACCCGGGAGGCGACGGCCATGAGGACGATGCCGAGGAGCGCGTAGGCGGCCTGGCGCTTCAGGAAGCTCATCGGGTCGCCGTTCCCGAGCGCTGCGGACGCAGAGGTCGCGCTGTACACCATCACGAGCCCGAAGGCGACGAGGCCCAGGGTCACGAGCACGAGGAAGCGCTGGTCGAAGCGGCCGTCGCCCGTTTTCATACGCGCTCCCGCTCCGTAGCCGCTCCGGCGCTGGCACAGCCAGCGCCTGCGCTCCTAGCCGGCTCCGGCCAGCCTACGCCGGTCGTGAGCTCCGTCGAGCCCACGCTCACGTGAGCTCCCCGACGAGCCGGCGGAAGCTGTCGCCGCGCGCTTCGAAGTCCTCGAACTGGTCGAAGCTCGCGCACGCGGGGCTCAGCAGGACGACGTCGCCGGCCCGTGCCTCGGCAACGGCGGCCGCGAGGGCGGCCTCGAGGTCGCCGCAGCGGACGAAGGGCACCCGCCCTGCCGAGAGGGCCTCCGCGATCCTCGGCGCCGCGTCCCCGATCAGGTAGGCGCGGTCGCCGGGCTTGAGGGCCGCGGCCAGTGGCCCGTACGGCTCTTCCTTCCCGAGCCCGCCGAGGATCACGTGCAGCCGCGCGTCCTGGAACGAGGCGAGAGCGCGACGGGCCGCGGCGACGTTGGTGGCCTTCGAGTCGTTGACGTAGCGGACTCCCCCGAGCTCGCGGACGAGCTCGATGCGGTGAGGGACGCCTGGGAACGTTCGGAGCGCCTCGGCGACGGCCTCACCGTCGATCCCGGCCGCGCGCGCCGCCGCGGTCGCCGCCGCCGCGTTCTCGCGGTTGTGCTCGCCGGGGATGAGCGGCTCGGCCGGCAGAGGGTCGTCGGAGGCGAACTCGATGCGCGTGGCGTGGCCGGGCACGGGGCCGAAGCCGCGGGGAAGGACGGCCACGTCCTCCGAGGTCTGCCTCTCGAACACGCGCAGCTTCGCGGCCGCGTAGCGCTCGAAGCTCGTGTGGCGGTCGAGGTGGTCCGGCTCGAGGTTCAAGAGGACGGCGATCGCCGGCCGCAGCGTCTCGACGTCCTCGAGCTGGAAGGAGGAGAGCTCGCAGACGACCCACGCCTCGGGAGGCGTGGAGCCGACGAGCGACGTGAGCGGCCGCCCCACGTTCCCGGCCACCTCCACCGGGCGCTTCGCCGCGCGGAAGATCGCGCCCAGGAGCTCGCTCGTCGTCGTCTTCCCGTTCGTCCCCGTGACGCCGAGAAGAGGGTTCGGGAGCAGGCGCGCCCCGAGCTCGATCTCGCTCCAGACGGGGATCCCAGCCTCGCGCGCGCGCGCGACGAGCGGCGTCTCCCCCGGGACGCCCGGGCTCTTCACCAGCAGATCGGTCCCCTTGATCAACGTCTCCTCCTCGTCGCCGAGACGGACTTCGACGCCGAGCTCGCGGAGCCTTCCGGGCTCGAGGGCCTCGTCCCGGTCGTACCCGAGAACCCGCGCGCCCTGCGCGACGAGCGCCTCCGCCGCCGCCTTCCCCGAGCGCGCGAGGCCGACGACGAGGACGCGCTTCCCGCGGAGGTCCGTCACCGATGGACGAACTGCAGGAAGTCGCGGTAGAAGAGCGCGAACCCCGTCGCGCAGAAGATCGCGCCCACGATCCAGAAGCGCACCATGATCTTCGTCTCGGACCACGCCTTCATCTCGAAGTGGTGGTGGATCGGCGCCATCAGGAACACCCGACGGCCGGTGCGCTTGAAGCTGACCACCTGGATGATCAGGGAGAGCACCTCGATGACGAAGATCGCCCCGATCAGGGGCAGCAGGATCTCCGTCCCGGTCGTGATCGCGAAGCCGGCCAGCGCCCCACCGAGCGCGAAGGCGCCGGTGTCGCCCATGATCACCTCGGCGGGGAAGGCGTTGTACCAGAGGAACCCGATCGTCCCTCCGATCAGCGCCGCCGAGAGCGTGGCCAGGTCGAGGTAGGTGTCGCTGCGGTTGCCGGGCGGGCCGGAGCGGAGCCACGAGATCCCGGAGATGGCGAGGAAGGTGAGGAGCGCGATCATCACCGTGCCGGCGGCGAGCCCGTCGATCCCGTCCGTCAGGTTGACGCCGTTCACGGTCCCGGCGATGACGACGAACAGGAACGGGTAGTACAGCGCCCCCAGGTGGAGGTGCCAGCCGGCGATCGGGACGTACAGGTCGGTGTTGAAGGCGTGAGACTGGTTGAGGAGGACGGCGGCGCCGACCGTCACGGCGACGAGGAGGACCATCTTCCAGCGGCCTGGGAGCCCGAGCGAGTGACGCCGCCGGAGCTTCAGGTAGTCGTCCGTGAAGCCGATCGCCGCGCAGCCGAGCGTCACGAAGAGGACGGTCAGGGCCTCCCACGTGTACCTCGAGAGCACGAGGAAGGGCAGCACCGCCGAGGCCACGATGAGCAGGCCGCCCATCGTCGGCGTGCCCTGCTTGACGACGTGCGTCTTCGGGCCCTCCTCCCGGATCTGCTGGCCGAGGTTTCGCGCGCGGAGAGTCTCGATGAACCTGGGGCCGAGGACGACGGCCGCGACCAGGGCGAACAGCCCCGCGATTAGGACAGGGACCATGCGTCGGCGAAGTTCGTGATCTCCTCGGCGATGCCTTCGAGCCCGACGGCGCGGGAGGCCTTCACGAGCACGGCGTCGCCCGGGCGGACGAAGCTAAGGGCGAGTGCGACGGCGTCGTCCGCGCTCGTGGCGAGCGCCACGGCTCCGTACGCTGCAGCCGGCTCTCCGACGCCGAGCACGTCCACGTCCAGCTCCCGCGCGAGCTGCCCGATCTCGCGGTGGAACGCCTCGGCTCCGGGCCCGAGCTCGGCCATCTCGCCCAGGATCGCGACGCGGCGCCTCCCGCCCGCCCGCTCCGCCAGGTGCAGGAGCGCCGCGCGCATCGAGTCCGGGTTCGCGTTGTAGGCGTCGTTGATCACGAAGCCGCCGCCCGGGAGCGGACGCTCCTCTCCGCGCCACGGCGAGAAGGCGATCGCAGCCGCCCCCTCCTGCGCCCGCTCGAGCGGCAGCCCGAGCGCGTCGTACGCGTGGAGCGCGGCAAGGGTGTTCACGGCCTGGTGGCGCTGGGTGAAGGGCAGGTCGAGCTCCACGACCTCGTCCCCGACGCGGAACCTCCCGTGGCCGACCGCGAACTCGACGTCGGCGGCGTCGAAGCGGCGGAGCTCGAGGTCGTCCCGGTCGAGGTAGGGCTCGAGCTCGCGCGCAGCCGCCGGGACGACGGCGGTCCCTCCCCCAGGCAGCGCGGCGATCGCCTCGGCATTCGCCTCGGCGACCCGCTCCACCGTGCCCACGAGCTCGAGGTGCTCGGGCCCGATGTGCGTGACGATCGCGATGTCGGGTCGCGCGATCGCGCAGAGCGCGGCGATCTGACCCAGCCCGCGCATCCCCATCTCGGTCACGAGCACGTCCGTCTCCGGCTCGAGCAGGCAGACGGTGAGCGGGAGCCCGATCTCGTTGTTCAGGCTGCGCTCGGGCCAGACCGTGGAGACGTGCGGCGCGCAGAGCGCGCCCAGGACGTCCTTCGTCGAGGTCTTGCCCGTCGAGCCGACGATCGCGACGACGCGCGCGCTGCTCTTCGAGCGCACGAGCGAGGCGAGGGCGGCGAGCGCGGCTTCCTGGTCGTCCGGAACCAGCGTCGCCGCGCCCCGCGAGCGAGCGTCGTCGACGAAGCGGACGCCCGTGTTGAGCGCGACGAAGAGGTCGCCGGGTCCCGCGGAACGGGAGTCGGCCTTGATCCCGGTGACCGCCCCGTCCGGAGGCGGGCTCTCGAGCCGCCCGAGCCCGAGCCGGGCGATCTCCTCCCACGAGAGCGGGATCACGTGCCGCCGCCCCCGCTCCCGACGAGCGAGCGCAGCGCCTCGCGCGCCACCTCCCGGTCGTCGAACGGCTCGACGACGCCCCCGGTCTCCTGCCCCGCCTCGTGCCCCTTGCCGGCGATGACGACGACGTCGCCGGCTTCCGCCAGAGCGATCGCGCGCTGGATCGCGCCCCGCCGGTCGGGGTCGATCTCGACGTCGACGCCGGACCCCTGCAGGACGTCCTCGATGATCGCGAGCGGATCCTCTCCCCGCGGGTTGTCGGAGGTGACGACGGCCACGTCGGCGAGCTCCGCCGCCACCTTCCCCATCAGCGGCCGCTTGCCGCGGTCGCGGTCGCCGCCCGCGCCGAAGACGACGAGCACCCGCCGGTCCGCGATCCCGCGTGCAGCCCGCAGCACCGTCTCGAGTGAGTCGGGCGTGTGGGCGTAGTCCACGAGCACCGCGAACGGCTGACCCTCGTCCACCGGCTCGAAGCGCCCGGGGACGTCCTCGACGGCGGCGATCCCGCGTGCGATCGCGTCCTCGTCCAGGTCGAGGAGCAGGCCCACGGAAACCGCGGCGAGGACGTTCTCGACGTTGAAGAGGCCGCGGAGCCTCGTCTCGAGCTCGATCCCGGCGGCCCGGAAACGGCTCCCGTCGGCGCTCACCTCGAGCCCCTCCGGACGCACCTCCGCCGGCGGCTCGAGCCCGAAGGTCACGAGTGGCGCGCGGTGCGAGCGCGCGAGCTCCTCGACGAGCCGCCGCCCCCACGGGTCGCCGACGTTCACCGCCGCCGGCGGCGGCTCGGCGGAGACGAAGAGCCGGCGCTTCGCCTGGAAGTACTCCTCCATCGTCTCGTGCAGGTCGAGGTGGTCCTGCGTCAGGTTCGTGAACGCGAGGGCGTCGAAGCGGACCCGCTCGAGCCGGTGCAGCGCCGAGCCGTGGGAGGACGCCTCGAGCGCGACGGCCGTGTCGCCCGCGTCGCGCATCTCCGCGAGGAGCCGCTGCAGGTCGATCGCCTCCGGGGTCGTGAAAGGCGCGGGACGCCGCTCGCCCCCTACGACCCACTCGACCGTCCCGACGAGCCCCGCCCTGCGGCCCGCTGCCTCGAGCAGCGAGCGCAGGAGGAACGCCGTCGTCGTCTTGCCATTCGTGCCCGTGACCCCGGCGACCTCGAGCGCCGCCGTCGGCTCGCCGAAGAAGACGTCCGCGGCCGCCCCCATCGCCACGCGCGAGTCGGGCACGACGAGCTGCGGGACCGTCTGATCGAGGGCCTCCTCGACCACGAGCGCGCGGGCGCCCCGCTCGACGGCCTCCGCCGCGAGCGCGTGCCCGTCGACGCGCTGACCGCGGACGCAGAAGAACAGCGCGCCGGGGACGACCCGGCGCGTGTCGTAGGCGAGGTCGGAGATCTCGACCGGCGCCGCGCCGACGACCTCGCCCGGAGCGAGCGCGCGGATCAGCGCGTCCAGTTGCACGGAAGAAGGCTAGAGACGGAAGGGGCTAGCGCTGCGCCGTCTGCGGCGCGTCGGGCGGCACCTCGAGGTGCTGGAGGCAGAAGCGCGCGATCTGCTGGAAGGCGGGCGCGGCCACGACACCGCCCCAGATCGCCCCGCGCGGCTGGTCGACCATGGCCATGATCACGAGCCGGGGCCTCGTCGCCGGCACCATGCCGACGAAGGAGGCGACGTAGTTCGTCGTCGAGTAGTGGCCGCCGGAATCCACCTTGGCGGCCGTTCCCGTCTTGCCGGCGACCGTGTACCCGGGAATCGCCGCGGCCGTCCCCGTTCCCTCGAGGACGACCCCGCGCAGCATCGAGAGCATCTCCTTCGACACGCGCCGCGAGACGACGCGGTGGCCTCGGGCGTGACGGACGGTGCGCCCGCCGATCTTCTGCACGAGGTGCGGGGTGACGAGACGCCCGCCGTTGGCGATGGCGGAGTACGCGCGCGCCATCTGCAACGGCGTGACCGAGATGCCCTGGCCGATCGGCACGGTGCCGATCGTGGAGCCCGACCACTGGTCGAGCGGCAGCGCGAAGCCCGGTGACTCGCCCGGGAAGTCGATCCCCGTCTTGTGCCCGAAGCCCCAGCGGTCGATCCAGTTCGCGAGGCGGCCTGCGCCGAGTCGCTCCGCGATCGTGATCGTGCCGATGTTGGACGAGTGGGCGATGATCTGCGCGACCGTCATGCGCTCGGTCCCGCGCGTCTCCGCCTCGTGGATGACGCGGTCCGCGACCTGGATCGTCGGAGCGAGCACGAAGGAGGTCCGCGGCGTGACGACGCGGTCCTGGAGCGCAGCGCTGACGGTCACGAGCTTGAAGGTCGAGCCCGGCTCGTAGGTGTCCGTGACGGCGCGGTTGCGATGGCGATCGTCCCGGGTCGTCGCGAAGCGATTCGCGTTGAACCCCGGGGCGACCGCCATCGCGAGCACGGCTCCCGTGTAGGGATCCATGACGATCGCGGACGCGTCCTGCGCGCCCCACCTGGCGACGGTCGACTCGAGCACCTGCTGCGCGTACGCCTGGATCTGTGAGTCGATCGTGAGACGGACGTTCTTCCCCGGCGCCTCGGGGCGCGTCGAGACGATGCTGAGCGCGCGGCCGGCAGGATCCTTCACGATCGTCTCGCTCCCGGGCTTGCCCGCGAGGACCGGGTCGAGCGACTTCTCGAGCCCCTCGAGCCCGGTGTTGTCGGTGCCCGCGAAGCCGAGGACCTGAGAGGCGATCCGGCCCTGTGGATATGTCCGTTGCTCCTCCGGGTAGAAGCCGAGGCCCGGGAGGTGCTTCCGCTCGAGCGCCTCCGCCTTCGTGGGATCCGCCTTGCGCTCGACGTAGACGAAGCCCTTCGAACGATCGGTCAGCAGCGGGTAGACCGTGTTCGGGTCGATCCGCAGCGTGCGCGCGATCTCCTGCGCCGCCACCCGCGGGCGGACGACCTGCCGGGGGTTCGCGTAGACCGTGATCGCGCGCTCGCCGATGGCGAGGGGGTCTCCCGCGTCGTCGAAGATGGTGCCCCGGCCCGCCGGCACGGTGACGGTCTCGCGGTGCTGCGCCAGCGCCATGGCCGCGTACTTCGCGCCCTGGATGCCCTGCAGCCAGAACGCGCGCGCGAGCGTGGCGCCGAGGAAGAGCGCGAAGATCGCTGCGAGGACGACGATCCGGCGGTTCGTCGTCCGTGCGCTCATGCGCCGATCTCCGGCGCATGAGCGTCTCCCACGACGCGAGCCGAAGGCGAGCGTGCGCTCATCGCGACGGGAGCTGGACGAAGGTCGTCTGGCTCGGGTCGGCCTGGACGAGACCGAGGTCGTTCTTCGCCCTGCGCTCGATCTGGTACGTCGCCGCCTTGTTCGAGAGCTCGGAGCGCAGGTCGGCGATGTCCGCCTTGAGTTGCGTGTCCGTGCTCGTGACGCCGTCCAGCTGCAGGTTCAGCCGGAGCACGGCGACGTTGACCGCGACCACGCCCGCGAGGAGCGCTGCGAGGACGACGATCCAGAGGACGCCGCCGCTCAGCAGACGCGGGGCCGCACGCTCGCGCGACCGCGCCCGGGGGCGCGCGAGGCGCGCGGTCTCGGCGACCGTCGACATCAGACCTTCACCGCCGCCCGCAGCCGCGCGGAGGACGCGCGAGGGTTGCGCTCGACCTCGTCGGCGGCGGGCCGGATCGGCTTCGGGGTGACGATCCGGAGCTCGGGCTCGTGCCCGCAGACGCAGACGGGAAACTCGGGCGGGCACGTGCAGCCGCGCGCCCTGTCGCGCAGGAACCGCTTCACGATGCGGTCCTCGAGGGAGTGGAAGCTGAGCACCGCGATGCGCCCGCCCGGCCGGAGCATCTCGAACGCCGCGGGCAGCCCCTGCTCGAGCGACTCGAGCTCGGCGTTCACGACGATGCGGAGCGCCTGGAACACGCGCTTCGCGGGATGGCCCTCGCCGAATCTCGCGGGCGCCGGGATGGAGGCGCGGACGACGTCGACGAGCTGTCCCGTGCGCTCGATCGGCGACGCGTCGCGGCGCGCGACTATCCCGCGCGCGATCTGCCGTGCGTAGCGCTCCTCGCCGTAGCGCCGAAAGACGGTCGCGAGCTCCTTCTCGTCCCAGGTCTGCACGATCTCGGCCGCCGTCAACGACTCCGACGGATCCATGCGCATGTCCAGAGGCGCGTCGGTCGCGTACGAGAACCCGCGCTCCGGACGGTCGACCTGCATCGACGAGAGCCCGAGGTCGAGCAGGACGGCATCGGCCCTGACGCCGTTTCCGGCGAGCTGCGAGAGCACGACGGCGTAGTCGCCGCGCAGGAAACGCGTCTGCACTCCGCGAGCCGAGGCCTTCACCCGGTCGAAGTACGGGCGGACCGTCGGGTCGCGGTCGATCGCGATGAGCTTGCCCTCTCCCTCGAGGTCCTCCACGAGGAGCCGCGAGTGGCCGCCGGCGCCGAAGGTCGCGTCGACTGCGGTCTCGCCCGGCCGAACCCTCAGGAGCTCCCGCACCTCTTGCGCGAGGACGGGGACGTGATCAGCTGCGTCTGTCCGCAAGACGTTCGGCAACATCGCCTGCGCTCCCTTCCATCGTCGACACCCGCGCCGCCCACTCGGCGCGGTCCCAGATCTCGAGGTGGTCGTGCACGCCGGCGACGACGACCTCCTTGCCGATGCGCGCGTGCTGCGCGAGGTGCGGCGGGACGAGCACCCGCCCCTGCCGGTCGAGCTCCGTCTGGGCCATCCCGCCGAAGACGTGGCGCTTCATCTCCCGCCCTTCCCGCGTGAGCGAGTCCAGCTCGGCGATCCGAGCCGTGCTCTCGTTCCAGCTGTCGCTCGGGAACACGTCGATGTTGTTCTCGATCCCGCGAGCGAGGACGACGCCGTTCGCGAACGAATGCCGGAAGCGGGCCGGCAGCGTGAGCCGGTTCTTCTCGTCGATGGTGTGCTCGTACTCGCCGTAGAACATGACGGGGTCGTGGCCTCTCCCACGAATCCCCACCTTACTCCACTTTCACCCACCGCGCAACCCCGGCGCCCCATCTCGACGCGAGGAGGGGGTCAGACCCCGGACGTGTCCCTCGCAGCGGCCGATCGACGGTCGCAGCTGCGTTCCCGGCGGACGGCCCGGCCGTTTCGGGCACGTCCGGGGTCTGACCCGCTCTCAGCCCGGCAGCGGGACGGCCTCGGCGTGGACGCCGGCGCCGGTCAGCGCTGCGGCGCCGCACCGCGAGGCGAACTCGAGCGCGCGCGCCGTGTCGAGGCGCGCTCCGAGCCCGAACGCGAGCCCGGCGGCGAAGGAGTCGCCCGCGCCGTAGGTGTCGACCACCGGGCCCGGGAGTGGCGCGGCCGAGAAGGGGCCTCCCGGCTGCGCCCAGCCGCCGAGCGCCCCGGAGGTCGTGACCACGAGCCGGGGCTCGGGGTCGAGATCGCCGGGCCGGTAGCTCTCCGCATCATCCTTGCCGCTCGCGACGAGCGCGTCCAGCTCCACCCCCGCCCGCCGCAGCGTGGCGAGCTCGCGGGCCGTCGCGACGAGAACCCGGGCGCGTCGCGCGCGCCGGACGGCGTCCTCGTCCCCGGCGCAGAGGTAGACCGCGTCGCAGCGCCCGAGCTCGTGCCAGGGGAGCGAGTCGTCGTTCCCGCGTGGATGGAGCTTCGGGCCGATCGTCGTGATCGTCCGCTCCCCGGCCGCGTCGAGGTACGTGAACCCGCGGCGTTGCGGCGCGTCCGCGAAGGCCGCATGGACGGCGATCCCGCGCTCCTCGAGCTCGGCTTTCGCCCGCCGGCCGATCTCGTCGTTGCCGAGGACGACGAAGAAGTCGACCGAGTCTGCGAGCAGGGCGAGCTGCGTCGCCGCTACCGCGCCTCCGCCGGCCGCCTCCTGCCAGGTCTCCGTCGCGTGGACGATCTCGCCCGCGACCGGCACGTGCTCGACCCGCACGAACTCGATCACCTCCACATGCCCGACGACGGCTGCCCGCATGTCGCCGGGGATGCTCACAAATCTGCGGGCGCACGCGTTTCACCAGGAAGATGTACGACGTGAGGATCCCGCCGTTCGAGCGCTTCTACGAGCAGCACCGTGCTGAGGTCATGCGGCTGCTCCGGCGCAAGCTCGGCGCACAGCGAGCCGACGACGCGTTCCAGGAGACCTTCCTCCGCGCCCTGCAGGCGTACGCGCGCCTCGACCACGGGGAGCACCTGCGGGCGTGGGTCCTGACGATCGCGCGGAACGTCGCGACCGACACCCTGCGGCGTGCCCAGCCGACCGCCGAGCCCGTCGAGCGCGGCGCCGAGGACGCACGACCTGCGTACGAGGAGCTCGCGCCCCTCACGGACGGGCTGCCTCCCGCCGAGCGGGCCGCCATCGTGCTCAGGTACGGATACGACCTTCCCTACGACCACATCGCAGCCGTCCTCGGCTCGACCTCCGGCGCCGCCCGGCAGGCCGCGTCGACGGGCGTGCGAAGACTTCGCAAGAGGAGGAACCCGTCATGACCGTCTCCCCCGATCTCGATCGCCGCTTTCGCGACAGCGCCCTCGCCCTCGACCTCGTCGACGTCGGCTTCGACGTCGTCGAGTCCCCCGTCGGGTCGCTGTTCGTCGCCGCCTCGGACAAGGGGCTGGCTGCGATCTCCTTCGAGGCCCGCCCCGAGGAGCACCTCGAGCAGCTCGCTCGCCTCGCCGGCCCGCGCGTGCTCCGCTCGCCGAAGAGCGTGGACGCGACCCGGCGCGAGCTGGACGAGTACTTCGCAGGGCGCCGGCGCGGCTTCGACCTTGCGCTCGACCTGCGCGGCCTTCCCACGTTCACGCTCTCGGTGCTCCGCGAGCTCGCGCACGTCCCGTACGGCGAGACGACGACCTACGGCGCGCTCGCCGGGAAGGTGGGGCATCCGCGCGCCGCCCGCGCGGTGGGGACGGTGATGAACCGCAACCGAATCCCGATCGTCCTCCCCTGTCACCGCGTCGTGGGCGCCGACGGCTCCCTCGTCGGCTACGGAGGCGGGCTCGACCGCAAGGTGAAGCTGCTCGAGCTCGAGGGCTGGCTCTAGCCGCGCCGCGCGGGCAGCGCGCGCAGCCGCCGCAGCACGACGTGCATGCGCGTGCGTAGCGGCGGCCGCGCAGCCCGGATCGAGCGCACGAGCGCGTCCTGCCCCTCGAGGAGGTCGTGCTTCGCCTCGATCAGCTCCTCCGCCGAGTCGAAGTGCTGGAGCACGTCGTACTCCGTCTCGGCCTCGAGCTCGTACAGCCCCTCGCCGACGACCTCCCGCAGCGCCGCCTCCGAGTTCGGGAGGTCGCCGTTCAGCCACTCGGGCTCCAGGATCACGCCGACGACCCCTTCGGACGTCTCGACCTGCTCCTCCGTCACCGGATGCACGTCGACGAGCGTTCCGCCGGAGACGAGAAGCGTGTGGACGTGGCGCAGGGCGTGCACGACGCCCTCACCCAGGATTCATCAGAGAGACCAGGAGAAGAGCGCGAGCTCGAACTCGTGAGCCGGCGCGTCGACCTCCGCTGCCGCGGCGACCACGAACCGCACCCTCTGCTCAAGCTCGGCGGGGAGCCTGCCCCGAGCGGTCGCGATCCGCTCCTCGTCCGGATCGACGGCGAGGACCGACGTCGCCGAGCGCGCCACGGGGAACGTGAGCCGCCCGTCGCCGCATCCCAGCTCCAGGACCCGGAGCCCGTCGACCGGCGAGATCTCGGCGAGCGCTCGCACCTCGATGCCCTCCGGATCGACGCGCCAGGCCATGCGCTCGATGTTGGCACAGGCACGGGCATGGCGCGTCCGCTTCAGTCGAGCAGTCGGTAGCCGACGCCCCAGACATTGACGATGTAGCGGTCCTCCCCCGAGACGTTGAGCTTCCGCCGCAGCCGCGAGGCATGCGATTCGAGCGTGCGGGTGCGACCGAGCGCCCGGAAGCCCCAGACCTGTCTCAGGAGCTCCTCCTTCGTGAACACCCGTCCGGGCTCGGACGCGAGGCGCGCGAGCAGGTCGAACTCCTTGGCGGAGAGCGCGACCACCTCGTCCCGGACCGAGACGCGCCTCGTCCGGCGATCAACTACGAGGTCTCCGGCGGTGAGCACGTCCCCGTTGCCGGGCGCCGTCCTGCGGAGCACCGCCCGGATCCGCGCGAGCAGCTCCTCGTACGCGAACGGGCGCCCGAGCGCGTCGTCCGCCCCGCGGTCGAGCGCGCGCACGCGGTCGACGGCGTCCGACGAGGGCGACAGGAGGATCACCGGGACGTTCCGGTCCCAGCTCCGTCCCGGCTCGCCCCGGCGCAGGCGGAGGCAGAGCTCGAGCTCCTCGAGCAGCACGAGGTCCGGCCGCGCCTGCTCGGCGAGATCGAGCGCCTCGCTCCCTCGCGCCGCGCCGAGCACGTCGAAGCCGTCGTCGCGCAGCTGCCGGCCGAGGTATTCGCCGGTCTCCGGCTCGAGCTCCGCCACGAGGACTGCCGACATGCGGGCGACGCTAGCTCCCGCGCGGCGAGGACGCCAGATGTCTTTTGTGGCGAGAGGATGACAAGCGATCCTCATCCGCCCCGGCCGACATGGCCGCGGCGCCGCTAGAGCCTGGAGTGCCTGAGGATGCCCCAGATGAGCCAGAGGCCGAACGCGCCCGAGAGCACGAACCCGACGAACGAGAGCAGGTGCAGGCCCATGACGTGCGGGCCGCTCGTCGCGAAGACGCCGATCACGGACGAGCCGATGAGGCCTCCGGCCACGATCAGCGCCACGGCGATCCGGTTGGACGCCTGGTGCAGATGCTGGTCGATGTGGTCGACTCCGGGGCTGCTGATCGTCATCGACAGGGTGCCCGAGCGCAGCGCCTCGAGCACGTCGTGCGCCTGGTACGGAAGATCCCGCGCGACCGAGCCGAGCGCCAGCGCCTCGAGCCGGGCACGGTGCGCTACGACCCGCGGATGGAAGCGGTCCGCGAGCAGGCCGCGCGCGTACGGCTTCGCCACCTCGAAGACGTTGAAGTCCGGGTACACCTCCGCGCCCACGGAGGCGAGCGTCGCGATCGCCTTGTCGAGCATGACGAAGCGCGAGGGCAGCCGGAGGTTCAGCGAGTAGATGAGCTGGAAGCCCTCGCGGATCACCTGCAACGGGTCGATGTCGGAGAGCCGCACGCCGTAGTAGCGGTCGAAGAGCGTGCGCAGCTCGTCGCGGAACTCCTCCTCCCGGTCGAGCGCGTAGCGCACGCCGAGCTCGCGGAGCCGCCTCGGGATCGCGTGCACGTTCTCGGTCGCCGCGTCGACGAAGAGACGCGTCAGCCTGGCCATGTCCTCGTCGGAGAGCTTCCCCGCCTGCCCGAAGTCGACGAGCCCGAGCCGCCCGTCCTCGAGGACGAAGATGTTCGCGGGGTGCGGGTCGGCGTGGAAGAAGCCGTGCCGGAAGACCATCGCCATCCAAGTGTCGGCCATGCGGTACGCGACCGCCCGCCGCTCGTCGGGGCGCATCGCCTCGAGGTCGAGCTCGGACACCTTCCGGCCGCGGAGATACTCGAGCGTGAGGACGCGGGGCGTCGAGTACTGGCGGACGACCCGCGGGACGACGACGTGCTCGTTGCGCGCGAAGTCGCGGTGGAACGTCTCGGCGTTCCGGGCCTCGTGCGAGTAGTCGAGCTCGAGCCGGATCGAGCGCGCGAACTCGTCCACGAGCTCCTGGGGGTCGATGAACTCGAGCGCGCGCACGCGCTCCTTGAGCAGCTTCGCGGCCTGGTAGAGCAGGCCGAGGTCGGCCTCGATCTGACCCGGCGCGTTCGGCCGCTGCACCTTGACGGCGACCTCGCGCCCGTCCGGCAGCACGGCCCGGTGCACCTGCCCGATGGAGGCAGAGGCGATGGGGAGCTCGTCGAACTCGAGGAACGCCTGCTCGACCGTCAGCCCGAGCTCCTCTTCGAGGACTTCCCGTACCTGCCCGAAGGCGAACGGCTTCACGCTGTCCTGCAGGCCGCGCAGCTCCGCGACGATGTCCGGCGGGACGACGTCGGGCCGCGTCGACAGCAGCTGCCCGAACTTGACGAAGGTCGGCCCGAGCTCGTCGAGCATCTCCCGCAGCCGCCGCCCGCGATCGGTCGCGCTCGCCTCGACCTGCTCGCGCTCTCCCCACGGCACCAGGTCACCGAGCCGGTGCCGGCGCAGGAAGTAGCCGAACCCGTGCCGGACGGCCACCTGGGCGATCTCGGTCAGCCTGCCGAAGCTCCGCTGCGAGCGCGCTTCCCGGGTCGCCATCGGGTCAGTGTCGCACGAGTTCTGCGCAAGAGCGGAATCTGCCAACGGCAGATTCCGCTCGCGCGGCCCTGAAGCGCGGCCGCAGAGCGGCCGCGGTCGCTGCTACTGGCCAGCGTCCGTGGCAGCCGACCGATTTACGCCTGCTCGAGCAGCTTCAGGCGGTGCTCGAGCTGCGCGACGCGGAGCGCGAGATCGTCGACGGCGTCGCGAGAGGCGATGCCGAGCTCCTCCGCGAACCTCGAGGCGGCGCTGCTCGTCTGCTCGCCGACCCGTCCCGCCTCGCGACGCCAGCTCTCCGCGATGTCCGTCAGGGCCGCGCGCACCTCGTCCCTCTCGAGCCCGAGCCGGCCGGCGATCTCGTCCGCGAGCTCGTCGGCGCGCCCGGCCGCGAGCGCCACCGCGCCGAGGCCGGCGAGCGCGAGGGTCTGCAGCGGTCCGCGGTCGTTACCTGGGTCTGCCATGCGGCTTCGACGCCCGCCGCTGGCGGCGGCGCTCTCGTTTCGACGACGCTGCGAGCGGCGCGCCCGCAGGGGCAGGAACCGGGGGCGGCTTCGGCTCGACGCCCACCGGCTCGGGCTCCGGTCCGGCCGCGCCGTCACCGTCCCCCCCGCCGACCGCGAGGACACCGCCGACCGAGGCCACGCCCTCGAGCGCGCCCAGGTCGTCACGGCGGCGCTGGAACTCCGGCTCGCGCTCCTTGAGCAAGGCGAGGAGCGGCGCGGCGACGAAGATCGACGAGTAGGCCCCCGACCCGATGCCGACGAGGAGCGCGAAGGCGAAGTCCTTCAGCGTGTCGCCGCCGAAGAACTCGAGCGAGGCGACCGGGAGCAAGGTGATGAACGTCGTCGCGAGCGAACGCGGCAGAACCTCCCAGAGCGAGACGTTCCCGATCACGCGGAATGAGGCACGCCGCATGAGCGGGACGTTCTCGCGGATGCGGTCGAAGATGATGATCGTGTCGTAGATCGAGTAGCCGAGCACGGTCAGGACCGCGGCGACGGTCGCGGTCGACACCTCTCTGCCGGTCAAGGCGTAGATCCCGACCGTGATCACGACGTCGTGGGCGAGGGCGACGAGCGCTCCGACGGAGTACTTCCACTGGAAGCGGAGCGAGATGTACAGGACGATCAGCAGCAGGCTGACGACGATCGCCCAGATCGCGCTCCTCGCGATCTGCTTTCCGAAGCTCTCCGACACGTTCTTGGCGCCGAAGGACCTGGCGCCGACGGCCTGGCCGAGGTCGGACTTGAGCGAGTTCTCCTCCGAAGTCGTGAGCGACTTCGTGCGGATCTGGAAGCTCGAGTATTCGCCCCCGGTCGAGCGCCCGCGGCCCTGGATGACCGCGTCGGCGTGCCCGATCTTCGCCGCCTGGCTGCGAACGGTGTCGAGCGCCGTCGGCTCCGCCGTCTCGAAGCTGATCTGCGTGCCGCCCTTGAAGTCGATGCCGAGGTTCAGGCCCCGCACCGCGATGGCGGCGATCGAGACCGCGACGATCGTCCCCGAGATCGCGAACCAGATCCGGCGCTTCCCGATGAAGTCGACGCGGAGCCAGCCGGCGACGCCCTGCCCGGTCGCGCCCATGAGGCGCGGGCTGTCGAACCAGTCGAAGCCGGCGAGCAGCGCGAGGATCGCGCGCGTCGCGAGGACGGCGGTGAGCATCGAGAGCGCGGTGCCGATCAGGAGCATGAGCGCGAACCCCTTCACGCTCGCCGTCGCGACGGCGAACAGGACGAGCGCCGTGATCGCCGTCACGACGTTCGCGTCCACGATCGTGTGGAAGCCCTTGGCGTAGCCCTGCGCGACCGCAGCGCGCACGGATCTCCCGGCGCGCACCTCTTCCTTGATGCGTTCGAAGATGACGACGTTCGCGTCGGCGGCGACCCCGAACGTCAGGACGAGGCCGGCGAAGCCCGGGAGCGTGAGGGTCACGTTGAAGAGCAGGATCGCCGCGTACAGCAGCGCGGCGTAGATCCCGAGGCCGGCGACCGCGACGACGCCGAGGAAGCGGTAGAAGACGAGCAGGAAGATCGCGACGAGCAGCAGCCCGGCGAGCGCCGCGCGCTTCGCCTGGTCGAGCGAGTCCTTCCCGAGCGTGGCCGAGATGTCCGTCCGGTCGAGCGTCTTGAAGTTCACGGGGAGGGCGCCCGTCTGCAGGACGATCGCGATGTCCTTCGCCTCGCCGATCGACTGCAGGCCTTCGATCTGGGCCCTGCCGCCGGAGATGCCGCCGGACAGGGAGCCGTCCGTGTAGTCGATCTGCGGGAAGGTGCGGATCTCGCGGTCGAGCACGATCGCGAAGTGCTGCGGCGCGTTCTTGATCCGCCCGCGCGTCCACTCCTGCGCGGTGATCTGCTGGAACTTCTTGCCGCCCTTGCCGGTGAACTCCATGGTCACGATGGGCTGGCCCGTCTGCGGGTCGAAGTCCGCCCGCGTGCCCGAGAGCTTGAGGTCGCTCCCCGTCATCTGGGGCACGTTCGGCGGGTCGTACTTGAAGAGGTAGTAGTAGGTCTGGTTCGGCTCGACGCCCTGGCCGTTCCCGCCGGGGCAGACGACCGCGTTCTGCCCGCACGTGACGACCACCATGCCGCTCGGGACCGCGAAGAGCTCTCGCCCCTTCTTCGCGTCGACGGACTTCTGCGCCTCCTGGTGCGTCCCGAACGGCCCGCCGACGAGCCGCTTCGTCTTCGTGTCGAACACGTAGTACGCGTCGGACTTGCCGGACTTGGCCTGCGACTGCACGGCGGCCAGGAGGTCGTAGAGCGAGGCGTGCTCGATCGGCTCTCCGTTGATCGAGACGGAGGGGCCGGTGAGCGAGGTCTCGAGGTCGTAGAGCTCGAGCTGAGCGGTCTTCCCGATGATCTGCGCCGCCGCCTCCGGGTTCTTGATGCCGGGGAGGTCGATGACGATCTGGTTCGAGCCCTGCTTCCGGATCTCCGGCTCGCTCACGCCGAGCTTGTCGACGCGGCTGCGCATGATGTCGACCGAGCGGCTGAGGTCCTCGGAGGTCAGGGTCTTGTTCGGGGGCGGAACGGCCTGGAGCGTCACCTGCAGCCCGCCCTGGAGATCGAGCCCGAGCGTCGGCTTCTGCTCGATCGGCGAGCCGGGAATCGCGAGGAGGCCGACGGCAACGAGCGCCGCGACGAGCAGCGCCACGATGTAGAGGGAGGAGCGACGGTTCACGGCCGGGCGCTCAGGTTAGCGGTCGTCATCCGCTGACGAGTTGCCTCGCGGGGCGCTCGTCACGGATTCTTGCGCACCCGTAACGCGACCTTCTTCGATCGCCTCCGGCAGCTCGCCCGGCTCCTCGTCGGCCTCTTCCAACTCGTCCTCTTCCTCCGCCTCCGGAGGGAGGATCGCCGCGATGCCGCGGCGGGTCATGTGCACCTCCACGCCCTCGGCGATCTCGACCACGAGGTCGTCGCCGTCGGCCTCCGTGATCGTCCCGTAGATGCCACCTGTCGTGAGCACGTCCTCGCCCACGCCGACGTTGTCGATCATCGTCTTGTGCTGGGACTGGCGCTGCCGCTGGGGGCGCACCATGAGTACGTAGAAGACGGCGAACAGGAGCAGCAGCAGGATTACGAAGGCAGGCACCGGTCCTCCTCGGGCCCGCGGGCGAGACGCGCGAGCGCCTCCGCCCGAAAGCGCGAGAACGCGCCGCGCTCGATCGCCGCCCGCGCGCGTGCGGTCAGGTCGAGTACGAACCAGAGATTATGCAGGCTCAAGAGCCGCAGCCCCAGGATCTCCCGCTGGGTGACGAGGTGCCGGAGGTACGCGCGCGTGAAGCGCGCGCACGCGGGGCAGCCGCAGCCTTCCTCGAGCGGACGCGGGTCCCTCGAGAAGCGTGCGTTCCGGAGGTTGATCCTCCCGCTCGAGACGAGGGCCGAGCCGGTGCGCGCGGTGCGGGTGGGCAGGACGCAGTCGAAGAGGTCGATCCCGCGCCCGACGACCTCCAGGATGCCCTCCGCGTCGCCGATCCCCATGAAGTAGCGGGGCTTGTCCTCGGGCAGCAGCGGGGCGGCCCAGCCGACGGTCTCGAGCATCTCGTCCCCGGACTCGCCGACGGCCAGGCCGCCGAGCGCGAAGCCGTCGAATGGGAGCGCGCGGATCTCCTCGAGCGACCGCCTGCGGAGCTCCCGGTCGACACCGCCCTGCGCGATCCCGAACCGCAGCTGGCCGGGAGCCCGCGCCGCTGCGGCCTGCTCCTCCGCCCAGAGGGTCGTCAGCTCGACGGCCCGCTCGAGCTCGCGACGGGGGGCGCTCGCCGGGGCGCAGACGTCGAGGCACATCGCGATGTCCGAGCCGAGCCTGCGCTGGATCTCGGCGACTCCACTCGGCGTGAACCTCTCCTCGGACCCGTCGTAGACCGACCGGAAGGCGACCCCGCGCTCGTCGAGCGCGAGGATCGTGTCCCGCAGCGAGAAGACCTGGAACCCCCCGGAGTCGGTGAGGATCGGCCCGTCCCACCCGCAGAACGCATGGATGCCGCCGAGCTCCTCGACCACCTCGTCCCCCGGCCGGAAGTGGAGGTGGTACGTGTTGCCGAGGATCACGTGCGCGCCCAGGTCGCGAACCTCGTCGGGGTGCAGAGACTTGACGGACGCCTTCGTCCCGACGGGCATGAAGGCGGGCGTCGGGATCGGGCCGTGGGCCGTCTCGAGGACACCGCTGCGCGCGGCCCCCTCGGTCGCCGTGACCGTGAACGCGTTCAGCTCGCTCCGCTCACGTGCTCGCGCCCCGGGGCCACCCCTCGCCTCCACCCGCTATGGAGCGTAACCGCGAAGCGCTCGCGTGTCTCGCGCCGAAGTGCGTCGATCTTGCGACGACGACCGTCCCGCACGCCCACGCCTAGAGGACGAGCATCGCGTCGCCGAAGGAGTAGAAGCGATAGCGCTCGGAGATCGCCACGCGGTAGAGCTCCCGCGTCTCCTCGACGCCGGCGAACGCCATCACGAGCGCGAGCGGCGTCGAGCGCGGCAAGTGGAAGTTCGTGAGCAGTGCGTCGACCCGGCGGAACGCGAAGCCGGGCGTCACGAACAAGGCGGTCCGCCCCTCCAGCTCACCCGTCCGCGCGACCGTCTCCACGACCCGCACTGCCGTCGTCCCGACCGCGAGCACGCGCTCCGCCTCCGCGACCCGGCGCCACGCCTGCGGCTCCACGCTGTACCGCTCCCCGTGCAGCCGGTGATCCTCGAGCCGCGCCGCGGTCACCGGTTGGAAGGTGTCCGGCCCGACGTGGAGCGTCACGCGGACGTGCTCGACGCGCGCGAGCAGGGCGTCCGTGAAATGCAGCCCTGCCGTCGGCGCCGCCGCAGAGCCGGCCTCGCGCGCGTACACCGTCTGGTACCGCTCGCGGTCGCGGAGCGGCACGTGGATGTACGGCGGGAGAGGGACGTCGCCGTCGGGCTCGCCCTCGAGCCGCAGCAGCCAGCGGCCGTGCCCGAGCGGCTCCAGCAGCTCGACCGGCCCCAGCCGCTCGCCTGCCCGCAGCCTCCGGCTCGGCCGGGCGAGGCCTTCCCAGACGCCGTCGTCTCCGCAGCTTTCGAGCAGCAGCACCTCCACGGCGCCGCCGCTCTCGCGCGCGAGCCGCAGCCGCGCCCGGACGACGCGCGTGTCGTTGAGCACGACGAGCTCGCCCCCGAGGACCTCGGGAAGCTCCGAGAACTCGCGGTGCTCGATCGTCCCGGCCGAGCGGCGCCAGACGAGGAGCCGCGACGCGTCCCGGCGCTCGGGCGGCGTCTGCGCGACGAGGTCGGCCGGAAGGTCGTAGTCGAGCTCCGCGGTCTCCATCCGACGCCGAGAGTAGCCTCGCCCCCATGGACGAAGCGGCTCTGGAACGGGCGAAACGGCGACTCTCGGATCACGCGGCGAGGCGCGCGGAGCCCGGCGATCTCGAGGCTGCCCTCGATCGCTCGCGGGAGCAGATCGAGGCGCTCGCCGCGACCGCCGCGGAGCTCCAGGCTGCGATCCCGGCCCAGATCGCGACAGCCGTCCGGGAGGCGCTGCGCACCGAGGTGCTTCCGGTCGCGCGCCACATCGCCGAGATCCGCGGGCTGTTGAACCAGTCGATCCGCCGCCTCGAGCGCCTCGAAGGGGAGCTGCTCGCAGAACGGAACGCGCGCGTCGACGACCTCGGCCTCCTCGTCGAGCTCGTGAGCTCGGGCTGGCGGGGAGTCGACGGTCGGCTCGCGGCACTCGAGAGCACGCTGGCCGCCTCGGAGCCGATCGTGCTCTCCGCCGAGGCGCCATCCGCCCAGGCTCTGCCGGCGCAAGCGGAGCGCGCGCACGCCCTCGCCGAGCGTGCCGAAGCGGCCTAGCTAGACCCGCTCGCGCGGAAGCACGAGCCGGAAGCGGCTGCCCCGCCCGGGCGCGGAGTCGAGCTCGATCCGCCCGCCGAGCGCGATCGCGAGCTCGCGTGCGATCGGCAGCCCGAGTCCCGTCCCGTTCGAGTCCTGCGAGATGAACGGCCGGAAGATCCGCTCGCGGTCCTCCTGCCTGATCCCGGGACCGGAGTCCGCGATCTCGACCTCGAGCCCGCCGTTCTCCGCCCCGAGCGAGAGCTCGATGCTGCCGCCGTCCGGAGTCCACTTGAAGGCGTTGGCGAGCAGGTTGGAGATGACCTGCAGGACGCGATCGCCGTCCGAGACGATCACGGCCTCGTCTCCGTTCGTCTCCAGGCGGTAGTCGATCGCGCGCTGCCGCGCCTGCTCGGCGAAGGCGCCGTATGCGTGCTCGAGCAGGCGGGTCATGTCGACCTCCTCGTGCCGGACCGTGAAACGGTGCGCCTGGAGCTTCGCGAGGTCGAGGATGTCGCCGACGAGGCGCTCGAGCCGGTCGGTCTCCGCCGCGATCACGTCGAGCGAGGTCTCGATGTGCTCGGGCTCGGTGATGATCCCCTCGCGCAGCGCCTCGACGTGGCCCCGAATCGCCGTCAACGGGGTCCTGAGCTCGTGCGACACGGACATGAGGAACGACCGCTGCAGCTTCTCCGCCTCGGCCAGCCGCTCGACCATGCGCTTGAAGCGCGCCGAGAGCAGGGAGACCTCGTCGCTCCCCTTCGGCTCCGGAATCTCCACGTCGTACGTCCCCGTGCCGATCGCCTGCGTCGCGCGCGTGAGCGCGAGCACGGGCTCCGTGAGCCGCCTCGAGAGCCACCAGAGGAGGAGCGCGGCGAGGGCGACGCCTACCGCGAGAGCGAGCAGGAGCCGCTTCACCAGCGTCAGCCACTGAGCCGTGAGCTCCGCCGTCGGCTTCGCCACGATGAGCCAGCCGAAGGGCTCCGTGCCGCGGACGAGCTGGACGGGCTGCGCCGCGGCGAGCAGCTTGCGGCTGTCGTTCGGGGGCGTGAACTCGAACGTGACGACGTGGTCGCGGTCGAGCTGCACGTTGCCGAGCGCCGACTGCTGTAGGCGCACGAGGCCGAAACGCTGGCCGGGGAAGAGCGACGCGCCGACGTAGTAGAGGCGGTCGCCGGTCGCGAGTTGCAGCGGCCCGGCGGCGAAGGCGGGCGCCTTCGCGCCCTGGTCGCTCGACTGCAGCGCCGATTGCGCGTAGAGAGCCGCGATGCCCCGCGCCTCGCGCTTGATCTCGGCGACCGACTGCGACCTCGTGACGTCCTGGAAGAGCCGCACCGCGAGGGCGATCGAGACGAGCCCGAACACGAGCACCGCCCCCATGAAGAGAGCGGTCAGCCGGAAGCGCAGCGTCCCGAGCATCTCGGGCTCAGAGTACGCCTACACCGTTACGAAGCGGGGGCCGCGGACCGCTCGGACGCGACCTTGTACCCCACGCCCCACACGGTGACGATGGGAGAGGCGTCGCCGAGCTTCCGCCGGATCTGGCGCACGTGCACGTCCACCGTCCTCGTATCCCCCGCGAACGTGTACCCCCAGACCCGCTCGAGGAGCTGATCCCGCGTGAGGACGATTCCTCGGTGGTCGAGCAGCTCCCAGAGGAGGTCGAACTCCTTCGGCGCGAGGCGGATCTCCTCGTCGCCCACGTACACCTCGCGCTTGCCCGCGTTGATGACGAGCTCGCCGTGGCGGAGCTCGGCGGACTCCGTGCGGCGGCGCTCGGGCGCCGCCCGGCGGAGCACGCTCTTCACCCGCGCGACGAGCTCGCGTGGGTTGAACGGCTTCGTCATGTAGTCGTCGGCGCCGACCTCGAGCCCGATGATCTTGTCCACGTCCTCGTCGCGGGCGGTGAGCATGAGGATGGGGACATCGGAGCTCTTGCGGATGCTTCGGCAGAGCTCGACCCCGTCGCCGTCCGGAAGGTTCAGGTCGAGCACGATCAGCGCCGGAGCGGCGGAGGCGATCTCGCCGATCGCGGCCTGCGCCGTCGACGCCGTCCGGACCGCGTAGCCGGCGTTCTTCAGGTACGCCGCGACGAACGATGCGATCGAGGTCTCGTCCTCGACGACGAGGATCGTGTGCTGGTCGTTCACGACTGCGCTCCGAGCACGAACCGCTCGAGGTCGTCGGGGAGCGGTGTGCACCCCGTCTGCTCGGTGCTGCAGTCGGTGCCGTCGAGCGAGTACACGCCTGCGTCGTCGAAGGGGTTGAGCCGGTCGGCCTGCAGCGACACCGCGCCGCGCCCGACCGCCGAGAGCGCGATCCCGGTCCCGCGCACCGTGACGCGCCAGCTCCCGCCGACCATGCGGAAGCGCAGCGCCTGGCCGCGGTAGCGATCCGTGCGCGGGGCGAGGTGCAGTACCTTCACCTTCTTTCCGGCCACGGTCGCCGTGTAGGGGTCACGCGGCGTCAGATCGGTGACCGTGACCGCGCCGCTGCCCAGCCGTCCGAGGATCGAGCCGCGCATCTCCAGCACGACGAGACCTTTACCGCGCTGGACGGACAGCGTGCCGTTCGTCGGCGCGACGCCGCGGGCGCCGGTGGCCGCCGCCGTCCCGGCGACGAACGCGAGGACGAGCGAGCAGGCAGAAAGAGCGAGCGTCCGCATTGGCCCGCTTCAGTATCGGGATTCGCCGTGTGTCGGGCATGAGAAGCCCGTAAGGAGAATGTAAGGCGGTAGTCGCGAGGCTGACCGACTCGGAGACCGGGCCGCTGACGACATCACGACGCGCGGAGATCGCCAGGGGAAACGCCGCACCGTGCCCTCACCGAGACCCGCTACGAGCTACGAGCGTCGTACGTGTAGAAGCCGCGGCCCGTCTTGCGGCCGAGAAGGCCCTCGTTCTTCATCGCGACGAGCCGCGGCGGCGGCGCCATCCGCGGCTCTCCGAGCTTCGCGTGCAGCGCCTCCGCAGCGTGCACGTGCACGTCGATCCCGACGAGGTCGGCGAGCGCGCACGGGCCCATCGGCCACCCCGCTCCCGCCGTCAGCGCCGTGTCCAGGTCCTCGGGGGACACCCCCGCCTCGTCCAGGACGCGGACGCAGTCGTTGAGGAGCGGGATGAGAACGCGGTTGACGACGAAGCCGGGCGTGTCGCGGCAGCGGATCGGGCGCTTCCCGAGCGATTCCGCGACGACATACACGGTGTCGACGGTCTCGTCCGAGGAGAGCTCGGCACGGACGACCTCGACGAGCGGCATGAGCGGCGCCGGGTTGAAGAAGTGCATCCCGACGACGCGCTCGGGGGTCGAGACGGCGGACGCGATCTCGCCGACCGAGAGGGCGGACGTGTTCGTCGCGAGCACGGCGCCGGGCCGGACGACCTGCTCGAGCTCCGCGAACAGCTCCTGCTTCGCCGCGAGCTCCTCCACGATCGCCTCGACCACGAGGCCGCACTCGGAGACGTCGGCGAGCGCCGTGCTCACCGAGAGTCGCGCCAGGGCGGCCTCGCGCTCGGCGGCTTCCATCTGGCCCTTGTCGACTTTGCGCTGCAGGAAGTGGGCAATGCGCTCGCGGGCCTGCGAGCCCAGCGCGTCCGTGACCTCGCGCCCGACGACCTCGTACCCCGCCTCGACCGCGACCTGCGCGATCCCGGCGCCCATGGCGCCGAGCCCGACGACGCCGATGCTGCGGACCTCGCGCGCGCTCATCGCGGGCGCGATCCTAGCGGCGCCTCCCGGTCGCTCAGGCGCCGAGGCGGCGCCGGCGCGCGACGTCGTCGCCGCGCGAGTCCGCCCCGTAGAGGACGGCCAGCGGCCCGACGAGGAGCACGAATGCGATCACAATCAACCCGAACACGACTACATCATCGGCTCATGCGTCGATCAGCACCAGTCGAGAAATGAAGAATCTCGATCAGTGTTGCTGATGGCGCTACACCCGCTCCAGGACGCCCGCGATCGCCTGGCCCTGGCCGATGCACATCGTCGCCAGCCCGTAGCGCCCGCCCCGGCGCTCGAGCTCGTTCAGCAAGGTCGCGGTGATGCGGGCCCCGGTGGCGCCGAGGGGATGCCCGAGCGAGATTCCGCCGCCGTTCGGGTTCACGTCTCGGGCGCTCCAGCGCTCCTCGAGCCCCGTGTCGGCGAGGAACTGGAGCACCACCGACGCGAACGCCTCGTTCACCTCGATCACGGAGACGTCGTCCCAGGCGAGCCCGGCCTTCGCGAGCGCCTTGCAGGAGGCCTCGGGGTTCCCGTGCAGCATCCGGTACGGGTCGACGCCCGAGAGCCCGAACGAGACCCACGAGGCGCGGGGCTCGAGCCCGAGTCGGTCGACCGCCTGCTCGCTCGCGAGGAGCATCGCCGCCGAGCCGTCCACGATCGAGCTCGAGCTGCCGGCCGTGACGACGCCGTCCGACTTGAAGGCCGGAGCGAGGGATGCCAGCTTCTCCGGCGAGGTGTCGCGGCGCGGCGTCTCGTCGACTCCGAAGAGCACGGTCGCGCCGAGGGCCGAGGTTTCGATCGGGACGATCTCGTTCTCGAATCGTCCCTCGTCGATCGCGGCGACCGCGCGCCGGTGGGACTCGTACGCGAGCTCGTCGAGCTGCTCGCGCGTGAAGCCCCACTCCTCGGCGATCACCTCGGCCGAGATCCCTTGCGGGACGATCGGCCAGCGCTCGCCGATCTTCTCGTTGATCGCGCCGAAGCCGCCGTCGCCGAGGTTCGAGCCCATCGGGACCCGGCTCATCGACTCGATCCCTGCCGCGACCACGACGTCGAGGTGTCCGGCCTGGATCGCGGCCGCGCCGTTGAACGCGGCCTGGAGCGAGGAGCCGCACTGCCGGTCGATCGTCGAAGCCGCGACCGTCTCGGGCCAGCCTGCGACGAGCACGGCGAGCCGCCCCACGTTCAGCGCCTGCTCGCCGACCTGGGTCACGCAGCCCATCTGCACGTCCTCGACCTCGCCGGGATCGAGGTCGATGCGCTCGACGAGCCCGTTCAGCACCTGGGCGGCGAGCTCGTCGGCGCGCACGCCCGCCAGGGACCCGCCACGCCGGCCGATCGGCGAGCGAACGGCGTCCACGACGAAGGCTCTAGACACCGTCGACAGCATAGATCCGCCATTTCTCGGGAACGCCCTTCAGCTCGTGCTCGCCGCGCTCGCTGAAGACGATGCCGGAGCCTGCCACCAGGTCGCGAACGGTGCTCGAGACGAGGACTTCGCCCGCTCCCGCGAGCGCCGCCACCCGGGCGCCGATGTGGACGGCGATCCCGGCGACGTTCGAGCCGACGATCTCGCACTCGCCGGTGTGCAGGCCGGCGCGGAGCTCGAGCCCGAGGTCGCGCACCGCGTCCCGCGCGGCACAGGCGCACCGGATCGCGCGGGCCGGGCCGTCGAAGGTGGCGAGGAAGCCGTCGCCCGCGGTGTCCACCTCCCGCCCCCGCCAGCGCTCGAGCTCGCGGCGGACGAGCGCGTGATGGCGCGCGAGGAGCTCCCTCCAGCTCCTGTCGCCGAGCTCGGCCGCGCGCGCCGTGGAGCCGACGACGTCGGTGAAGAGGACGGTCGCCAGCACCCGGTCCGGCTCCGGGCCACGGCGGACGCCGGTGAGGAACTCCTCGATCTCGTCCAGGATCACGTCCTGGTCGCCGAGCCAGGGAAGGTGGTCGTCTCCAGGGAACTCCACGAGTCTCGCGCCTGGGATGCGCTCGGCCAGGTAGCGCGAGCCCTCCACGGGCAGCGAGCGATCGCCGACGCGGTGGAGAACGAGCGTCGGCACGCCGATCGTCGGCAGGACGTGCCGCACGTCGATGTCGCGGTTCATGCGCGTCAGCGCCAGCGCCGCGCCCGGGCTCGCGCTCATGCGCAGGTAGTTGGCCCACCAGGAGGCGAAGGCGGCGTCGCCTGCGAGGCTCGGTGCGCGCACCTCGAGGCCGACGGGCCCTCCCCAGTGGTCGCGGATCTCGTCGAGGAACGTGTCGTAGCTCTCGGGAGCGGCGCCGAACGGGTAGTCGTCGGCCCGGAGCCGGCGCGCGTAGGCGCCCATGAGCACGAGCGCCGCGGTCCGCTCCGGGTAGGTCGCGGCGAAGAGCAGGCACATCGGCCCTCCCTCCGAGAGCCCGAGCAGCGCGGCCCGCTCGACGCCCGCCGCATCCATGACCGCGCGGACGTCGTCCATCCTCTGCTCGAGCGTCGGCAGCTCCGCTTCGGCGACCCGGTCCGAGAGGCCGGTCCCGCGCTTGTCGAAGAGGACCAGCCGCGAGAACGAGGCGAGCCGCTCGAGGAAGCGCGCGGACGCCGGCTCCTCCCACAGGAGCTCCACGTGCGAGACCCAGCCGAGGACGTACACCAGGTCCGGCGGGCCTTCGCCCACGACCTGGTACGCGATGTTGACGTCGCCCGACCTTGCGTAGCGGGTCTCGGGTCTCACCAGGCGGAGGATTACACTCTCCCGCGTGGCTACCACCGCGACCGAGCGGAAGCTCCTGATCGGCGGGGAGTGGCTCGAGACCGGCAAGTGGATCGAGGTGCGCTCGCCCTACGACGGCGACCTCGTGGGACGCGTCCCGCAGGCCGGAGCGGAGGAAGCTCGACGCGCCGTCGACGCCGCCGCTCGCGCTCTCGACCAGCCGCTGCCCGCACACGAGCGCGCGGCGATCCTCGACCGCGTGGCGGCTCTCCTCGCCGAGCGGACCGACGAGATCGCCGGGACGATCTCGGCCGAGGCCGGCAAGCCGCTGAAGGCCGCGCGAGTCGAGGCGAGCCGCGCGGTGTCGACGTACACGATGGCCGCAGTGGAGGCGCGCAAGCTCGCCGGAGACGTCGTGCCCATGGACGCATCGCCGGCGGGGGTCGGGAAGCTGGCCGTGACGCTCAGGCGGCCGATCGGCGTCGTCGGCGCCATCTCGCCCTTCAACTTCCCGCTGAACCTCGTCGCGCACAAGATCGCGCCTGCGCTCGCCGCGGGGTGCTCCGTCGTGCTCAAGCCCGCGTCGCAGACCCCGCTCTCGGCGCTCCTG
>JBKPTS010000036.1:0-5865 GCA_046735575.1 Actinomycetota bacterium
GGTTCGTTTCGACAAGGGTGACGACTCGATCGTCTCGAGGGTGGACGTCTTCCGCGGGCGAGCGGGCGGCCACCGGATGCTCGCGTGGTACCTCGCGCAGGCGGAGAGTCAGAAGACGCCGATCCGCCTCCGCCTCGAGACTCTCGCGCTCGGGGACGAGGCCGCGACGCTCTCCTTCGGCGGTGGAGGCTTCCACTTCTCCATCGCGATCTGGCGCTATCGACGTATCGTCTCCATCGTCGGCGGAGCCGGGCTCACCCGGGCACGCGTGCTCGTGCTCGCCCGCACGCAGCAGCATCGGGTAGCAAGAGCCCTCTCGTGAGCCGGCGGCGCGAGACCGCCGTCGGGGCGCTCGCCATCGTGCTCGCCGGGACGGTCGTCGCCGGCGTGTCTGCTGCGGCCGTCGAGCCGCGTGCGCTCGTGCTCGGACAGGCGGACCTCCCGCCTCGCTACGAGTTCCAGCCGGGCTCGAGTGGCAACGTCCGCTCGGTCGGAGCGCCCGACGAGCTCGCTCGGCCCGGCCTCCGAGGCGGGTACTACGCGACCTACTGGCTGGACGGCGCTTCCTCGCGGACGGTCGTCTCCGCCGCCTACGTCTACCGCTCCGCGGAGGGGCCCGCGGCCGCCCTCGCCGCGCTCGACCGCTCGGCCCGGCGGAATGCTCCGGGCTCGCTCGAGAGACGGGCGGCCCGTGTCGGCGAGAGCGGTTGGATGTACACCGAGCGGGGGACGGACCCCGGAACGTCGATCGCGTGGCGTTTCGGCCGCGTCCTGGCGGTCGTGCGCTGCTCGGCGCCGAGCGGCCATCAGAAGCTCGCCTCCGCGCTCGCGCGAAAGCAGCAGCGGCGCATCGCCGCGGCTCTGCGTTGACGGCGCGGCGTCAGCGCGTCTGCGGGAAGCCCAGGTCGACCTTGCTCGTCGCGGGGTCGGGCCAGCGGCTCGTGACCGCCTTCGTGCGCGTGTAGAAGTCGATCCCCTCCGGCCCGTAGATGTGGCGGTCGCCGAAGAGGGAGCTCTTCCAGCCGCCGAACGAGTAGTACGCGACCGGGACCGGGATCGGCACGTTGATCCCGACCATCCCCACGTTCACGTCGAACTGGAACTGCCGCGCGACGCCGCCGTCGCGCGTGAAGAGCGCGACGCCGTTCCCGTACGGGTTCTCGTTCACGAGCCGGAGCGCGTCCGCGTACGTCGGCACGCGCACGACCGAGAGGACGGGCCCGAAGATCTCGTCGCGGTAGGCGTCCATCTCGGGGGTGACGTCGTCGAGCAGCGAGACGCCGAGGAAGAAGCCGTTCCCGTCCGGCGCGCTCTCGCGGCCGTCGGCGACGAGCGTCGCTCCCTGTGCGGGGCCGCTCTCGAGGTAGGAGGCGACCTTGTCCCGGTGCTCGCGCGTCACGAGCGGGCCCATCTCCGAGTCGGGTTCCAGGCCGTCGCCGACCTTCACCTTCGGGAGCCGCTCCTTGATCGCGCCCACGAGCGGATCGGCTGCGTCGCCCACGGCGACGACGACCGAGACCGCCATGCAGCGCTCGCCCGCCGAGCCGTAGCCGGCGCTGACGGCGGCGTCGGCCGCCATGTCGATGTCCGCGTCGGGCAGGACGACCATGTGGTTCTTCGCCCCGCCGAGCGCCTGCATGCGCTTGCCGTTCTTCGTTCCCGTCTCGTAGACGTAGCGGGCGATCGGGGTCGACCCCACGAAGCTGACGGCGGCGATGTCGGGGTGCCCGAGGATCGCGTCGACCGCCACCTTGTCGCCCTGCACGACGTTGAAGACGCCGTCCGGCAGCCCTGCTTCCTGGAGCAGCTCGGCCGTCAGGAGCGAGGCGGAGGGATCCTTCTCCGAGGGCTTGAGGACGAAGGCGTTCCCGCACGCGATCGCAGGCGCCCACATCCACATGGGCACCATCGCGGGGAAGTTGAACGGCGTGATGCCGGCGACCACGCCCAGAGGCTGCCGGATCGAGTACACGTCGACGCCCGTCGACGCCTGCTCGGAGTACGAGCCCTTGAGGAGGGTGGGGATGCCGCAGACGTACTCGAGCACCTCGATCCCGCGCTGCACCTCGCCGCGCGCGTCGGACAGCACCTTGCCGTGCTCGGCCGTCAGGAGGCGCGCGAGGTCGTCGCGGTGCGCGTCGACGAGGTTGTAGGCCCGGAACAGGAGATCGGCGCGCTTCGAGAGCGACCACTGGCGCCAGCCGGGGAACGCCTTCTTGGCGGCCGCGACGGCGCGGTCGATCTCCTCCGGGCTCGCGAAGTCCACCTCGCCCGTCTGCTCGCCGCTTGCCGGGTTGAAGACGGGGCCCTTGCGGCCCGAGGAGCCGCGGACGGGCTCGCCTCCGATCCAGTGTCCGATCAGCTTCAGCTCGGTCGTCACCGCTGCGCTCATGCTGCACCTCCCACGAAGTCTCGAAGGACGCAGCTTAGGAGAATCGAGCCCGGCGCCGTCAGGCCGCGATGGTGAGGCTCTCGAGATCCCGCGGGTAGTAGGTGAGGATCTCGATCCCGCTCCCCGTCACCACCACGGTGTCCGAGTGGCGGAAGCCGCCGAGGTCGGGCGAGTAGAGGCCGGGCTCGACGGTGAAGACCATGCCCGGCCGGATCTCCGTCGGGTCGCCGGAGTCGAGGAACGGGCCCTCGTGGTAGCGGAGCCCGATCGCGTGGCCCGTGTGGTGGCGCCAGTACTGCATCAGGTCGTTCTGCTCGTAGTAGGCGCGGACTGCGTTGTCGACGTCGGAGCAGCGCGCGCCGGGGCGGATCGCCTCGAACGCCGTCTCCTGCGCCGCCTGCATGTGCTCGAACAGCCGTCGCTGCTCGGGCGACGGCTCCCCGAGGAGCATCGTCCGCTCGAGCTCGGAGAGGTAGCCCCAGACGGGAGCGCTCGCGCCCGTGACGAGCACGTCGCCCTCCTGGAAGACGATGTTCCCGGCGAGCGCGTGCGGGATGGCGGAGTTGCGGCCGATCTGGCCCCGGTAGCCTGCGGACGCGCCGCTGTCGAAGAAGCTCTGGGCGCGGTAGAGCGGGCCGATCGCGTCGAGCATGGCGACGGTCGCCTCGTCGCTCGCCCGCTGGGAGACCTCGGTCTCCGTCGCGCCGGGCCGCGTGTAGCGCTGCAGGAGCCGGTGCGCGAGGTTCCCCCAGCGCACGCTCTCCCGGATCAACGCGACCTCGGCCTCGGACTTGACGGCCATCTGCTCCTCGATCGCCTCCACGACGCGAGTGACGGTGGCGCCCGTGAGCTCGCTCAGCGTCGGCCCGCGGTAGCCGAGGATCCAGGGGTAGCCGTCCTGGTCGGCGCCGATCTTGCCGGTGACGCCGAGCGCGTCGAGGGTCGACGCGAGGACGGTCTCCGGCCGCGGCTCGCCCGGATACTCGGAGTAGTGCTCGACTCGGTCGAGGGTCGCCTTCGCCTGCGCGTGCTCGAGCTCGAGGCGCGGTACGACGAGCGCCCGCTCGCCCTCCGCGCCGAGGACGAGGGCGATCGGCCGCTCCGTCGGCGCGAACGCGAAGCCGGCGTAGTAGAGGACGTAGTAGGGGTCGAAGAGGACGGCGCCGGCGAGGCCGTCCGCCCGGAGCCGTTCGAGGAGGGACGCGCAGCGCGCGCCGTGCTCCCCGGGAGCGATCGCGATCGACGTCTCCACGGCCGCGGAGGCTAGCCCGCGCGGCCGTGGAGCGTCGAGCGGGCTCTTACTTGACCGTGAAGAAGCCGAACATCGACGACTCGTGCGGCACGCAGTAGTACTTCCACTTGCCCTTCGTGAGCGTCACCGTCACCTTCTTCGTACCGACGAACGGCACGGTGGTCAGCTGCTTTCCGCCGCCGGCGCCGCGCTGGAGCGTGAAGTTGTGGATCGACGCCTTGTCGGCGATCACGAGCACGTACTTGCCCGCCTTGAGCGACTTGACCGCCTTCCCGTTCTGCTTCAGCGAGATCGTGAACCCCGGACCGACGGTGCCCTTCAGCGTCGGCATCGCTTCGCCCCGGGCCGAGGCGAGTGCCGAGGCGACGAGCGCGAGCGCGGCCAGGAGAGCCAGTACGACGAGACGTTTCATTACCCCTCCTCGGTGGTGGGTTGCCGGCAGCTAGTACGCGGGGCGGCACGAGCCGGTTTGGGCTATTGCTCGGGAGCGTTGGCGACGACGATTCGCGCCGTCGCGCTCCCGCTGTTCCCGGCGACGTCCAAGGCGCGGACCGTGACGTCGTATGCGCCGTCCCGGACCTTCCACGTGTTCCAGAGCTCCGCGCGCGAGCGGGAGAGCGGGCGGAACCAGTACGTCCCAGCGCAGCGCGCCCGGGGAGGGCCCGCCCGGCACTGTGGGATCGTCTCGTTCTGCGCCGTGCCCGGCGCATAGTGCACGGCGTAGGGGGTGCTCGGGAGCTGGTCGCTCTGGAAGGAGACCCGCCTGAGCACGATCTCTCGGGTCGCGCGGGCGCGGATCGTGACCTCGACGCGGTAGGGGTGGAACAGCGTCTTCCAGCGAGGATGACGTCCGATGAACCCCCAGTACGACTGCGGGTCGCCGATCTCGGCGCGGAGCTCGACGAGCCCGTGGAGGCGGCGGGATTGCGGGACGAGGGCCGCGGAGGAGCCGAGCGCGCCCGAGAGGTTCCGGGCGGCCGAGCCGAAGAAGCGCAGCCTCTGCACGAGGGGCGCCGCGGTGTCCGTGTACGGCTCGATCTTCCCGCCGCGATGGAGGGGGTTCACCCAGATCCGCTCGCCGTCCACACGCGTCCACTCCGCGAGGTGGACGTGCCATTCTCCGAGGCAGCTCCACCCGATCGGGCTGCCCGCCTCGACGTGCTGCCCGGGAGCGACCGTCGGCGAGACGTGCCAGTAGTCGAAGTGCCCGATCGACAGCCGGCGCGTGTTGCACGCGGGATGCAGCGGCGCGGCGAGCACGTCGCCGACCTCGCCGCTCTCCACGGCGTACACCCTGTGGCCGAGACCGCGCGGCGCGCGGGGGTCGGGTCGCCCGTCGTCCACGCTGACGTCGATGCCGAAGTGGTAGCCGCCCGCGAGCTCTCCCCGGCCGCGCGGATCGAGGAACGACCCGCGGACCGGGTGCTGGCGGTGCAGCGGCGCGAGCGGCCAGCCGTGGTAGGAGTCGCGGTAGCTCCAGCGGTAGTCGGAGGGAAGCGCGCCGGGGACGCCGTGGGTCGCCCCGACTCCGGCGACTGGCCCGTGGCGCCCGCCGCATCCTGCGGCGAGCGCGAGGGCGACGAGCGGGGCCGCCCGGAGGAGATGCAGCGCGCATGCGGGCAGCGTCCGCACGACGTCCGACTGTAATCCCTCCGGCTGCCGGTGTCTCGATGGCCTTCACGGAGCGGCGCCCGAGTCGAACCGACCGAGCCGTGGGCTACACGACCGCACTCGTTTTGAAGACCAGTATGGGTTTCGGCGCCAACCCGCATCAACCCTAGTTCTCGATCGTTGAGAGGCTGGCCGAGATGCGCTGGGCAGGCGAGGGATCGGAACTGTGGCGAGTGCGTGTCGATCCGACTCCTCTGGCGAGGTGCGAAAGCGGGCCGCGCTGCATCACCGACGCCAGTAACGTGCGCCGGACAGGATGCGAGCGGCCGGGATCGCGGCACTCGGCGGGCCCGTCGAGATCTTCGAGGTGGAGGAGCTGGCGGCGCCTGCCGCAGGCGAGGTCCTGATCGACGTCGTCGCCGCCGGCATCGGCAACTGGGACGAGCTTGTCAGGATCGGCGGCTGGCACATCGGCGGCCCGGCTCCGATGGCGCTCGGGACGGAGGCGGCCGGGACGGTCGCGGCGGTCGGCTCCGGCGTGGCCGAGCTGCGCGAGGGCGACGAGGTTATGACACATCCACTTCCGCTCCGGCGTCACGGGACGTGGGCG
>JBKPTS010000037.1:0-24319 GCA_046735575.1 Actinomycetota bacterium
TATGAGCATCGCGCAACCTTCAGGAGGTGAATCGATGCTTCTCTGGCTGTTGGTGCTCTTGCTCCTGCTCTTCGCGATCGGCGGAGGAATGCTGGTCTCCAAATTCCTCTTCTTCATCCTCGTGGTCGCGATCGTCTTGGCGCTCGTCGGCGTCTTCAACCGCTCCGCCGTCTGACGGCCCTCTGGGCGAGAGCGGATCCGGGCGGCAGGCAAAGCCAGCCGCCCGTCGTTTGGCCCCGAGTAGAAACCAGCGCTCGACGGCGAGGTAGCGCGCGAGCGGGTGGCGTCGAGCCTTTCCTCGCCGGGAGCCGCTGGGTTAGGAGAGAGGGGCGCGAATGGCGCTACTTCTGCGAGATCTCCTCGACCAGCTGCCCGGTGGCCTGCGCGTCGGCGACGCGCGCGACGTCGGCCTGGGACACGATCCCGACGAGCTCCTCGCCGTCCACGACCGGCACGCGTCGCACTCGCTGCTTCGCCATCCGCCCGAGCGCGTCGTCGAGAGGCTCGTCCGCGCGCACGGTCACGGGATCACGCGAGCAGATCTCGCCGACCGTCGTCGTCGACGCGGTGCGCTCCTTCGCCAGGACCTGGAGCACCAGGTCGCGGTCGGTGACCATGCCGACCAGGCGGTTGCCCTCCACGACCGGGAGCGAGCCGTCGTTCTCGCTCGCCATCAGCTGAGCGGCCTCGACCGCGCTGGTAGACACCTGCACCGCCCTCGGAGACGCCGTCATCGCCTCGCGGACGGTGGTCGCCGTGCTCGCCATCCGAACCTCCTCGTTCGCTTGCTCGGGCGGTTCCCTCCGCCCTGCCCGGCAAAACCGCGTTTCCCTCGCGGCGAGCCGGGGAAAGAGTCTCGCATGCACAAGCGGCGCTACGCCTTGCTCGGCTGGATCACCTGGATGGTTGGCAAGCGAGTGGTCCGCCGCAAGCTCCATTCGGTCTGGCACTGACGCTCGGAGCTCAGCGGCAGCGGCGGACGTGCTCGCCGACGCCCCTGAACCGGGACGATCGCGCGTCTATGCCGCCGAGCGGTAGCGGCGGCGGCGGTCGCGGATCATCGCGATCCCCGTCTTCGTGGACGGCTTCGCCTCGGCGATCTCGAACGCGACCTGGATCAGCCGGTTGACGTCCTGGGCGCTCCACTCGAGCGAGCCGGTGTCGCTCGAGCGCGGCTCCGCAACCCGCCCGAGCTCGGAGAGCAGGCTGTAGCGGGGCATCGGTGCGAGCAGCCACTCGAGCGCCGCGCCCTTGTCCGGATGCGCCTCGCGGTAGAGCTCGAGCACCGCCACCGCGAACTTCCGGTAGACGAGGTCCTGGGCTCCCCGCCGCGTGCGCACGCGCCGCGCGTAGGCGAACTGGGCGGCGTGCCGGAGCTCGTCCTCGGAGAAGACGGGCTTGCGGCCGCGCCGGCGGTCGGGATCCGCGTGTCGTCCCACCCTGGACGGATCGGCGTCTGGCGCCGCCGTCTTTAGCGCCGGGCGAGGGTCGTGTCAGCCGCCTGCGGCGGAGGCTGCTCGCTGCCACGAGACGGAGAACGACCGGCCGTCGGCGGAGGTGACCGAGGGAACCGCGCCGTGGGTGTTCGCGATGACGCCGAACGCGGTCTGCGCGCCCGGGTTGGGGGCGAGCACCACCTGCGACGGCGACCAGGTCGTGTCCGAGATCGTTCCTGGGTGGCCATTGCCGATCGCCGCAGCCTTCGAGAAGCTCATCCTTCCGAAGTTCGTCAGCGGCACCACCGTGCAGCGCCCGTTCGACTGACAGAGGGAAGGCGCTTCGGCGATCCACTCCGCCGACCCCACGTCGAGTTGGAACGAGGGGGTGAGGCGCTTGCCGAACCGCGTGTGCCGGGTGAGGTTCTTCAGGCCGAACACGACCTGGGAGCCCGAGACGACGACGGCTCCGGTCACCCGGTCCCCCGGGCGGATCTTCAGGTTCAGCGTCACCGGCCCGGCCGGGACGAGCTCGTACCACGCCGAGTACGTCACCTGTCCGTGCTCGTCGCAGTCGGCTTCCGTCCCGATCTGCTCGAGCGCTCGCGAGCTCTGGTCCCAACCTCCGAGCCCGACCCAGAAGGCCGCCGCGCCGACCTCGCCCCGGACACACTTGACCCGCGGCTGCACCCACGTTCCCGTGACGTCTGTGAAGGCCGTCGCCGGAACGCCCGCGGCCGCAGGCGCCGTGACCGCATAGCCGGCCCAGTTCGTGCTCAGCGTCGCGTCGGTCGCCGCCCGAACGGAGAAGCGCGTGGACGCGTGGCCCGCCGACGGCGCGCCGGCGACCAGTCCTACGCTGGCGATGACGAGAGCTGTGAGCCGGAGCACGTTCACGGGGACGCTAGTGGAACGACCTGAGGATGAGCTGCAGGCGAGTACGCAGGTCCTCACACGTCCGGATTGCGCTGCGGGCCGCGCGCGGCGGCGAGCACGGCGTCGACGTCCGGCAGCTCGCCGCCGAGCTCCCAGGTCTCACGGACGATCCCGTCCTCGATCAGGAAGGCCGTGCGCGAGGCGATGTCCTCCATCTCCCTGCTCCGCATCGCGACCCCGAACGCCCGTGTCGCCTCGCCGTTCCAGTCCGAGAGCAGCGGCACCTCCTCGACTCCGAGCGACCGCGCCCACGCCGCGTGCGACCACACGGAGTCTCTCGAGATCGCCACGGGGCGTACCCCTGCCGCCAGGAGGTCGGCGCTCCTGTCCCGCAGGAGCAGCAGCTCGTTCGTTCACGTCGGAGACCAGTCGAAGAGGTAGAAGCACAAAAGGACGAGACCCTCGCCGACGACGTCAGTCAGGTCCTGCGGCTCCCGACCGGGGCCGACCCACACCTTCGCCCGCGGGATCGGATCTCCGGCGCCGAGCATCGGAAGACGGTAGCCGCTCGAGCCGGGGCCAAACCGCCCGAACCCGTCGGCCGTACCTCCCGGCTATTGCCGGCGCCGGAGCGGAGCAGGTCAGCTCAGCCAGAGGCGCTCGCGCGCGGACTCGGCCATGGACGGCGGAACGTAGTCCACCTTCCGCGCGCGTGACCAGAGCCACACGGTCGGGACGAGCCAGGGAGCGCCGAAGAAGAGCGACAGCAGGATCGGGGACATACCCCCAGTCTGCCGACCCGGTCGCACGTTCTGGCTAGCGGGGCGTTCAGCTCGCGTATGCGTCCGGTTAACGCCGAAGCGTCGCCGGCAGGATCACCGAGCCCAGCCTTCGACCTCCGGGAAGCTCGCCGAGTCGAACTGCCGCGAGATGTTCGACACGGCCCGGATCCCGCGCCCGTTCGCCCGGACGAAGATCCACTGGTCGGCCGTCGGCCAGGTCACGAGCAGCCAGCGGCCGTCCGGCGAGGCGGCGAGCCCGTCGAGCTTCCCCGCGACATGGAACAGCGAGCGGCCGCTGTCGAGCTCGAGCACGTCGCTCTGCGAGGCGTGGACGCGGACCGTGACGACCGTGTCGCTCCCGGGGAGGAACGTCGCCTCCACGTCCCGGGCGGCGTCCGACGGCTCGTCCCGTGCAACCAGCCGACCGCGTGCGTCGTACACTCGCAACCCCGAGCGGGAGAGCGCGAGCAGCCTGCTTCCGTCGCTCGACCACTCGATTGTCGCGGGGACGGGGCCCGGTCGGGTGCTCCACAGACGACGGCAGGTGTCGACGGCGTAGACCTCGATCGCGCCGCTCGGGGCGGCCGAGGCGAGGACGCGGGTCGCGCCGGGCCTCCACGCGGAGCGGACGCGCGCGACCGAAGCCGCGCAGCCGGAGCGGTCCCCCGTCCCGTCGCCGGCCACCGTGCGAAGCCCCGTGCGGCCGAGGTACGCGATCCGCGTGTCCGTGCGGGAGCCGCCCCAGCTCGGAAGGCGGGCGCCGGGCCTGGCGAGCGTCCAGTGGACGTCGCCGTCCGGCTCCAGCGTCACCAGCTCGTCGGCTCGTGCGGCCACGACGAAGCGCCCGAACGGGGACCAGCTCGCCTCCCGATACGGGCCGACGAAGCGCTTCGAGCCGTCCGGCCGTACGACCCAGACGCCGGCGTCCGTCCGAACGAGGAGCTTGCCCGGCGCCGGGAGCGCGAAGAGGGCCGGTGCCGCTCGCTCGACCCCGACCGTCTTGCGGATCCGGTCGAGGACCGCCATGCCGGGTGACGTGAGCGCGGCCGCCACGACGGCGAGGACGACCGCGAGCGCGATCGCGGGCCGCAGGTGAAGCGACCGGTGCGCCCTCGCCGGACGCTCCGCGAACGCCGAGCGGACGACGCTCCAGGTCCGCTCGCGAGCTTCGTGCTCGCCCGGGATCTCGATCCGCTCGAGCTGTCGTCGGAGCTCGTTCACAGCTCTTCCTGGAGCGCGTCGAGGCCGCGCCGCAGGCGGGAGTTCACGGTTCCGCGCGGGAGGTCGAGCGCCGCCGCGATCTCGCCGGGGGTGAGCTCGAGCAGGTAGCGCATGACGATCACGGCCCGGTGCTCGGGGCTGAGGCGGCCGAGCGCGGCGAGCGTGTCGTCGGCGATCTCCGAGCGGGCGCCTCTGCCCGCGACGTCGTCGCCGAGCTCCACCTCCGCTCGTAGGGCGCGCGCGCGCGACCAGTCGATCGCCCTGTTGACGACGATGCGGTGCAGCCACGGGCCGAACGGTCGTCGGCCGTCGAAACGATCGAGCGCGCGGATCGCTGCGAGGAACGACTCCTGCGCGATGTCCTCCGCGGCCTGGGCGTCGTGGGTGACGAGGTAGGCGGCCCGGAGCGCCTGCGGCCAGTGCATCCGGAAGAGCGCCTCCAGGTCCGAGGCGGATCCTCGCTGCGCCCCGCGCACGCGGGCGCGCTCGTCTCGAGGCGCGCGCATCCCGTGCCCACACTACGACGGAGCCTCTGCGGGAGGTCCACGCCCGAGGTACGGAGGACGGGGCGCCAGAGGTCCCCGTCGACTGGTGGGACCTCCTCGCGCGCCACGACCGTAGTAGGAGCGTGAACCGGCGCGATTTTCTGCTCGCGGCTGCGGCGGCGCCCGTCGCCCTGGCGCTCGGGCCGCGCGTCGCATCCGCCCGTGTCGCGCCCGCCGGGCCGCTCGCTCTGGTCACCGCCGATCTCGAGAGCCACGTCGTCGCAGTCCGCCTCGCGGACGCCGTGCCCGTGGCGCGCGTCCCGACCGGGCCGGGGCCCCGGAGCATCGAGAGCGGCGGGCTCCCGCTGGCCGTCGTCGCGCATACGCAGCACGGCGCCGTGTCGCTGCTCGGCGGCGCGCCGTTCCGGGTGCGCAAGGAGCTCGACGTCTTCGCCGAGCCTCGCTACACGGCCGTCCACCCCTCGGGCGGGATCGCCTACGTCACCGACTCTCGTGCGGGCGAGGTGGTCGTCCTCGACCTCGCCGGGAGGCGCGTGCTCCGGCGCGTGGACGTGCCCGGGCCGGCACGGCACGTCTCGCTCAGCCCCGACGGGCGAACGCTCTGGACGTCGCTCGGATCGACGGCGCGGCAGGTCGCGGTGCTCGACGCGACGCACGCCCGTCGGCCTCGCCTCGTTGCGACGGTCACGCCGCCGTTCCTCGCACACGACGTCGTGTTCGCCCCCGGCGGCGACGAGGTCTGGGTCACCTCCGGCTCGGAGCGCCGGGTCGCGCTCTACGGCCACGAGTCGCGGCGGCTGCTGCGAGCCCTCGCGGCCGACGCGCCGCCGCAGCACGTCGCCTTCGGCCGGGGCGAGGTCTTCGTCGCGAGCGGCGACGACGGCACGGTGCGCCGCCACCGGCTCGACGGAACGCGCCTCGATCGCGCGCGCGTCCCCCTCGACTCGTACAACGTCACCTTCGGCTGGCGGCGGGCGGTGACGCCGTCGCTCGGGCGCGGGACCGTGAGCGTCCTCGACCCGGCGGGCCGCGTCCGGGTCGTGCGGCGGGTCGCGGAGGCCGCCCACGACGCCTGCATCGTCCACCTCTCCTGAAGGGAGGGATCGTGAAGACAATCGCCCTTTTCGTCGGCCTCCTGGTCGCAGCCGGCGCCGTCGTCACCGAAGCGGGCGCCGACGGATCGCCCTACGCGCCGGGGCTTGTGTACGGCGCGAGCGGAGTTCGCGCCCCGAACGGAAGCGTTCGCTACGTCACCCTTTCGACGCCGCGGTCGACGATCGTCGCCGCGATCGGCGTCCGGAGCGGCCGGGTCGTCACGAGCACCGTGCTGCGGGGCTTCTACGGCGTACCGCTGGTCGCCTTCGACAACTCGACCGGCGGCCTCTCGGGCGATCGGAAGACGCTGGTGCTCGCCTCCTACGGCCCGTATCCCGGCACACCCGGCTCGACCTCGTTCGCAGTGCTCGCCACGCGCACGCTGCGGACCGTACGCAAGGTCCGGCTCCACGGCTCCTGGGCCTTCGACGCCGTCTCGCCGGACGCGTCGCGCCTCTACCTGATCCAGTACCTGTCCGTGGGTCAGGACCCGCACTACCGCGTGCGCCTGTTCGACGCGCAGACGGGGAAGCTCGACCCGGAGGCGGTGGTCGACCGGCGCGAGTCCGAGGTCGACATGCGCGGCCAGCCGGTGACGAGGAAGACGAGCGCCGACGGCAGATGGGCGTACACGCTGTACGCGCGCTCGGGCAGGCCCCCGTTCGTCCACGCGCTCGACACGGCGGCGGCGAAGGCGTACTGCATCGACCTCCCGCTGCGGCTGAACCAGCTCGAGCAGATGAGCCTGCGGCTGCACGTCGAACGCGGCCACGCGCTCAGCGTCCGCAACGGCGCGAAGACGCTCGCGGTGGTGGACACCGAGAAGCTGGAGGCGCGGAAGGCGGGCTAGCTCGCCGAGACCTGAGCGGGCAGCCGCTCGGTCGCCTCCGCGATCTCTCGCGCCACCTCGACGATGTCGCGGTTCGCGTTGAAGATCCGGAGCTGCGCGTCCGCGCTCGACCCGTGCGCGAGGATGTCGAGGATCCCCTCGAGCTCCCGCTCGGACCCGAGCTCGCGGGCATGCGGCTCGAGATCCGACACCGTCCAGCGGACGAGCCGCGCGAGTGGGATGCGGTTGCGCCGACCCGAGCCGAGGTCCATGACCGGCGCCTCGAGCCCGTAGCGCGCCGCGAGCCACTTGTTCTCGCTCGTCAGGATGCGGTGGAAGGAGGGGATCCTCTCGCCGGCCTCGTAGCGCTCGCAGAGCTGCTTCACCAGCGCCTGGCAGTAGGCGGCGATCGCCACCGCGTCGGCGATCCGCGTGACGCCGTCGCAGATGCGGATCTCGATCGTCCCGAGCCGTGGGTGGAGCCGTATGTCCCACCAGATGTGCGTGTAGTCCGCGATGCAGCCGGAGCTCTCGAGCTGGCCGACCACCTCCGCATAGTCGGCGTAGTCGCGGAACCGCGGCGGTGGCCCCGAGCGCGGGAAGGCCGAGAACACCATCTGGCGGCTCGACGCGAGCCCGGTCGCCTCGCCGCGCCAGAACGGCGAGCTCGCGGAGAGCGCGAGCAGAGGGGCGAGCTGGACGACGAGCCCGTTGACAACCTGGATCGCCTTCTCGGGGTCGTCGACCGCGACGTGCACGTGCATCCCGAAGATCAGCTCGCGCCGGGCCACGTACTGCATCTGGTCGATGAGCGCGCGGTAGCGGTCCTTGGCCGTGATCCGCTGGCGCTCGAAGAGGCTGAAGGGATGCGTGCCCGCGGAGCCCACGCGCATCCCGTTCTCCTGCGCGATCCCGGTCACATAGCCGCGCAGCTTCGTCAGCCAGCCCATCACGTCGCTCGCGGTGTGGCAGACCGGCGTGGTGATCTCGAGGACCGATTGCATGAGCTCGGCGTTGATCCGCGCCTCGAGCTCGTGCCCGCTGACGGCGTCGAGCATCGTGTCGATGTGCTGGACGAGGTCGAAGGTCTCTCCGTCGAGCAGCTGGTACTCCTCCTCCACCCCGAGCGTGTAGGGGTCGCCCTTCCCGAACGCGTGGTCGAGCACGCTGCCCGAGTGGACGGCGCCCTTGCCCGTGATCGAGGGCGGGAAGGCCTGCATGTCGTTCACGAGCGCACCGCCTCCACTTCCACCTCGACCTTCCATGCCGGGTCCATCAAGGACGTGACGACGGTGGTGTTCACCGGCCGCACCTCCCGGAACGCCTCGCCGTGCGCGCGGGCGATGCCGTCGAAATGCGTGGGATCGGTGATGAACATCCGCGTGCGGACGACGTCGTCGAGGCTCGAGCCGGCCCGGTCGAGCGCCTCGCGGACGATGTCGAGGCAGAGCTGCATCTGCTCGTAGGGGTCCTCGGGCGGCGTCGACCCGTCACGAGGGATCGGCGCGGTGCCCGCGACATAGACGTGCTCGCCGACGACGACGGCGCGGCAGTAGCCCATGATCTCTTCGTAGGGCGAGTGCCCCGAGATGTACCGGCGCTCCATGCGAGCGCCTAGTATCGCGGCGCGTGCAGGCACTTCGCCAGATCGAATCCTGGCCCGTGCCGTTCGCAGCCGCTGGGGCCGTGCGGCGAGGAGAGATCGTGACGCACGGCGACGACGCAAGGGTCGTGCCGCTTGCGTCGCTCTCGAAGGCGGTGACGGCGCTCGCCGTGCTCGTCGCCGCCGAGGAGGGGGTGGTCGACCTCGACGAGCCGGCAGGCCCGGCCGGGTCGACGGTCCGCCACCTGCTCGCGCACGCCTCCGGCCTGCCCTTCGAGGGGAAGGTCCCCATCGCCGAGCCCGGCCGCCGCCGGATCTACTCGAACGACGGCTTCCGCCTGCTCGGGGAGCACCTCGCCCGGCAGGCCGAGATGCCCTTCGCCGAGTACGTCCGCGCGGCGGTGTGCGAGCCGCTCGGCATCGGCCTCGATCCCGAAGGAGATCCGGGCTCGGGCATGCACGCGTCCCTCCGGGACGTGCTCGAGCTCGCGAGGGAGCTGCTCGCGCCGCGGCTCGTCGCGGACGAGACGGCCGCCGAGCTGCGGGAGGTCCAGTTCCCGGGCCTCGCGGGCGTCCTCCCGGACTGGGGTCGCTTCGACCCGCTCGACTGGGGCCTCGGCGTCCAGCTCAACACGCCGCAACCGACCTGGATGGGCTCGCGCGCGTCCCGGCGGGCGTTCGGCCACTTCGGCGGCTCCGGCACGTTCCTCTGGGTCGAGCCGGAGGTCGGCATCGCCTGCGCGGCGCTTGCCGAGCGCGAGTTCGGCGACTGGGCGAAGGAGGCGTGGCCCGCCCTTTCGGACGCCGTGCTCGCCGAGGCGACGGCGTAGCTCGGGCCGAGTTGCAAGTCGTAGCTTGGCTCAGTCGGCGTCCGCGAACAGCGGGCGGAGGAGCTCGTCGAACGTCTCGCGGTCGCAGCTCGCGACGACGCACGGCGTCATCGCGGTCACCGTCGCCGTGCGCGCGACCTGCATCGCGAGCGCGACCTCGCCGAAGTACTCGCCGGCCCGGAGGACTCGACGTCCGCCGAGCGCGCTCTGGGACACAGCCGCCACCCCGGAGAGCAGGACGTAGAAGCGCTCGCCGTCGTCGCCCTCCCGCACGATCGGCGTGCCGGCGGCCACCTCCGTGCGCTGCATGAGCTCGGCGAGCTTCGTCAGGGTCTCCCCCGGAAGCTCGGCGAAGAGCCCGATGCGCGAGAGCTCGGTGACGCTGGCCGGGACATGGCGGGGGCTCACGAGAATACGGTACTGGCGTGGGTCTCCTGAACGGTTGGAAGACGTGCCCCCGTTGCGGCGCGCAGCTCGAAGGCGACGAGCGGACGATGAGCTGCGCCTCGTGCGAGTCGCGGTACTACGCGCAACCCGCCCCGGCGGTTTCGGCGATCGTCGTCGACGAGGGGGGCCGACTGCTTCTCGCGCGCCGTGCGTTCGAGCCCGATGCCGGGCTCTGGGACACGCCCGGCGGGTTCCTCGAAGAAGGGGAGGATCCGCTCGCCGCGCTCAGACGCGAGCTCCGCGAGGAGACGGGGCTCGAGATCGAGCCCCGAAGCTTCCTCGGCGCGTACATGGACACGTACGGCGAGGGGCCGGAGGCGGGCTCGGTCCTCAACCTGGCCTGGGAGGCGAGCGTCGTCTCCGGGGAGATGCAGGCGGCCGACGACGTCTCGGAGCTGCGCTGGTTCCCGCCCGAGGAGCTGCCGGCCGAGGACGAGCTCGCGTTCCACTGGCTGGCGCCGTTCCTGCGCGAGTGGGCGCAGGGCCGGCTCGCCTCGGCGGGCTGAGCCCCGCGACGGTGCGGAAGACCCCCGGGTAGGCCCCGAAGGGCCGGTTTTCGTGTCCGGCCCTTCGGTTAGGGGAGGGGGAGGGGGAAGCCTCTAGGCGGCGAGCCCTGAATCGGCGAGCCCGAGCGTGCGCTCGAGCGCCGACTTCGGCTGCGCGCCGATCGCCGCGGCCGCAGGCTCGCCGTCCTTGAACAGGATCATCGTCGGGATCGACATGACGCCGTATTTCAGCGAGAGCCCCTGCTCGTTGTCGATGTTCACCTTCACGAGCTTGAGCTCGTCCTTGCGCTCTTCGGCGATCTTCTCGAGAACGGGCGAGACGGCGTGGCACGGTCCGCACCACTCCGCCCAGAAGTCCACGAGCACCGGAGTCTCGCTCTGCAGGACCTCGTGCTCGAACGTCGCCTCTGTCACCTCAAGTGCCATTTGTTCCTTTCGCCATGGTACGAAAACACTCTGTGGAAAACGCCTGAGGCGCGCCGGCCCTTCCCTAGACTGATCGCGTGCCGGGCATCTTCGCACCTTTCGCGGACAAACCAAATCACGACGCGCTCGAGCAGGAGATTCTCCGCACCTGGGAGGACGAAAACACCTTCGGGCAGCTGCGTGAGCTGAACCGCAACGGCCCCCGCTTCAGCTTCGTCGACGGCCCGGTCACCGCCAACAAGACCCTCGCCGTGCACACGGCCTGGGGACGCACGCTGAAGGATGTCTTCCAGCGCTACAAGGCCCTGCGCGGCTATCACCAGCGCTACCAGAACGGCTTCGACTGCCAGGGGCTCTGGATCGAGGTCGGGGTGGAACGCGAGCTCGGCCTGAACTCGAAGCGAGAGATCGAGTCCTACGGCCTCGCCGAGTTCGCGGCGAGGTGCAGGGAGAAGGTGGTGTGGTCGGCGACGGAGCTCACCCGCGGCTCCAAGCGTCTCGGACAGTGGATGGACTGGGGGAACGACTACTTCACGTTCTCCGACACGAACATCGAGTACATCTGGCGGTTCCTGAAGCTGATGCACGAGCGCGGCCAGCTGTACAAGGGCCATCGCTCGACGGAGTGGTGCCCCCGCTGCGGCACGTCCATCTCCGCACATGAGCTGACGCAGAGCGACGTCTATCGGGACAAGTCCGATCCTTCGCTCTTCGTCCGCTTCCCGCTCCGCGAGCGCCGGGGAGAGTCGCTCGTGGTCTGGACGACGACGCCGTGGACGCTGCCTGCGAACGTCGCCGCGGCCGTGAAACCCGACGCCGAGTACGTCCTGCTCGAGGACGGCGAGTGGGTCGCGCGCGAACGGTACCCCGAGGACCGTGCGGTCGAGACGCGCCGCGGGGACGAGCTCGTCGGCTGGACGTACGAGGGACCCTACGACCACCTTCCTGCGGCGCAGGGGATCGAGCACCCGGTGATCCCGTGGGACGAGGTCGCGCTGGACGAGGGCACGGGCATCGTCCACATCGCCCCCGGCGCGGGCTCCGAGGACTTCGAGCTCGGGCTCGAGCTCGGCCTGCCGGTCCTGCTCCCCGTGGACGACTCGGGCCACTTCTACGACGACTACGGCTGGCTGCACGGGCTCGGGACGGTCGAGTCCGCCGACCAGATCACCCAGGACCTCTCGGAGCGCGGCCGGCTCGTCGCCGCCGGCGAGATCGTCCACCGCTACCCGCACTGCTGGCGCTGCCACACGCCGCTCATCTTCCGGGTCACCGACGACTGGTTCCTCGCCGCCGACCCGCTGCGCCAGCAGCTCCTGGACGCGAACGCGACGGTGAAGTGGACGCCGGAGTACATGGGGAAGCGCATGGACGACTGGCTGCGAAACATGGGCGACTGGAACATCTCCCGCCGACGCTACTACGGCCTCCCGCTCCCGATCTACGAGTGCGAGTCGGGCCACGTGAACGTCGTCGGCTCGCGCGCGCAGCTCGAGGAGCGGGCGATCTCGGGCCTCGACCAGCTCGAGGAGCTCCGCCGCCCGTGGATCGACGACGTCCCCATCCGTTGCGAGGCCTGCGGGGAGACGGCGCGCAGGATCCCGGAGGTCGGCGACGTCTGGCTCGACGCCGGCATCGTCCCGTTCTCCACGCTCGGCTGGCAGAGCCCGGAGTACGTGCCCGAGGGGTACGCGACGGGAGCGGCGAAAGGGCTGACGAAGGCCGATCTCCCCGATCACGCCTACTGGGAGCAGTGGTTCCCGGCGGACTGGGTCTCGGAGATGCGCGAGCAGATCCGGCTCTGGTTCTACTCGCAGCTCTTCATGTCCGTCGCGCTGACCGGCCGCGCCCCCTTCAAGGAGGTCCTCGGCTACGAGAAGATGCTCGACGAGCGCGGGCGCGAGATGCACGGCTCGTGGGGGAACATGATCGACGCCGAGGACGCGTTCGCCCGCATGGGGGCCGACGTGATGCGCTGGCAGTACTGCGCGCAACCGCCGAGCCAGAACCTCCTCTTCGGGTTCGGCCCCGCGCACGAGATCCAGCGCCGCCTGCTGACGCTCTGGCATTCCGCGAAGTTCCTCGTCGACTACGCGAACATCGCGGGTTGGCGGCCGGTCTGGGACGACCTCGAGAGCGGCCCGGGCGGTGGGCTGCAGCCGCTCGACTGCTGGCTCGTCGAGCGGACGCGCGCGCTCGTCGCCGAGGCGACCGACGCGTACGAGAGCTGGCTGACGGTCAACGTCATCCGCGCGTTCGACGCGTTTCTCGAGGACCTCTCCAACTGGTACATCCGCCGCTCCAGGCGTCGTTTCTGGGACGGCGAGGAGGCGGCGCTGCGGGCGCTCTGGTACGCGCTCGTGCAGGGAGTGCGCGTCATCTCCCCCGTCATGCCGTTCCTCTCCGACCACCTCTGGCGCAGAATCGCCGTGCCCGCCGAAGGCGCGCCGAGCTCCGTGTTCCTCGCGGGCTGGCCGGAGCCGTCGCCCGCCGACACCGCGTTGCTCGACGAGGTCGGAGACGTCCGCCGGGTGGTCGAGCTCGGACGCCAGGCGCGGGCACAGGCGGGCGTCAAGCTCCGGCAGCCGCTGCGCGCGCTCGTCGTCGAGGGCGCGGCGCGGGCGCGGGAGCACGCTGGCGAGATCGCGGACGAGCTGCGTGTCGTCGACGTCTCCTTCGGCGAGGTGGACGCGAGCGAGCTCCGCGTCAAGCCGAACCTGCCGCTGCTCGGCCCGAAGCTCGGCAGAGACCTCGCGGCCGTTCGCGCCGCCCTCGAGGCGGGCGAGTTCGTCGCGCGCCCGGACGGCGGGTTCGAGGCCGCGGGGCACGAGCTGTCCGCGGACGAGGTGCTCCTCGAGCGCCGCGGGAAGGAGGGCTACGCGGTCGCCTCCTCGGACGGGGTGACGGTCGCGCTCGACGTACGGCTCGACGACGAGCTCACACGGCGCGGCCGTGTCTACGACCTCATCCACGAGGTGAACTCGCTGCGCAAGGAGCTCGGCCTCGAGCTGACGGACCGGATCGAGCTGACGATCCCGGAGCGCGACTCCGACCTGCTCGAGCACCGTGACTGGATCGCCCGGGAGACACTGGCGGTCTCGGTCGAGGCGGCCGGCGCCGAGCTGCGGATCGCGAAGGCCTGAGCCGCTTCCCGGCACGAGCCCTGAGTCGTATCCTCCGGGCATGGCGCAGTGCGCACACTGCGGCGGCGAGACGGACGCGAGGCACCGCTTCTGCCCCTGGTGTGCGATGCCGCAGCGGCGGAAGCTCGTCGAGTTCTTCCGCGGGGTGGACGAGGACGAGCGCCGCGCGCTACGCGTCTCCCGCTACCTCCCCGAGCGCCGCGTCCGCTTCAGCGTCTGGGACGAGACCGGAACGGCCCGCGCCGCCGTCTCGCTCGACGACGAGGAGGCCGCCCGGCTCGCGGCCTACCTGGGGCCTCCCCCCTCGCCCGCCCGGCCGCGGCTCCTGGACGAGCTGCGGATGCTCGTCCGCCGCTGAGCTACCCGAGGCGCCGCGAGCCTCCGTTTTTTGTCACGAGCTGCCGACGGTTATCATCGTCCGTCACTCCAGGAAGGGGGAGAGGGATGAAGCGACTCACGATCCTGCTCGTGGTCGTCTGCGGCTTCGTGCTTGCAGGGTCCTCGAACAGCGCGCCGACGGTGACCGTCTTCGCGTCCGGGTTGTTGAACCCACGCGGTCTCACCTTCGGCCTGGACGGAAACCTGTACGTCGCGGAGGGCGGCGCCGGCGGCACGATGACCACGACGGCCACGCAGTGCCAGCAGGTCCCGCCGCCTGTGGGCCCGTACAGCGGCGGTTTCACCGCGCGAATCTCGAAGATCAGCTCGAACGGGACTCGAACGACGGTCGTCGACGATCTGCCCTCGAGCCAGACGAGCCCCGACCTCGGGAGCCTCGTGAGCGGTGTCGCCGACGTCGCCTTCCTCGGGAACCAGTTGTACGGCCTCGAGGCGGGGGCGGGCTGCTCACACGGCCTCGCGGGAACGGACAACACGGTCTTCCGCGTCAACGCCGACGGAACGACGACGACCGTCGCGGACCTCAGCGCGTTTCTGAAGGCGAACCCGGTGGCGCGTCCGGAGCCGGACGACTTCGAGCCCGACGGGACGTGGTACAGCATGGCCGCGGTTCGCGGCGCGCTGTACGCAATCGAGCCGAATCACGGCGAGCTCGATCGGGTGACGCCGAGCGGCTCGATCAGCCGGGTGGTCGACTTCTCGGCCGATCTCGGCCATGTCGTCCCGACGTCCATCGCATACCACGGGAACTTCTACGTCGGCAACCTCGGGACGTTTCCCGTGACCCCGGGGACCGAGCACGTGTGGAAGGTGACGCCCAGCGGGCAGCTCAAGTCTTGGGCGTCCGGGCTGACGACCGTCCTCGGGGTCGCGTTCGACTCGCGAGATCGGATGTACGTCCTCGAGACCAGTACGGTGCCGGGAGACCCGACTCCGGGGACGGGTGAGGTCGTCCGCATCGATCCGAACGGACACCAGACCACCGTCGCCTCCGGGCTCGTCGTCCCGGGTGGAATGACCATGGGGCCCGACGGCGCGCTGTACGTGTCGAACGTCTCGTTTGGCGCCCCGCCGATCGGGCTCGGGCAGATCCTCCGGATCTCGCTTTCCGGCTGAGACATCGCTCCGGCGCGGCGTCGAGGGGCGCCGCCCCGGAGCGAACCTCTTTCGCGGCTACACGGAAACGGTCACGCGGAGAAACGTCGCCGGGATCGACGTCGAGCCCGGGTCCGCGCTCTCGTTCTGGGACTCGAAGAGCCCGACGAGCTCGCGCTCGAGGTCGTCGCTTCGCCCGTTCTCCGCGGCCGCGGCGAAGGCGTTCATGGTCGGCCCGTAGAAGGAGCGAAACTCGGCCACGACGTCGCTCGGCGAGGCGGGATACTCGAAGCGATAGGTGTCCCTCCGAAAGGCGATGTTTTCCGGGGGGACGCCGGCCCCCGCGAAGCGCTCGGTGACGTCCTTCTCGACGCCCCAGGTCATCGGGCTGACGAACCCCTCGGGTGGCGGCGCCGAGTAGGCGGAGCTGATCTTCAGGAGCTGCGCGACGAGCGTCGGATCGTTCGGGATCCAGTTCCCCATGACGATCCGGCCCCCGGTGCGCGTGACCCGCACCATCTCCCTGGCGACGTCGAACGGCTTCGGCGCGAACATCGCGCCGAAGACGCTGAGCGTGAGGTCGAAAGAGTCGTCTGCCAGCCCCTCGAGGTTCGAGGCGTCACCCTCCTGGAAGCGGCAGTTCGTGAGACCCTCCTCCCGCGCCCTGCGATTCCCTTCCGCGACCAGGTTGCCCGCGATGTCGACGCCGAGGACGTCCGCGCCGAGCCGCGCGGCGGGCAGCGCGGTGGTTCCGTCGCCGCAGCCCAGATCGAGGACGCGCATACCCGGCCCGACGCCCACGTCGGCCACGAGTGCCTCGCCGCTCTCGCGCATCCCCGCCGCGATCCGCGTGAAGTCGCCCTTCTCCCACAGTGCCTTGTTGGGATTCGTCGCAACGGCCATGGTCGACCTCCTTCGAAGGGTGCGATCTCGAGACGCCCTGGAGGGCGGGATTTTTCCCTACCGGCCGGCCGCGAGCTCGAGCTCGCGGCGGAGCTCGACGGGAAGGCGGAAGGTCACGTCCTCGACGACGAGCGGGTACGACTCGATCTCGGTGACGCCCCGCTCGCGGAACCAGTCGCAGACCCTCGCGACCAGCCTCTCCGGCGCCGATGCTCCCGAGGTGATGCCGACCGTCTCGGCCGTCTCGAGCCACGCCTCGTCGAGCTCGGTCTCGTCGTCGATGAGCTGGGAGGCGACGCCTCCCGCACGCGCGGTCTCCACGAGCCGGTTCGAGTTGGAGGAGTTCCGCGAGCCGATGACGAGAAGGAGGTCGATCTCCGAGAGCATCTCCTTCACCGCCCATTGCCGGTTGGAGGTCGCGTAGCAGATGTCCTCCTTCCGCGGCCCTCTGATCTCCGGGAAACGGCGGCGGAGCGTGCCGATGATGTCGGCCGTCTCGTCGACGGAGAGCGTGGTCTGGGTCACGTAAGCGAGCTTCAGGCCGGCGGGAACCTCGAGGGCCTCGGCGTCCTCGACGCTCTGCACGAGGATCGTCTGCTCGGGCGCCTCGCCGGTCGTCCCCTCGACCTCCTCGTGGCCCGCATGCCCCACGAGGACGATCGTGTACCCCTCCGCCGCGTAGCGCCGCGCCTGCACGTGCACCTTCGTCACGAGCGGGCAGGTCGCGTCGATGACCGTGTGGTCGAGGCTCGCGGAGCTCGCGTAGACGGAGGGGGCGACGCCGTGCGCGGAGTAGACGATCGTCGAGCCGGCCGGCACCGTCTTCTCGTCGTCCACGAAGATCGCGCCCCGCGCCTCGAGATCGCGCACGACGTGGATGTTGTGGACGATCTGCTTCCGGACGTAGACGGGCGGACCGTAGTGCTCGAGCGCCTGCTCCACGGTGTCGACGGCGCGTTCCACCCCTGCGCAGTAGCCGCGCGGAGACGCGAGGAGGACGCGCTTCACCATCGCGCACAGGGTACTCGCGGTGGATCAGCGCGAAGTTTGCGCCAGGATGATGCCGCTGAGGACGATCGCGCCGCCCACGAGCTGAGCGGCTCCGAAGCTCTCGCCGAGCCAGAGCCAGGCGACGACGGTCGCGACGACGGGCTCGAGGGTCGCCACGATCGACGCGCGCGTCGCCGGGATGTGGCGGAGCGCGCCCGTCAGCAGGCTGAACGTGATCATCGTCCCGACGACGACGACGAACGCCACGAGGAGCCAGACCGGCGCCGTGTAGTCGGAGAGGTTGCCCTGGAGCGAGACGCGGTCGCCGAGCACCTTCCACGGGAACTGCCAGACTGGCTGCACGAGCGCCCAGAAGAGAGCGGCGAAACCGAAGCCGTAGAACGAGAGCGACACGGGGTCGCGATGCCTCCGCTCGCGCTCCGCCATGAGCATGTACGCGGTGAGCGCGAGCGCCCCGCAGAAGGCCGCGGCCATCCCGATCGTGTCGAACCCGACGCCGCTCCAGAGCTCGACGACGATCGAAATCCCCACGATGCAGAGCGTCAACGCCGCCCAGATGCGGCTGCGAATGCGTTCGCGGTAGACGAAGCGGACGAACAGCGCGACGAAGAGAGGCGCCGTGAACTCGATGAGCAGGGCGACCCCGATCGGAAGGTGGTCGATCGCCACGAAGTAGAGCCATTGCACGGAGGCGACCCCCACGACCCCGAACAGCGCCAGGAACGCGAGCTCTCTGCGATCGACTCTCAGGCTGGCCCGGGCGAAGAGGAGGAGGAAGAGGAGCAGGCCGAGCGCCGCCCCGGTCGCACGGATCTGGGCGAGCTGGAGCGAGGAGAGACCGGACCCGAGGACGACCTTCGAGACGCTCCCGTTCAGGGCGAAGAGCGTGGCTGCCGTTGCGACCATGAGATACCCGAGACCCGGTCGCTCGTCGAGGAGCCCTTCCTCGGCCGGCACGAAGGGCGCGTCGACCATCGCCCGGGGACGCTACCCGTAAGCTGTGGTGGCTACGGGGTGTAGCTCAGCCTGGTAGAGCGCCCGCTTTGGGAGCGGGAGGTCGCCGGTCCGAATCCGGCCACCCCGATGGAGCCTCAGGCGCCTTCGGCCACCCGACGCGTGCGCAGCCCCTCGCGGGCGCACACATAGGTCCAGACCGCCGCCCCGAAGACTCCACCCGCGAGCGGGCCGACGATGTAGATCCAGAGGTTGCTCCAGTCTTGGTTGTAGAGGACCGGAGCGAGCGAGCGCGCGGGATTGAACGAGCCGCCCGACTCGGGGCCGACGCTCGAGGCAGCCGTGAAGATGAAGAGCCCGATGAGGAAGGGCGCCATGACACCGACCCACGGCGCGCGCTGGTCGGTCGCCACGGTGAGGATGACCATCACGAAGAGCGCCGTGGCGATGAACTCGAGGAGGAGCGCCGACCAGTCGTCGATGCCCGCTCCGGGCTCGGTTTCGAGAACGTTCGTCACGCGGCTTCCGTAGACGACCGCCATCACCAGCACGGCGACGAAGCCGCCGATGAGCTGGGCGACGCAGTAGGGAATGACGTCGCCGCGCGGGAAGCGTCCCGTGACCGCGAGGCCGGCGCTGACCGCAGGGTTGAAGTGGCCGCCCGACACGTGCCCGAACGCGGTGATCGCGAGCGCGAGGCCGAAGCCGAACCCGGCGGCGATCCCCAACGGGCTGATCGCCGCGCCCTGGGTGTAGACGGCGACCCCGATGCCGCTGAAGCCGAGGAAGAAGAAGAGGAACGTGCCGAGTGCCTCTGCGACGATGCGGGTCGGGAGCGGGTGATCCATCTCGGGGAGACCTCCGACGAGTCGTTTGCCGCTGCCCGTTTCGCCGCAGGCCGGCGATCTCCTGTCGCCGCTGCTCGTCCCTAGTCTCCTGGAGTGGACGCCGGCCTCGTTCTCGCCATTGCCCTCGCGCTCGGGTTCGCGTTCACGAATGGGATCCACGACGCCGCGAACTCGATCGCGACCCTGGTCGCGACCCGAGCAGCCCGGCCGGGCGTCGCGCTCCTCATCGCGACCGTCGGGATCTTCCTCGGCCCGCTGCTCCTCGGCTCGGCGGTCGCGACCACGATCGCGGGCATCGCGGACGTAGGTCGAGGCGAGACGTTGGAGGTCACCACCGCGGCGCTGCTCGCGGCCCTCTTCTGGAACACGCTCATGTGGTCGCGCGGCCTGCCCTCGAGCTCGACCCACGCGCTCGTCGGTGGCCTCGTCGGCGCGGCCCTCGCCGCCGGCGGCATCGACGCGGTGAACTGGGGTGGCTTCGACGGCTGGCGCCCTGTCGGCGTGCTCGGGACGCTCGTCGCGCTCGCGTTGTCGCCCATGGTCGGCGCGGCCGCGGGGTACGCGCTGATCCGGGTGGGACGGAGGGCCCTGCGACGCGCGACGCGCCGCGTCGAGCGGCCGCTGCGCGAGGGCCAGTGGCTCTCGTCCGGCCTGCTCGCGATCGGGCAGGGGGCGAACGACGCGCAGAAGTCGGTCGGGATCATCGTCGCGGTGCTCTTCGCCGACGGCTCCATCTCGTCGCTGGACGCACCGTTCCTCGCCACGCTCGGCGCGGCGCTGGCGATGGCCGGCGGCACGCTGCTCGGAGGCTGGGGCATCGTGCGCACGATCGGCCGCCGCATCTACGAGCTGCGGCCGCTCGACGCCCTCTCGAGCCAGTCGAGCTCGGCCTCGGTGATCCTTGCGGCCACCTTCGCCGGGGCTCCGATCTCGGGCACGCATGTCGTCGCCTCTTCCGTCGTCGGAGTCGGAGGCGGGCGACGGCGGTGGAAGAAGATCCGCTGGGCGGTCGTCCGCGAGATCGGGATAGCCTGGCTCACGACGATCCCCGCGACCGCGGCGCTCGCGGCCGCGGCGCTCGGCCTCTGGAGGCTCGTGACGTGAAGGTCCACCGCTGGTTCCTCCCCGATACGCCCGACGTGCTCGCGATGCTCGGGCGCCAGATGGACGTGACGCGCGAGGGGGTCGACGCGCTCGTGGCGTGGGCACACGGGGACAAGGACCAGGACGCGGCGATCCGCGCGCTCGAGCACCGCGGCGACGAGCACAAGCGGGAGCTCGAGGAGGCGCTGACGACCGCGTTCTCGACGCCGATCGAGCCGGAGGACCTCTACACGCTGTCACGCGGGATCGACTGGATCCTCAATCAGTCGAAGGATCTGATCCGCGAGAGCGAGGTGATGGAGTGCCCGCCGGACGAGTACCTGGCCGAGATGTGCGAGGCGCTCGCCGAGTCGGTGCACCTGCTGTGCGAGGCGGTCGAGCTCTTCGGGAGCGGCCGAGCCGGTGCCACCCGGAAGGCGAACGAGGCTTTGCGCGCCGAGCGGCGCATCGAGAAGGTCTACCGCGACGCGATGGCCCGGCTCCTGGCGCAGGACGACCTGCGCGAGGTGATGGCTCGGCGCGAGCTCTACCGCCGGCTCGCCCGGATCGGCGAGGTGGTCGTCGACGTCGCCGAGCGCGTCTGGTACGCGGTCGTCCGCGAGGGGTAGCGCTGCGTCTCACCCGAGCCACTCGGGCCGGTCGAAGCCGCCGTATTCCTGAATCGCGCCGTAGATGCTCTGCACGACCGCCGTCGAGTGGACGCAGACGCGGACGGTTCCGTAGGGCAGCTTGTTCTGTCGCTTCTTCTCGCTGTACTTGGAATAGACGTTGACAGTCGACTTCCTGAGACAGGAGCGCGGCAGGTCGAGTGTGTCCAGCCAGAACTCCTCGATCTCGCGCTGCCGCTCGGCATGGTCGGCGAAGAGGTTGCAGTCGATACGGAAGGCTGCGTCTGGCACGGCCAACTCGCCACGCAGGAAGTCGACGAAGAAGCGCACCATCGCCGGGTCGGAATTGACGAACTGGACGGCGTTCTTCGATTTCGACCCTTCGGCCCAGTACAGCATGCAGCCGGCGGCGTGAAGTGCATCACCGCGACGAGCACTCAGCCGACCGGCGTCCTGGAAACGCGATTCTCCGCGCACGGAAGTGCGCCATCCTCGACCTCTTACGGCGACGCTTTGCGCGTTCTACGAGCTCGAGGCGCTGGCCGCGTGTCAACTCGATGTCGCGCACCCAGACGCTGGCGGAGGACTGAAAGATGCCCACACGCGCGGCGATCTCCTTCACCGAGAGCCCTTCGACTTCCCTCAGCCTCCGCGCGGTTTGGAAGGCTACCGTTTTCATGACGGAAAACAGCGTAGCGCCGCGGCCGGATGGAAGCGGGCGACCGGGCTCGAACCGGTGACATCTGCCTTGGAAGGGCAGCGCTCTACCAACTGAGCTACGCCCGCGTAGCGTTAGCGTACCGCCGTGGATCCCTACGCGTGGACGTGGAATCCCGAAGGGCTCGTCACCCTCCTCCTCGCCGCCGCGTACGCGATCGCGATCAGCCGCCACCCCGCCGCCTGGTGGCGCATCGCCTGCTTCGCCCTCGCGGTGCTGCTGCTCCTCGCCGTCAGCGTCTCGCCGCTGCACATGCTCGCGATGATGTACCTGCTCACCGTTCACCTCTTCCAGAACGTCGTGCTCGCCGAATGGGCGCCCCTGCTCGTCGTCCTCGCGATCCCTCCCGCGCTCGCCGCCGTGATCGCGCGCCCCCGCATCGTCCGCACGCTGACGAACCCGGCGCTCACGCTCCCGCTCTGGCTCGCGAACTACATGCTCTGGCACCTGCCGTGGGTGTACGACACCGCGCTCGAGCGTCCCGATTCGCTCCTGCACCTCGAGCACGCGTGCTACTTCCTGACCGGCCTCGGGCTCTGGTGGAGCGTCGTCCAGGACGCGCCGCACCGGCTGAGCGCGGGGGCGCGCGCCGCCGTCGTCTTCGCCGCCTTCGTGCTCGCGAGCCCGATCGGCCTCGTGCTCGCGCTCGTCCCGAACGCGATCTACGGGTTCTACGTCGACGCGCCCCTGCGCCTCTGGGGCCTGAGCCCGCTCGCCGACCAGCAGCTGGCCGGGCTGCTCATGGCCTTCGAGCAGGCGGTCGTGTTCTTCGCGATCTTCGCCTTCTGGTTCGTCCGCTTCTTCGAGGAGGAGGAGCGGCGTGAGGAGATTGACCACTCCGCGGAGCCTGCGTAGTCTCGCCGGCGTGCGCCGCGCCGCCGTTCTCGCAGCGCTTCTCGCCTTCGTCCTCGCCTCGGCACGCGCCGACGGAACCGCGCTCCGCTTCCGCTTCGGCGTCGCGGCCGGAGAGGTCAGGACCGACTCGGCGATCCTCTGGACGCGCGCGCCTCACTCCGGTCCGGTGCAGCTCCAGGTATCGCCGTCGCGTTCCTTCTCGAGCTCAGTTCGAAGCCTCACCCTGCGCGCGCTGCCCGCGAACGACCTCACGGTGCAGGCGCAGGTCGACCGGCTCTTCGCCGGCAGGCGCTACTGGTACCGGTTCCGGCAGGGCGCGGCGAGGAGCCCGTTGGGCTCGTTCGAGACAGCGCCGTCGAGCAGCGCGGACGTGAGGGTGCGGTTCGCCGTCTCGGGCGACGCGGACGCGACTCCCAAGGCGAACGGCCAGCCGGGCTTCAACCACTTCGAGGTCTACGGCCGGATGGCCGCCGAGGGGAACGACTTCAACGTCAACCTCGGCGACACGATCTACTCGGACAGCGATGTCGCAGGCTCGCGGCCGGCCCGCACGGTCGCGGCCAAGTGGGAGAAGTACCGCCTCGGCCTGGCGCTCTTCGCTCTCCGCCGGCTCCGCGCTGCCACCGGCCTCAACAGCCAGTGGGACGATCACGAGTTCGTGAACGACTTCACGCGCCCGGAGGACGGCGAGGCGCTCTATGCGGCCGGCATGAAGGCGTTCCGCGACTACTCGCCCGTGACGTATTCGCCGAGCCTCGGCCTCTACCGCTCCGTCCGCTGGGGCAAGAACCTCGAGCTCTTCTTCCTCGACGAGCGGTCGTTCCGAAGCGCGGAGGCGACGAAGGCCTGCAACGCCGACATCGCGCCGACCGCGCCGCAGTCCGTTCGCAACGCCTTCGCGACGCTCGCTCCGCAGCTCGAGACCCCCGTCAGCTCGACGTGCCTCGCCGCGATCGGCGACCCCGCTCGGACGATGCTCGGCGCCGCGCAGTACGCCGCCTTCACGAGGGCGATCCAGGCGTCGACCGCGACGTTCAAGGTCGTCGTGAACGAGGTGCCGATCCAGCAGTACTACGCGCGGCCGTACGACCGCTGGGAGGGCTACCAGGCGGAGCGCGACCGGCTGCTCCACTTCCTGCAGGCGAACGTGAAGGACGTCGTCTTCCTGACGACCGACGCGCACGCGAACCTCGTCGACGAGGTGCGGTACCAGACGCTCGGCGGCCAGGTCGAGGGCTCGGGGATGTGGGAGGTCGTGACGGGCCCGGTCGCGACGAACACGTTCGCGCAGGAGGTCGACGCGTTGCTCCACGCGAAGGGCGCGGCCGCGCTCATCGGCGCGGCCTTCTTCAAGCCGCCGCCCCCGTCCGGTCTCGGCATGAGCTGCGCGGCGCTCGACGTCGCGAGCTACGCGGAGGTGACGGTGAACGCGAGGACGCTGACGGTCGCGCCGAAGGACGCGCGGGGGAACCCGGTACGGGACGAGACCGGCGCGCCCTGCGCGCCGCTCGTCCTCCAGGCGCGGTAGGGCGCCTCCGCCTGCGCGCCGACTACCCTTTGCCTGCGGGCGCCCGTAGCTCAGTGGACAGAGCGGCGGACTTGTCGACTCACCTCCCCAGTTTTTGGCTTGAACATTGGGATTGCAGTCTTCTTATCGAAGCTCATTTTGTAGCCCAATTTGGTCGAGAATGGGCTTTTGCGGAAAATGGCAAGTCGGGGGCTAGAGTCGAAGCAGGATGGCTGCTTCTCAGCAACAACGTCGGAAGGCCGCCCAGGTCCTACGAGCCAAGGGCACCCAATCTGAAGCCGCTCGTGCGGCTCGGGTCAGCGTCAGCACGATCAAACGCTGGCTCGAGGATTCCGACTTCGTGGCGATGGTCGCGCGCTCGCCCGAGATTCGCGCCGGAGCTCCGCCCAAAACCCGTGACCGACGAGATGTTGGTGGGGCGGTTGACTCGGTCCGCTCACTGATGTGGGTGGCCGCCAAAACGGCCGAGGTACTCGGTAGATGCATACCTCCGCAGGCACTGGAATCGTCGTCTGCCGTGCTGCACGTACACGTCGTGCCGCTTCGGGCCGTCGACCAAGTCGCCGCCGCAATTGAAGGCGGTACCTACCCAGAGG
>JBKPTS010000038.1:0-12432 GCA_046735575.1 Actinomycetota bacterium
CGATCTGTCAACGCCGCGCGCGCAGACCCAGTCCCGACGACGCCGCCCTCGGACGGCGTTCGGCCCCGCATGGAGCGGATTTCGGGTTCAGGGAACCGCTGACTCCCCACCTAGCGCGGCCGGGCACGCAGGAGGGTAGCACTCGTCCTCCAGCGCGACTCCTCGTAGCCTCGGGCTCGGCGACTACGATCGACGGATGATCCGCGCGACCCTGTACACCGACGCGGCTTGTCCGTGGGCGTATTCGGCGAGCCCGGCGCTGCGGGTGCTCGAATGGCGTTTTCGGGAGCAGCTCGAGTGGCGGCTCGTCATGATCGGGCTGCGCGACGAGCCGAGCTCGGCGCGCTATGACCCCGGCCGCGCCGCTCGGCGCCACTCGGTGTTCCGCGACCGCTACGGGATGCCGTTCGCACTCACGGCGAAGGAACGCGCAGCCGCCACCGGCCGCGGGTGCCGGGCCGTCGTCGCGGCGCGGCTCCTCGAGCCCGGGAGCGAGTGGCGCGTCCTCCGTGCGCTCCAGCTCGGGAACTTCACGACGACGCTCCTGCTCGACGACGACGAGCGGATTCGGGCGACGCTACGGCAAGTGCCCGGGCTCGACGCGGACGCGATCGTGGCGAGCCTCGACGACGAGGAGGTCACGCGGGCCTACGAGGCGGACAAGGCGGATGCGCGGAGCGCGGCCGGGACGGCTGCCGAGGCGCAGGGGAAGACGTCCACCTCCGACGGCCCCGTTCGCTTCACCGCTCCGTCGGTCGTCTTCGAGCGCGACGGCGCCCGCTTCGTCGCCGGCGGCTGGCAACCCCTTCTCGCCTATGACGTCCTGCTCGCGAACCTCGACCCGACCCTCGAGCGCACGCCGCCTCCAGAGAGCCCTGGGCCCTTGCTCGATTTCTTCCCCGACGGTCTCACCACCGCAGAGGTGGCCGCGCTCCTCGCGGAAGGGCCCGACTACGTCGCCGATCTCTCGGGAGCAGAGCAAGCGCTCGTCGACCTTCTGGGCGAGGCGCGAGTCGAGCGCCTCCCGCTCGGCCAGGACGCGCTGTGGCGCGGGCCGACGGTGACGTCGACGGCCCGGGCGCAAGACACCGCGACCGTCGCGGCGATCTGAGATGGGGTACTCCGTGGTGAACGTCGCCGAGCTCGAAGGCTCGGGCCCGGGCGGCTCGGTGCGGTTCGTGCGGCGTGAGCTCGGGGTCGAGGCGTTCGGGATCAACTGGTTCGAGCTCCAGCCGGGCGCCGAAGGCCACGAGCACGACGAGGCGGAGAGCGGGCAGGAGGAGGTCTCGATCGTCGTTCGCGGCTCGGGTGCCTGGCGGGTCGAGGGCGAAGAGGTGCCGGTGCGCGAAGGCTCCTTCGTCCGCTTCGATCCCGGCACGCTGCGCTGCCCCGTCGCCGGCCCCGAGGGCATGACCTTCGTCTCGGTCGGCGCCCGGCGCGGGAGCTACGAGCCCCGCGGCCGGTTCTGATCCCAGCAGCCGAGCCGAAGAGGTGAGGTGGGCGCACCTGGGATCGAACCAGGGACCTCTCGCGTGTGAAGCGAGCGCTCTCCCGCTGAGCTATGCGCCCGGGAGGCGCCAAGGGTAGCGGGAAGCCCGAGCGGGAGATTGGTACCGTCAGAGCATGCCGACCGGCACCCTCACGCCGCCTCGCGAGCGCACGAAAGGGCCGTCCGGCTCCGCGCTCGGGCGGCCGTGGAACGTGATCGTCCTGAACGACGACCACAACACGTTCCAGGGCGTCGCGTTCGCGCTGTCGAGCGTCCTGCCGGGGCTCAGCTACGACAAGGGCCTGGCGCTCGCGAACCGGATCCACAACACCGGGCAGGCGATGGTCTGGTCCGGCCACAAGGAGCCGGCGGAGCTCTACTGGTCGCAGCTGCGCGGCTTCGGCCTCACCATGGCGCCGCTCGAGCAGTAGTCGCGCTCCCGCGCAGGAACCGCTGGTAGCTTCCGATCCGTGCCGCTCGCGCTGACCGGCTACGAGGCGCTGCTGCTCGGCGTCGCGCTCACCTTCATCGCGTTCGCGCTGACCGTCGCGCTCCTCGTCCCACGCTGGCGGCCGGAGTTCCCGTCGCGGCACCTCGGCTGGTTCATCGCGGGAGCGATCGTCCTCTTCGCGTGCCAGCTGACGGCGGTGCTCCTGCTCGCGAATCTCGGCGAGAAGAAGGCCGAGGCCGCGAACGCGGAGGGCGGGACGCAGACGGCCGAGAACCAGACGCTCCCGGCGACGACGACGCCTGCACCTCCGCCGCCGAGCTCGACGACCGCGACAGCCACGTCTCAGAGCTCCACAGCTCCGAGCTCCACGACTCAGACGTCCACGAGCCAGACCTCGACCACCCCCTCCGGCACCACGACAGCCGGACAGCAGGGCGATGCGACGGCCGGCAAGCAGATCTTCCTCTCGCAGCCGTGCGGCGGCTGTCACACGCTGAAGGACGCCGGCACGAGCGGGACGGTGGGGCCGAACCTCGACCAGCTGAAGCCGCCCTACGACAGGGTGGTCACGCAGGTGACGAACGGGGGGGCGATCATGCCGCCGTTCAAGGACAAGTTGACGCCGCAGCAGATCCAGGACGTCGCGGCGTACGTCTCGTCGGTCGCCGGGAAGTAGGCGGTTCCCGCTCCGGAGCCGGCAAAGCCGGCCCCTGCGCTCGGGTCGCTCCGTCGAGCCTACGCGACTGCCGCCGCGGCAGGCTCTCGCGCGACGAGCTGCTCTACGAGCTCGCGCCTGCCGTCGATGCGAAGGTGCTCGAGGTCGCCGTCGATCAGCAGGTGGTAGAGACCGCGCGCATTGCCGCGGACGACCGCGTCCGGGTCCGCAGGCGGTGCGTCGAAGATGCCCTGCTCCGTCACCCAGGCGCGCTCGGAGCCGATGCGCACCTCGACGCAGCCCTCGAAGCCGCACTCGGGAAGCGTGAGCTCGAGGGCGTTCACGAGCCAGCCGCGACACTCCTCGAGATCGGACGGAGGAGGCCCGAGCGAGCGCGCGCCCCAGTGGGCGAGCTCGTGCAGGACCGGCTTGAGCGCGGCGCCGTACTCGGTGAGCTCGTAGACCGAGGACGCGGCCGGGGGCGGAAGCCGGCGCCGGGCGACGAGGCCCTCCTGCTCGAAGCGCTTGAGGCGGGCGGCGAGAATGTTCGTGGGGCAGCCCAGGCGGTCCTGGAGGTCGGAATAGCGCAGCGGCCCGTGGACGAGCTCCTTCACGACGAGCAGCGACCAGCGCTCCCCGACCAGGTCGAGGGCATGCGCGAGAGGGCAGTACTGCGCGTACGTCTTCGCCATGGCTTGCCAGTTTACACCACTTCCTTTCAAAGTCCAAGTCTTAACTTGCAATTTACAAGTGTCTGTTGTAGCCTCCGCCACTCGTCATGGAGATGACGGAGAAAGAGAAACCGGAAAGGAGGGGAGACCACATTGGTTGCCTCTGAACGCACGAAATGGTTTGCGCTGGCGCTGCTCTGCGCCGTGCAGTTCATGGTCGTCCTCGACATCGCGATCGTGAACGTGGCCCTGCCTTCGATCCAGACGGATCTGCACTTCTCGCAGGAGAACCTGCAGTGGGTCATCAGCGCCTACGCGCTCGTCTTCGGCGGCTTCCTGCTGCTGGGCGGGCGGTTGGCGGACATCATCGGCCGGAAGCGGGTCTTCATGGCCGGGCTCATCGTCTTCTCGCTGGGCTCGCTGCTCTGCGGGCTCGCGTGGAGCGAGGCCTCGCTGATCGCGTCCCGGGCGCTGCAGGGTCTGGGCGCGGCCGCGATCACGCCGTCGGCACTGTCGATCCTGACGGTCACCTTCAGGGAAGGCCGCGAGCGGAACATCGCCCTCGGCGCCTGGGGAGCCGTGGGCGGATTCGGGGCGGCCGCAGGCGTCCTTATGGGCGGGATCCTCACGGACCTCCTGTCCTGGGAGTGGATCTTCTGGGTGAACGTCCCGGTCGGGATCCTGGCGCTGGTGCTGGCTCCGGTCCTGCTCAGCGAGAGCAAGGACGCGCACGGGCAGAGCCACGACGTCCCCGGAGCGGTGCTCGTGACCTCGGGGCTCGTGCTCTTCGTGCTCGGCATCACGCAGGGCCAGACCTGGCACTGGGGCTCGGCGAAGACCATCGGCGTCTTCGTCGCCTCCGGACTGCTGCTCGCGGCGTTCGCGCTCTGGGAGCAGCGCCAGCGTGACCCGCTGGTGCCGTTCTCGATCTTCCGCCTGCAGACCCTGACGGCGGCGAACATCGCCGGCTTCATCATGGGGACGGCGCTCTTCTCGATGTTCCTCATGCTCACGCTGTACATGCAGGAGGTTCTCGGCTTCTCGCCGCTGAAGACGGGAGTCGGGTACCTCGCCGTCGCGGGCACGGCGATCATCTGGGCGAATGTCGCAGCCGCCGGGGTGAACAGGGTGGGCGTGAAGCCGGTGCTCGTCGTCGGCATGGCGCTCCTCACCGTGGGGCTGCTCCTGTTCACGCAGGTGTCCGTCGACGGCTCGTACTGGGCCGATCTCTTCCCGGGCTTCCTCGTCCTCGGGATCGCGATTCCGTTCGCCTTCGTGCCGATCACGATCGCGGCGCTCGCGGGCACGAAGCCGCAGGAGGCCGGGCTCGCATCCGGGCTGATCAACACGTCGCAGCAGATCGGAGGCGCAGTCGGCATCGCGATCCTCTCGACGATCGCCGTCTCGACGACCACCGATTCGCTGAAGAGCGGGACCGCCCAGGCCTCCGCGCTCACGGACGGGTTCGTGAACGCGTTCTGGGCGGGCGCCGGCATCGCGTTCGCCGGACTGCTCGTCTCGATCTTCATGGTTCGGGGTCGCGATCTGCAGCCGCAGCAGGCGCCGCACGCGGAGCCTGCGCTCGAGAACGTCTGACGGTTCGCCGGAGGGCCGTCCCGCAGCTGGACGGCCCTCCGCCCGGGCTCGGCTCGATAGGCTGAGGCGGCCCGGAGAGGTGTCCGAGCGGCCGAAGGAGCGCGACTGGAAATCGCGTACGTGCCGAAAGGTGCGTCGCGGGTTCAAATCCCGCCCTCTCCGCCTCATCCGAGACCCCGCGAGGGGTCTCCTCTCGCGTCGGGAAGGAGCCTGAGTGTGAGCGCGAACGGTCGGGTGGTCGTCTTGGGCGCCGGGGCTGCCGGCGAGCACTTCGTCGGCGCGTTGCGCGCGCTCGACGAGGTCGTCGAGATCATCGTCGTCGAGCGCGGGCTGGCTGGCGGCGAGTGCTCGTACTACGCCTGCCTGCCGACTAAGACGCTCCTGCGTCCCGCCGAGGTGCTCGCGGCGGCGCGGATCGCCCCCGGCGCGGCGGAGGCGGTGACCGGCGACCTCGACCGGGAGCGCGTCTTCTGGTGGCGGGACCAGGTGACGGACGGCCGGAACGACGCGTGGCACGCCGGCTGGCTCGAGGACAACCGCGCCGAGCTCGTGCGCGGGGAGGCGCAGGTCGTGCAGCCCGGCGTCGTGGCGGTCGGCGAGCGCCGGATCGAGTACGAGCACCTGGTCGTCGCCACCGGCTCCACGCCTGCGATCCCGTCCATCCCCGGCCTCGAGGAAGCCGGCTACTGGACGAATCGCGAGGCCGTGTGGCCGCCCGCGGTCCCGGAGAGCCTCCTGGTGCTCGGCGGCGGGCCCGTCGGGTGCGAGCTCGCGCAGTTCTACCGCCGCCTGGGGTCGCGCGTGACGATCGTCGGCCCGAACGAGCGCTTGCTCTCTCGCCTCGATCGCGAGGCCGGGGAGATGCTGCGCGCGGCGTTCGAGGGCGAGGGGATCGAGGTCAGGACCGAAGCGAGCGCCGGCCGGGTCGAGCGGAACGCACGACATGTCGAGGTGGAGCTCGAGTCCGGCGACACGCTCGAGACAGCGCAGATCCTCGTCGCCGCGGGACGGGAGCCCACCGTCCGGGGCTTCGGCCTCGAGCAGCTCGGAGTCCGGCTCGAGCGGCACGGGATCGCGGTCGACGACCGGCTGTGCGCAGGCCCGGGCGTCTGGGCGATCGGCGATGCGGCGGGAGTGGCCCTGCTGACGCACGTCGGCAAGTACCAGGCGCGGGTCGCCGCCGCGAACATCGCGGGCCGCGAGACGCGCGCCGACTACCGGGCGATCCCGGCGGCCGTCTTCACCGACCCGCAGGTGGCGAGCGTCGGGACGATGGAGGGCGACGGCGTCGTCACGGCCTCGTTTCAGATCACGGGCGGAAGACTCTCCACGTACGAGCGCCCGCGGCGCACCGGTCTCGTGAAGCTCGCGGCCGACCGTGGACAGCGCGTTCTCGTGGGCGCGACTGCCGTCGGACCGGAGGCGGGCGAGTGGCTCGGCCAGCTGACGCTCGCCGTGCGCGCGGCGGTGCCGCTGGACGTCCTGCTCGACACGATCCAGCCCTATCCGACGTTCTCGGAGTCGATCTTCAACGCGCTCCGGGAACTCGAGACCGCCCTCGCGGCCTGAGCGATGCCCGAGGGCGACTCGCTCCATCGCGCCGCTGCTCTCCTGCAGCCGCTCGTCGGGGAGCGGATCGTCGCCGAGAGCCCGCATCCCCAGGGGCAGGCGACCGGCGTGGCGCGGGTGCTCGACGGCCGGGTGCTCGAGTCGGTGGGAGCGCTCGGGAAGCACCTGCTGCTCGGCTTCGAAGGAGGAGTCGTGCTCCGCAGCCACCTGCGGATGCGGGGCCGCTGGAGGCTGGAGCGGCGAGGAGCGCCTCTTCGAGGCCTCCCCTGGCTCGTGCTGCGGGGCGGCGAGTGGGAGGCGCGCCAGTGGAACGGCCCCGTGCTCGTGCTCGACCGACGCCCGCTCCGCCGACTCGGTCCGGATTTGCTCGCCGACGAGACTCAGGTCGACGAGCTCGTCCGGCGCGTTCGCGGCTCGGATCCGGCGCGGCTCGTCGGTGAAGCCCTGCTCGACCAGCGCCTGGTCGCCGGTATCGGGAACATGTGGCTCGCGGAGGCGCTCTGGCACGCGCGGCTCTCGCCGTGGCGGCGTATCGGCGGCACGAGTGACGAGGAGCTCGGGACTGCGCTTGCGTTCGCGCGGGAGCGGATGCGCGCGTCGGTGGCCGGCGGGAGGACGGCGCGCGCCGTCTACCGGCGAGCGGGACGACCGTGCCCGCGCTGCGGTACGCCGATCCGCTCTCGCGGCCTCGGCGACTCGAACCGGACCGCGTACTGGTGCCCTACCTGTCAGCCTCTCGAGGCGACCGTCTCCCGATGACGCGTGCTGCCCCTCCGCTCGTTCTCTCGATCCTGCTCATCGCTACCGGCTGCGGGGGTTCCGGCGACCAGTCGACCGGCCCGCTCCGGAGCGCCGTCAGCGACGGGGTGGCCGAGGTCCGGGGCACGACCGACCCGGAAACGCTCCAGGCCCGGCTGCTCGAGACGCTCGCGCGCATCCGCGCGCTCCGGCAGACCACACCCGAGCTACAGCGGGCACGCGCGCTCGCGCTCCGCGGGTTCCGGCTCACGCTGCGCGGGGTGGAGAGCCGCCTCGCGTTCGCGCGCAACGACAGCGGCGAGGTCGCGGCCGCGACGCGGGACGCGGTGCAAGCCGACCGGTCTCTGTCGCGCGGCGCGGCGCTCCTGCGCGCCGCCGGGAGGTCGCTCGGGCTACGCGTCGGAATGTTGAACGGGTACTGACCGGGCGTCGCCGTCCGCGTAGAGCGCCGCCGTCTCCGCGGCGGCGGCCGCGATGCGCACGCGGAGCTCTTCCGGGGCGAGCACCTCGGCCTCCGGCCCCCAGCTCAGAAGACCGTGGAACGCGTGGCCGAGCCCGTCGAAGCGCGCGACGACCGTCGGCCGCTCTCCGTCCTCGAGAACGCGGGCGCCGCGGAGGTGGCGCACCTGGCTCCTGGGGACGCGCACCGTCACCTCGACCCAGGTCCGGCTTTGCTCGAAGGCCTCCGAACGGCTCGCCCACGCGGCCGCGAGGTCGAAGTCCGGGTCGCGGGCGCACTCCTCCGCCCGCTCACGCGCCGAGACGATCCGGGACACGCGATAGACGCGCTCCTCGCCGCGGCGGCGGGCGAGCAGGTACCAGACTCCGGCCTTGAGCACCAGGCCGAGTGGGTCGAGCCGGCGCGAGACGAGGGCCGGCCCCTCCCGGTAGCGCATGTCGAGCCGCCTTCCCCGCCAGAGCGCTCCCGCGATGACGGGGAGGTACGGAACCCGATCCTCCTCCCGGAACCAGCCGCGTGTGTCGACGTGGAAGAGCTGTGCCGCTCGCCCCGCACGCTCCTGCAGCTCCGAGGGCAGCGAGGCGAGGAGCTTCAGGCGTGCTGCCGCGAGCTCGCGCCCGAGGCCGAGCTCCGCGGCCGGCCCGACGAACAGCGCTTCCGCTTCCGTCGCGTCCAGCCCGGTGAGCTTCGTCCGATAGCCGCGCTCGAGCCGGTAGCCGCCCGCGGGCCCGCGCACGGACGCGATCGGCACTCCAGAGGCGGCCAGAGCCTGCGCGTCGCGCTGGATCGTCCGCTCCGAGACCTCGAGCCGCTCGGCCAGCTCGAGCGCCGTGAGCTGGCCCCGCGTCTGCAGCAGGAGCAGAAACGAGACGAGGCGGCTGGCGCGCACGAACGGAGGCTATGTGGTGAACACGACAGAAGGTGGCGGGAATGGCCGGTAGCGTCGGGCGATGCGCATCGTTCTCGAGTCGGGCCGTCGCGTCGCAGTCAATTTCACGAGGACCCGAGCCATCTGGCCCGACCCGTCGGGCGCCGAGGAGCGGGAGCACCGGCTCGTCGTCTTCTGCCACTGCGCGCCCGGAGCAGGTCTCTTCGATCCCGATCCGGAGCAGACGTACGCGAGCAACGTGACGTTGCTCGCGGTGGACCGGCCGGGGTACGGGCGCTCCGATCCCGTCTCGCCTGGCGAGTGGGCGACGGTCGCGTCCGCGGCCGACGACATCGCGGAGGTGCTCGACTGCGTCGGCGCGGGGCGCGTCGGCGTGGTCGGGTGGTCCGCCGGCGGGCGGGTCGCGCTCGCACTCGCAGCCCGTCGCCCGGATCTCGTGGGGCGAGTCGTCGTCGCCGCCACTCCAGCGCCCGACGAGGAGGTTCCCTGGATCGACCCCGAGCAGCGCGCGGAGTTCGAGCGGCTTCGTTCCCTCACGGCGCAGGACGCGCACGCGGAGCTCCAGCGCCGGCTCGCCTCGCTCGTCCCCGAGGACCCGTTCTCCCCGAGCGCGCTCTGGCTTCTCGCCGCCGTGACCTCCGACGAGCCCGAGCTCGACCGCCCGGGAGTCCGAAGTCGTCTGGGCGAGATGCTGCGCGCCGCGTTCGCCCAGGGGACGGCGGGCCTTGCCGCCGACATCGCGGGCTACTGCACGCAGCCGTGGGGATTCGAGCCCGAGGCGGTCGAGGCGGAGACGCTGCTCCTCTACGGGTCACACGACCCGGTCGCGGGCCCCCGTCACGGGCGCTGGTGGTCCGAGCGGCTGCCCGACGCGCGTCTCGAGGTCGTGCCCGATGTGGGTCACCTGCTCGTCATCCCGACGTGGCCCCGCGTCCTCTCGCACCTCGTGCCCCTCGCGCAACCGGCTCCGGGGCACGCGGGCGTCGGCGACAGGGGCGACTACGCCGGCCTGGAGGAGTTCACGGCCGCCTGAGCCGACGGCGGCGGTGCATGCGACGAACAACGGCGGAGTGGTCGACGCTAGCGAACCGTTCCGTGCTTCACCCGACCTTTGACCGAGACCGTGTATCGGTAACCGTGGTTGAGTACGGCGCCGAGCGCGCGCAGGCCGGCTGCGCCGAAGTGGAAGGTGATCATCGGGGGGGAGTACTTCAGGCGGCTAATCCCTATGCAGTCCAGCTCCTGAACGCTCGGTCGATAGCGTCCCGCCGACCAGAGTGGCCGACCCGTGGTTGTCGTGAAAGAGACCCAAAGCTGGGTGCCGTAGTCCCAGCCGACGTCGCCCGTTGCGCTACAACCATAGGGCGGGGTGTTCCCATTTGGCGGGTCGGGTCGGTACGAAGGATTCGGTCGTGGGCGAGCTCCGAAACCCGTCCCCCGGATGACCACGAGGGGCGCCGAGCTCCCAATCTGTCCGAAGACCACGGATGCGATATGGGGCACGCGGCCGGCTCCCGAACCCTCATCCGCACGCACGCCGGCCGTGCCGAGAGCGGCCACGAGCCCGACTATGAGCGCACAGACGGCTCGGCGCATCGCGATCTACGAGTCTAGGGAGACGTTCGGTCCGGGGCAAGACTCCAGGCACGCCCGGTTCGGCACGCAGAGGTCTCTGCGCGACGAAGGCGCATCTTCCGCGCACGATCCAACGTCTAGGCTGCTCCGCTTGGCGCGGATCGTGGGAGTAATAGCCGTGTACGTCGGCGCGGGCATCATCGGGTTCAACCCGACCGGTGACCCGGTGCTGTTGAGCTTTCCGCTCGCCGGGCATGGCATTCATCTCACGGACGTCCTCGGCCTGGCAGCGACAACGGTGGGGATCGTCTTGCTCTGGAAGTCGCCTCGCGTGCCGAGTTGACGCGTGCCGGCCAGGCGGGACTTTGTCGGAAGGGGAGTACCCTTCAATCAGGTTCATGGGCAAGGGGGCAAGGAAGATGAAGTGGGGCGTATTTGTCGTCGCCGCTGTCATCGCGACGTTGTTGGCGAGTCCTGTCGGGGCGCATACGGCCGCATCTGTGTCGATCGTGTGCACGAGCAGCGTGAACCGGCACCCGCAGGTGACGTGGGACCTCGCCGAAGGGTGGGCCCCGAATCTCATCGAGATCTCCACCTCGTCTGCGGTTGGCGCCGACGGCTCCTTTTTCCAGCGGAACATCGTCGATCGGGAGTCCCTCGAGACCGGAGGGACGACCTTTCTTGGTTCAAAGCCGATGCCCAGCGGCACCTACTACGTGCGCGTCCGCGCTCAGGAGGCCGAACTCTCAGCGACGGAGTGGTCCGCGACGGCAGTCCTCGTGATCGTGCAGCTGCAATCTCCGCCTCCGTCGCTAGCTCCCGGCGTGAAGCTCTGGGTCAGCTCATCCTCATCGGGCCGCACGCTCAGTCGCGTCCGCCTAGGGGACGTCGTCGAGATCAACGCGAAGGCGACGGGCGAGTTCCAGTCCGAGTGGTCACTTCACGGACAGATCTGCGTCGTCCGTCAGGGCAAAGGCCCTCGCTGCGGCAAGCGAGGCGTTGCCTTCTTGCACACGACGGTCGGTCCGACGAATGTAGTCAGGGCCAAGTTCAGCGGAATTGGCAGGCTCGACGGCGCGGTCGAGACGCGGATATCCGTGCCGGTCGTCCGTCGCTGAGCGGAGGGGGAGGGATTTGAACCCTCGAGGCGCTTGCACGCCTAACGGTTTTCGAGACCGCCCCGTTCGGCCGCTCCGGCACCCCTCCGAGGCGCCTAGGGTAGCGAGGCACGGGTCAGGGTCGAGGATCCGCCGGGGACGTCCGATATCCTGGCCGGCTCAGGGAGAAGTGGCCGAGTGGCTGAAGGCGGCGCCCTGCTAAGGCGTTAGGTGGGGAAAATCCCTGCCTCGAGGGTTCGAATCCCTCCTTCTCCGCCTCGTGCGGTGACCGCCCGGGATCAGGTCGTCCGGGGCCGCGCCGCGTCCCACAGGAAGTAGACGAAGAGCCCGAGCACCGGCACGAGCAGGATCACGACGATCCAGAGCAGCTTGCCGCCGACGCCGAGGTCGCGCCGTCGGACGACGCGCACGGCCACGAGGCACCAGACGAAGATCCACGCGATGAGCGCGGCAAGGGCGAGGCCGTATCCGTACGACCAGGCGGCGACGAGCGCGAGCATCGCGGCCGACCCTACAGGACCTGGCTCAGTCGTGGATGCGCGCGATGAGCTCCTCGCGCTTCAGCACCTTGACCTCGATCCCGCCGAGGCGCACGTCGTAGCCGGACTCGCGCGGATAGAGCACCTTGTCGCCCGGCTCGATGCCGTCGGCCTCGCTTCCGATGGCGGTCACGATCCCGGTCCGGCAGGCGGCCGCGGACGCCGCCGAGGCCGGGAGGATGAGCCCGGAGCGGGTCTCCGTCTCGTCCGACACGGGCTGGATGACCACGAAGTGGTCGAGGGGCTCGAGCGTGAGGTCGACGGCCGGTTCTTCGATCACGACTTAACGATACGCACCTTGAGGACCGGAATCGGTCGCGGGCAAGCTAGATTCTCGCCCTTGACCCGAACAAGGAGGGGTTCAGTGAGACGAATCGCGCTCGCTGCGGTGGCGCTCGGCGTGTGCGCCGCGACGGCCGTCACCGCATCGGCCCAGACCCAGGCCCTGCCGACGAAGCAGCCCGGCAAGCTCGTCGTCGGCTTCGACCTGCCCGCTCCAGGATTCTGGAACGGACGCGCGTCTGGGAACACGATCAAGCACCCGACAGGGTTCGAGCACTCGCTCGCTCTCGACATAGCGAAGCAGCTCAAGGTCGGCAGCGTCCAGTTCCTGCGAGCTCCGTTCTCGACCATCCTCTTGGCCGGCAAAAAGCCCTACGAC
>JBKPTS010000039.1:0-49255 GCA_046735575.1 Actinomycetota bacterium
CCCCCCCCCCCCCCCCCCCCCCCCCCCCCCCCCCCCCCCCCCCCCCCACGACGTGAAAACGCCCCCGGCTGCGGCTCCGGGGGCGTTCTCCGTTCGAGGCGACCCCTCCCGGGGCGGCGAGCCGGAGAATCGTGGCTCTGCGGCCCAGCCACGCTCTGCCTGCGCTCACCGGCGGATCCGGCGGGTTGCGCCCTCGCATCCAGCCTGGCGTCCGGCCGGTGCGGTTGTGGGGCTGACTATAGGAGCCGTGTCCAGAAAAGTCAAGTAGCTAGGTCAAGTGATTTCGGGTAGGGTGAACTTGACTGAGAACCAGGGTTGGACCTCCCCCGGCGGGGGGAGTGCGGCCCAGGCCCGGACGAGATTGACTGCGAAGGCATGAGCGAACCCGTCACGACGCCCACGAGCCCCGCCTCCGAGGGGGCAGTCGAAGCTCGGCAGTCGGAATCGTCGACGCAGTTGGCGTCGATGCAGCTGGCGTCGAAGCAGCTCGGCGAGCGCCTTCGGTCGCTGCGCATCGGCGCCGGGCTGACGCAGACGGAGCTCGCCGGAGGTCGCTTCTCGAAGGAGTACATCAGTCAGATCGAGCGCGGGAAGACGCGTCCGACCGAGGCGACGTTGACGTGGCTCGCGGAACGGCTGCAGGTCGACCCGGCGTTCCTCTCCGTCGGCGTCACGACGGAGGAGCGCACGAAGGCGGAGGCGCTGCTCGCGCGCGGCGAGGCGCTGTCCGAGGACCACCGCTACCCCGACGCGATCGAGGCCTTTCGCTCGGCGCGAACCTCGGTCGAGGGCACCGGCGCCTCGGCCCTCGAGGTCCGCCTCCTGTCGGGCGAGGCCTGGGCGCTGCAGCAGAACGGCGAGATCCGCGACGCGCTGACCCTTCTCGACCGCGCCCGCGAGCTCGCGGAGCGGCCCGAGCTCTCGGACGTCGATCGCGCGGACGTGCTCTTCCGCACCGGCGTCTGCCGCTACAAGCTCTCGAGCATCGGCACCGCGGTGGCGCTGTTCGACGAGGCCCTTGCGCTCGCGGAGCGCTCCGGGATGCCGTGCGACCTCCTGCGCGCCGACATCCTCGGCTGGCGCTCGCGGTGCCACCGGCGGCAACGGGACTACGTCGCGGCGCACGAGGACGTCGAGCGGGCACTCGAGCTGGCTCAGGACCTCGGCAACAGACGCGCGATCGCGAACACGTACTTCCAGGCTTCGCTCATCGCCCAGCGGCAGGGTCACTGGGTGCTCTCGCGGAACTACGCGCAGCGTGCGAAGGAGCTGTACCAGGAGCTCAACGACGAGCAGAACGTCGGCCGGCTCCTCCTCGCGCTCGGCGGGCTGACGCTCCTGCTCGGAGACGAGGATCAAGCCCTCGAGCACTTGAAGGCGTCCTTCGCACGGGCGCTCGAGATGGACTCTCCGGCCGACGCCGCACAGGCGCTCGGCGGATTGGCCACGGTGCACCTGCGCCGTGGCGAGTACGACGAAGCAGACGAGACCGCCCGCAAGGCGCTCGCTCTGCTCGCAGGCAGGGAGGACTTCCTGCACGAGGTCTGCCCGTCGCAGCTCGTTCTGGGACGAGCGTTGCTGGAGCGCGGGCGGTACGACGAGGCGGAAGAATGCTTCCGGGCGGCCGACGCGGCTGCAGAGCAGCTCGCGTCGATCAGCCACCGGGCGGAGGCGTGGGTCGCGCTAGGGGACCTCGCGGCACGTCGAGGAGACGACGCCGAGGCTGCGCGCCTGTACCGGAACGCCGCTGAGGCGCTCCAGGAAATCCGCTTCTAGAGAGGAGGTCGCGCCATGAAGCTGCGGTTGCTCTTGCTGTTCACGAGCTTGGCGCTGCTCGCCGCCTGGTTCGGTGGCTTCCACGGCCTGTCCTGGCCGGACGGCCACATGTAGATCGCCCGCAAGCTCCGGCGAGGGAGGTCCGGCCGGGCGGTGCTGCTGTCTAGACTGGGCGCGATGCGCCCGGCGGCGGCACTGGTCGCGGTGTCGTGCCTCTTCCTCGCAGCGTGCGGCCGCTCGAGCGGGGGCGCTTCCTCTTCGGGAAGCGTCCCCGGAGGTGGCAAGACCCTCGAGCAGCTATGGCGTGCCGGAGGCGACGACGTCGCGGTCGTGCCCGGTACGGATCACTACGCCCCCGGCGACGTTCGCGTCTCGTTCCTGATCGTCGACTCGAGCGGGCGCGTCATCGCGCCGCCGTCGGCACGCGTCTGGCTCGCTCGCGGGCTCTCGGCCAAGCCGTTCCTCGCGGCGACCGCGAAGCTCGAGCGAATCGGCGTGCCCGGGGGCTCGACCGCGAAGGCCTCGTTCATCTACGTCGTCCACCTCCGCGTGGAGAGGCCGGGGAAGTACTGGCTCCTCGCGGTTCCCGAGGGCGAGGACGCGGACGTCCGCGCGGTCGGAAACGTGGACGTGCTCGCTCACGACGAGGTACCGGGGGCGGGCGATCGAGCTCCGGGCTCCGCGACGCCGACCCTGGCGTCCGCGAACGGCGACGCGGCGAAGGTGACGACGCGCGTCCCTCCCGACCGGCCGCTCCTCCACTCCTCGGTCGCCCAGGCCTTGCGTGCGCACGTCCCGTTCCTCGTGACCTTCGCGACGCCCAAGTTCTGCACGAGCCGGACGTGCGGCCCCGTGGTCGACGTCGTCCTGAGCGTCGCGCGCCACTTCCGTCGCTCCCGCGTGCGCTTCATCCACGTCGAGGTCTACGAGGGAAACGATCCCTCGCGCGGCTACAACCGCTGGATGCAGCAGTGGGACCTGACGACCGAGCCGTGGACGTTCGTCGTCGACCGGCGCGGGCGCGTCTCCTCACGTTTCCAGGGCGCGGTGTCGGCCGGGGAGCTGGAGCGGGCGGTGCAGCGGGTCGCGGGCTGAGTCGTCTCTCAGAGCGCGTCGCCGATCCGCTCGACGACGATCGACGGAACGCGCGCTCTCGGGCCGAGCCGAAGGAGCGCGCGAACGAGCTCGACCACGTCCTCCGGCTGGATCATCTGCTCGGGAGGGAGGCCGGTCCAGTCCGTCATCGGCGTCGCGACGAAGGCGGGGCAGATCGCCGTCGCGCGGACCCCGTGCTCCGCCTCCTCCCGGTTCAGCGAGCTCGTGAACGAGATGAGCGCGGCCTTCGTGGCGCCGTACACCGCGAGCCCCGGCGTGGGGACCGTGCCCGCGATCGAGGCCAGCGTCACGATCCTTCCCCTCGACTCCCGCAGCAGTGGGAGCGCGTCCCGCGTGACGATCAGTGTCCCGCGCAGGTTGACGTCGAGCTGGAGGTCGATCCGCTTGGTGTCGAGGGTCGCGAACGAGCCTCCCGCGCCCACGCCGGCGCAGTGCACGAGGACGTCCATCCCGTGCCAGCGGTCGCCGTGCGCCCGCACCGCGCGGACGCAGTCGGCCTCGTCCGCGAGGTTCGCGGCGACGGGCTCCGCGCCGGTCTCCTCGGCCGCCGCCTCGAGCTTCTCCGGCTGCCTCGCGACGAGCGTGAGCCCGTAGCCCTCGTCCCGGAGCATCCGGGCGATCGCGAGCCCGATGCCGGACGAGCCGCCGGTGACGAGCGCCGATTTCATCGGCGCTGTCTAACACAGGGTCTGGCGGCTCGTGCGTTCAGTGGTGACGCAACCCCCGCAGGGCCGGAGGGCCATTTACTGGCCCGAGAGGCCACGAGCGGCCGATCTGTTGGAGAACGTGAAGGAGGGGGCCGGGTGGGGGAACCATGGGTTCCCCCACCAATACGCAGCGGCCGCCGAGGGGGCGGCGGCCGCTGGTCGTCAGGGGAGAGGAGAAGGGGATGGATCTCTCCAGCGGGTTTTTTCGCGGCTCGTCCGTGGAGTCCTCCGGGACTCTGCGCCTACAGTTCTGCTCGTGCAGACGGTGCCGCTGACCTCGCTCGCGAAAGCCGGGGGCTGCGCCGCGAAGTACGCGGCCGCTCGGCTCGAGACCCTGCTGGGCGGGCTCGTCCCCGCGGAGGCCGAGGACCTCCTCGTCGGGCTGGACCCGGCCGACGACGCGGCGGTCTACCGGCTCGACGACGAGCGCGCGCTCGTCTTCACCGTCGACTTCTTCCCGCCGCTCGTCGACGATGCACGGGCGTTCGGCGCGATCGCGGCGGTGAACGCGCTGAACGACGTGTTCGCGATGGGCGGGGCGCCGCTGCTCGCGCTCTCCGTCGCGGCGTTCCCGGAGGAGCTCCCGGTCGAGGTGCTCGGCTCGGTCCTCGAGGGCGCGGAGGAGCGCGTGCGGGCGGCAGGCGCTCTCCTCGCCGGCGGGCACACGATCCGGGACGAGGAGCCGAAGTACGGGCTCGCGGTCGTCGGGACCGTGCACCCGGAAGCCGTCTGGACGAAGTCGGGGGCGAAGCCTGGCGACGCCCTGCTCCTGACGAAGCCGCTCGGCACCGGGATCGTCCTGCAGGCGCAGCGGGAGGGGCGGGCGCCGGCGGGGGCGCTCGAGGCGGCGATCGCCGCGATGCTCGAGCTCGACCGCGCGGCTGCAGACGTCCTGCGGCCGTTCTCGCCGAACGCCGTCACCGATGTCACCGGGTTCGGCCTCCTCGGTCACGTGCACGAGCTCGCCGTCCGCAGCGGGGTGCGCGCGCTCGTCGACGCGGAGGAGCTGCCCGCGCTGCCGTCCGCACGCGAGCTGGCCGAAGGTGGGGTGCGAACGGGGGGCGACCGGCGGAACCGCGAGTTCGCCGCTCCACACGTCCAGGGGTCGGCCCCGCCCGCACTCGAAGCGCTCGCCTACGACCCGCAGACGGCGGGCGGCCTCGTCGTCGCCCTGCCGCAGGAGCAGAGCGCCGTCTTGCAGGCCGCCTTCGCCGCAGAGGGGCTCTTCATCCGCCGGATCGGCGAGATCGACGAGGGCTCCGGCGTGCTCCTGCGCTAGCGCCGTCCCTACACTCCGGGCGTGGAAGCGGTCGCCGTTCGCGTCCGGGCGCTCTCGCCCGCCGGGTTCCTGCGACTGGCCGCGCTCTCCTGCTTCTCGCTCCTCGTCGTCGTCACGTCGGGCGCGTTCGTCCGGCTGAGCGGATCCGGCCTCGGCTGCGACAACTGGCCCCGCTGCGGCGACAAGCCGTACCCGGAGAAGGGCTACCACGCGTTCGTCGAGTTCTCGAATCGCATGGTCGCGCTCGTCGGGCTCGGGCTGACCCTCGCCACCTGGCTCGCGTCCCGGCGCATGGACCGGTTTCCCCGGCACGCGCGGTCGACGGCCCTCGCCGCCTTCCTCGTCGCCGCGGCGCAGATCCCGCTCGGCGCGGTCACCATCGCGCTGAAGCTGAACCCGCTCGCCGTGATGGCCCATTTCCTGCTCGGGCTGACCGTGCTCGGGCTCGCGGTGGTCGTCCTGCTCGAGGCGTGGATCTACGTGGACGGCAGCGCGCCCCCGGCCGGCCCGGGCTGGTTCCGGCGGTTCGCGGCCTGGGCGGGGATCCCGACCGCGCTGGCCCTGGTCGTCACAGGCGCTGTCGCGACTGCCTCGGGCCCGCATCCCGGGGCGAGCTCCGGCGTGCGGCGGCTCGGGATCGACACCAGGGACACCGTCTACGTCCACGTTCGCGTGGCGACCGCGTTCGCGATCGGCGTCCTCGTCGTCGGGTACGTCCTCTGGCGGCTCCGCGGCTCGTACCCCGGCCTCTTCCGGATCTGGCTCGCGCTGCTCTTCGTCGCGGGGGCGCAGGCCGTGGTCGGGGAGGTCCAGTACCGGACCGCGCTTCCCTGGCAGCTCGTGCTCGTGCACGTCCTGCTCGCGGCCTCGATCTGGGCGCTCACGCTGACGATCGCCTACGCGGTGTGGCGGCCGCCGGCGCCGCTCGCCCGAAAGTAGGCTGGGCTCATGGCGGAGGAGCTGCGCGTGTTCGAGCGGCCCGCCCTCGAGCGGCCCGTCCTCGTCGCCGCCTTCCGCGGCTGGAACGACGGCGGCCAGGCGGCGACGCTCGCCGCCGGCTACCTCGCCCGCAAATGGGGGGCGGAGAGGTTCGCGGACATCGACCCCGAGCTCTTCGTCGACTTCCAGGCGACGCGGCCGCACGTCTCGCTCGCCGAGGGGGAGACCCGGACGATCGACTGGCCGGAGAACACCTTCTTCCACGCGAAGATCCCGGGGGCGGACCGCGATGCCGTGCTCCTGATCGGCGTCGAGCCGAACTACCGCTGGCGCACGTTCGCGGAGCTCATCTCCGGTCTCGGTCGCGAACTCGGCGTGGAGATGGTGATCACTCTCGGCGCGCTTCTGGCCGACGTCCCGCACACCCGGACGGCCCCGGTGACGGGTGCGGCGACGGACCAGCAGCTCGTCGAGGAGCTCGGGCTCCAGCTCTCCCGCTACGAGGGGCCGACCGGGATCGTCGGGGTGCTGCTCGACGCCTGCCGCCGGCAGGGCGTCCCCTCCGTGAGCCTCTGGGCGGCGGTCCCGCACTACGTGTCGCTCGCCCCCTCCCCGCCCGCCGCCCGCGCGCTCTGCGAGCGCCTGGCCGGAGTGCTCGGGATCGAGATCGACGTGGAGGAGCTCGCGGAGGCCGAGGCGTCCTACGTCGAGCAGGTGTCGCAGGCGGTGGCCAGCGACGCCGACACCGCCGCCTACGTCGAGGAGCTCGAGCAGCGGGCGGACTCGCTCGACACCTGGCTCGAATCCTCGGGCGGCCTTCCCTCCGGTGACGATCTCGCGGCCGAGCTCAGCCGCTTCCTCCGAGAGCGGGAGCGGAACGGCGGGAGCCACGAGTCCGGCGGGCCCGGCTGACCGAGCCGTCCGAGCTCGCGCAGCGAGCGGCATAGGATCCCGCGCGTGGAGCACCGCCGCGCGTGGATCCCCCTCGCCGACGGTACGAGGCTCGCGGCCCGGCTCTGGCTCCCGGAGCAGCTTCCTGCGCCCGCGCTGCTCGAGGCGCTTCCGTACCGGATGGACGACCTCACCTCCTCGTACTCGTCCGAGTACGAGCGGCTCTGTCTCGAAGGCGGTCTCGCCGTGGCGAGGGTCGACCTCCGGGGCACGGGGTCCTCGGAGGGAATCGCGACGGACGAGTACCCGCCGCAGGAGCAGGCCGACCTCTCCGAGGTGATCGCGTGGCTCGCGTCAGAGAGCTGGTCGAACGGGCGGGTCGGCATGTACGGGACCTCGTACTCGGGCTTCAACAGCATCCAGCTGGCGATCGAGCGTCCGCCTGCCCTGCGTGCGATCTGCGCGATCTACGCGACGGACGACCGGTACACGGACGACGTGCACTACGCCGGGGGCGCGCTGCACGGGCTCGACCTCCTCGACTACGTGCTGTACATGGGCGCGCTCGTCGTGCTCCCACCCGTCCCCTCGCTCGCGGGCGAGGGCTGGAGAGAGCAGTGGCTCGAGCGCTTCGAGCGCTGCGAGCCCTGGCTGCTGCGCTGGCTCGAGGAGCAGCTCGACGGCCCCTACTGGCGCCACGGGTCGCTGCGTCCCGGCTACGAACGGATCGCCTGCCCGACGATGCTCGTCGCCGGCTGGGCGGACGGCTACCGGAACAACACGTTCCGGACGTTCGAGCGCCTCCGGTGCCCGAAGCAGCTGCTCGTCGGTCCCTGGAGCCACATGGCTCCGGCAGCCTCGCTTCCTGGCCCGCATCTCGACCTCGTGCCCGAGCTCGTGCGCTGGTTCCGGCGCTGGCTCTGCGACGAGGAGAACGGCGTGGAGAGGGACCCGCCGATCCGCGTCTTCGTCCGCCGGCCGACTCGGCCCGAGCCCGACCTCGCGGAGGTGCGCGGGAGCTGGCGCTTCGAGCCGGGCTGGCCTCTCGAACGCGCGCAGGAGCGCGTGCTCGTGCCGGACCACGCGCACGCGCGAGAGCTCGAGATCCGGGGGGACACGGGCGCGAGCGCCTGGATCTCGTGCGCCGGGCGGCTTCCCTGGGGGCAGGCGACCGATCAGCGCGAGGACGACGCGAGGTCGCTCGTCTACGAATGGGGGCCCTTCGAGGAGGAGCTCGAGATCCTCGGGCACCCGAGGCTGGCGGTCACCGTCACGTCGTCGACGCCCATCGCGTACCTCTCGGCGAAGCTCTGCGACGTCTTCCCCGACGGCACCTCCGCTCTGGCGACCCGGGGCCTTCTCAACCTCGCGCACCGCCGCTCCTCCGTCGACCCGGCCCCGCTCGAGCCGGGAGCTCCCGAACCGGTCGAGCTCGAGCTCGACGCAACCTCGTGGGTGTTCGAGCCCGGCCACAAGTTGCGTCTCTCGCTCGCGGGCGCCGACTGGCCGAACGTTTGGCCGCCGCCCGCTCCCGGGACGCTCACGGTCGACGGCTCGCGGCTGGCGCTCCTGCTGCCGGTGGTGCAAGGCCCGCCTCCCGTCGCCGAGCTTCCGTCGTTCACGCCCTCGTCCGGGGAGGACCCGCACGCGGCGGACACCTCGAGCGACCAGCCGCCCGTCGTCTGGCGCCTCGAGCGGCACGTCCTCGGGCGCGTGACCGAAGCCGTCGTCTCACACGGTGCGGTCTACGAGGGCGAGCTGCAGTCGAAGGTCGAGGAGCGTTACGAGGGGCGGGTGGGCGTCTCCACGACGGATCCGGGCAGGGCGTGGGCCCGGGCCAGCGCTCGGTACGTGCTCCGCTGGCCGGAAGCCGACTGCGCGACGGAGGCCCACCTCGACCTGCGGTCGGACGCGGACGTCTACCATGTCGTCGTCGACGTCGTCGCTGAGGAGCTCGCAGAGACCGGGTTCGGGCGCCGGGAGCGGCGCTTCGAGCGGACCATCCCGAGACGGCTGCAATAGGGGGACGCCTACCTTCGCCGCTTCTCGCGTATGCTGCCTGCCGACCGGCCCCGAGCCGGCGACCGCATCCATGGTGGGCACAACTTCGATGACGTCGACGTCGTCACAGCCTGCGGGGGCACGAGGGCATCTGACACAGGAGGAGACATGAAAGGGAGGCAGAGCAGACGCCTGCTGCTCGCCGGCGTCGCGGTAGCGGCCTGCGTGCTCGGGGTCTCGGGCGGCTGGGCCGCGACCGCGCACAGCACGTCGAGCAGCCGGGAAGCAGCCAGCGCGAAAGCGGGCGGCAGCGGGATCCTGCGCATCGGCACCACGAACTACATCGACTCGTTCAACCCCTGGAACTACATCGAGGGACAGGGTCTGAACGCGATGATCATGGTCTACCCGGAGCTGCTGCAGCTGGGCTACTCGGCGAAGGAGGGCTACTTCCTCCAGGGCGACTGGGCCAAGTCCTGGAAGGCCTCCGGGGGCGGCAAGACCTGGACGTTCAAGCTCCGTCCGAACGGGAAATGGTCGGACGGGAAGCCGATGACCGCGGCCGACGCGGCGTGGGCGATCAACACGACGATCAAGTACGCGGACGGCGCCACCGCCGTCCAGGCATCGAACCTCAATCACGCCCAGAAGGCGATTGCCGTCAACCCGACCACGCTCGTGCTCCGCTACAAGGTCCCCGTCGCGAACGCGATGTGGCTGATCGCCGGCGTCCCGATCGTGCCGCGGCACGTCTGGGAGCCGCTCGAGAAGAAGCAGCCGGGCGGCAAGGCTCTGAAGACCTACCGTCCCGAGCAGCACCTGCCGATGGTCACGGGCGGTGCGTACACGCTGAAGCAGTACGAGAAGAAGGGCACGACCGCCTTCATCCCGGACCCGAACTACTACGGGCCCAAGTCGCACGCGGACGCGGTCGCGCTCACGTACTACACGAACTCCGACTCGATGATCGCCGATCTCCGGAACGGGACGCTCGACTGGATCGACCAGGTGCCGTTCAACGCCGTCGGCGCGGTTGCGAAGAGCAAGGGGATCAAGATCAACAGGTGGCTCGGCGCGGAGACGACGAACATCACGTGGAACTCGAACCCGCGCAAGCTGAAGAACCGCGAGCTCCTCGATCCGCGGGTGAAGAAGGCGCTGTCCATGTGCGTCGACCGGAACAAGATCATCCAGGTCGTCTTCCACGGCTACGCGACGCCGGTCGAGAGCATCGTGGGCCACATCTCGCCGCTCGAGAATCCGCATCTCGGCCCCCTGCAGTACAACTGCCAGGCCGCGAACGCCGCGCTCGACAAGCTGGGCTACAAGCGGGGCTCGGGAGGCATCCGCGTCGCGCCGGCGACGAAGGGCAAGAACGCGCAGCCCGCGCACCCGATGAAGTACGACGTCCTGACCCCGACGTCGACCGACTTCAACGTGAACCGCGAGTTCGACATCGTCCAGGAAGGGTTCGCGAAGCTCGGAGTCAAGGTGACGCAGAAGGTCGGGGGAGACTCGACGGCGACGTATGCGCTCGAGACGGACTCGAAGTGCGATGCCTCCAAGAACGTCGGGTACTCGAAGTTCGACCTCGCGATGTGGGACTGGATCGGATACGTCGATCCGGACTTCCAGCTCTCCGTGGTGACGAAGGGCCAGTGGTGCTCGTGGAGCGACACCGGGTGGGACAACCCCGCCTACGACAAGCTCTACGACAAGCAGGGCTCGACCGTCGACCCGGCCAAGCGGAAGGCGCTCGTGTACAGGATGCAGCAGATCGTCTGGGACAACTTCCTGTACACGCAGCTCGTCAACGAGGTGTCGCTGGATGCCAACTCGAGCAAGTGGACGGGGTTCCAGCACGAGCTGAACGCATATTCGAAGACCTACTACACGGGCCCGCGGAAAGTGGGCTGACGGACTAGCGGCAGGCGCGATCGCGAGCAGCATCCGGGGACGACATGCGAGGCATCGACTACGTCGTCAAGCGGGTGCTGTTCGCGATCGGCACGGTCTTCGTCGCGGTCACGCTGAACTTCCTGCTCTTCCGGACGCTGTCCGGCGACGCCGTGTCGGCCCTCCGCTGCCGGCAGTGCACGCAGGAGTTCAAGGACTACCAGCGCCGCTCCCTCGGCCTCGACAAGTCGAAATGGGAGCAGTACAAGATCTATCTCGGCGATCTCGTCCAGGGCGACCTCGGGCACTCGCTGCGCAGCGAGGAGCCGGTGACCGAGGCGCTCTGGGAGCCGCTCAAGACCACCATTCCAATGGTCGCCCTCGGGACGCTCTTCTCGATCGTCTTCGGCGTCGCCACCGGCGTGGTCGCCGCGTGGAGGCGCGGCACCGCGACCGACAAGGCCGCCCTCTGGGGAGGGCTCGGCTTCTACTCCATGCCGCCGCAGTGGCTCGGCCTGATCATCGTCCTCTTCATCGCCGACCGCATCGGCTTGCCGACCTCGGGCGTGAAGGATCCGACCCTCGGGATCCTCAGCAACCCCTCGTTCATCGAGGTCGCGGTCGATCGCCTCGAGCACATGATCCTGCCGGCGCTCACCCTCGGGCTCGTCATCTTCGGCGAATACACGCTGATCGTGCGTTCGGCGATGCTCGAGACGCTCGGCGAGGACTACGTCCTGACCTCGCGGGCGAAGGGGCTGTCGAACTGGGCGACCGTCTGGAAGCACGGCTTCCGCAACGCGATGCTCCCGGTGATCACGCTCGTCGCGCTCTCGCTCGGGTTCATCATCGGCGGGGCGATCACGGTCGAGTATGTGTTCTCCTACCCGGGCATCGGGCTCCTGATCGTCGAGGCGATCGACCAGCGCGACTACCCGGTCCTGCAGGCTGCGTTCCTGCTCCTCACGCTGTCGGTGATCTTCTTCAACCTGGTCGCGGACCTCCTGTACTTCAAGCTCGACCCGCGGGTGACCGAATGAGCGCGGCGAGGGAGACGCTCCCGTGAGCCCCGTCCAGACGGGTGCGCCTGCGGCCGTCGAGGAGGCGCCCTCTCCGACCCGCTCGCTCGCGCTCCGCTCGCTCCTCGCGCCTCTGCTCCGCAACCGGCAGGCCATGGTCGCGCTGGCGGTGCTCGCTGCCTTCGTGTTCGTGGCGCTGGCTGCGCCCCTCCTGATCGAGGGCGACCCGAAGGCCAAGGTCGGCGGGGTCTTCGAGCCGCCGAGCTGGGAGTTCCCGCTCGGCACGGACGGAGGAGGCGCGAGCATGCTCGCGCTGCTCGTCTACGGCGCCAGGGTCTCGCTTCTCATCGGCTTCTGCGCCGCCGCGATCTCGGCTCTCATCGGCGGGACGATCGGGATCCTCTCCGGCTTCTTCGGTGGCAAGACGGACACGGCGCTCATGCGCGTCACGGACTACTTCCTGGTCATCCCCGACGTCCCGCTCATGATCGTGATCGCGGCCCTCTTCGGCCGCAGCACCTGGAACATCATCGTGATCATCGGGATCATCTACTGGACGTTCACCGCCCGCCTGCTCCGCGCGCAGACGAAGAGCATCCGCGAGCGCGTGTACGTGCAGCGGGCCCGCGCGCTCGGGGCGGGGAACCCCCGGCTGATCATCCGTCACGTGCTGCCGCAGGTGACGCCGCTGCTGATCGCGAACACCGTGCTCCTGATCGCGTACGCGATCTTCGCCGAGACGTTCATCACCTTCCTCGGACTCGGGGATCCGAGCACGATCTCGTGGGGCCGCCTGATCGAGAACGCCTTCACCGACGACGCGATCATCAACAACGCCTGGTGGGCCGTCGTCCCGCCCGGCGTCTGCGTGATGCTGGTCGTGCTCGCCTGCACGGTCCTGGGCCAGGTGATGGAGGACGCGCTCAATCCGCGACTGCGGACCGGCCACCTGTCCGTTCGGCGCTTCCGCGTGCTGCGCCGGCCGCTGGCGGCCGAGCAGCGGTCGTCATGACGGCGCCTCTGCTCCAGGTCGAGGACCTGAACGTCTGGTTCGACCTGCCCAAGGGTGGGACGTTGCACGCGGTTCAGGGGGTGTCCTTCTCGGTCCCGGCGGGAGGAAGGCTGGGCGTCGTCGGGGAGTCGGGCTGCGGGAAAACGACGACCATCCTCGCGCTCATGGGGCTGCTGCCGCCGACGGCATCGGTGTCGGGCCGGGTCCTGTTCGACGGAGTCGACCTGCTCGCGAAGGGCGAGCAGTCGGTCGCGCCGCACCGCTGGCGGGACGTCGCCATGGTCTTCCAGGGCGCGATGAACGCCTTCGATCCCGTCAAGCGCATCGGCGATCAGATCGCGGAGCCCATGGAGCTGCACGGGCGCGCGAAGGGACGCGAGGCACGGGGACGCGTCGAGGAACTCCTCGAGACGGTCGGCATCCCGCGCGTTCGGGCGAAGAGCTATCCGCACGAGCTCTCGGGAGGGATGCGGCAGCGGGCCGCGATCGCCATGGCGCTCGCCTGTTCGCCCCGCGTCCTCCTCGCGGACGAGCCGACGACGGCGCTCGACGTGATGGTGCAGGCGCAGATCCTCCAGCTCCTGACGCACCTCTCGGACGAGCTCGGCCTCGCGCTCGTCTTCGTGACGCACGACCTCCCGATCGTCGCCCAGACGTGCACGCACGCGGCCGTCATGTACGCCGGGAAGATCGTCGAGCAGGGGCCGACCGCGGCGCTGTACCACGAGACGCGCCACCCCTACACCCGGCTCCTGTGGGCGGCCACGCCCGATCTGGAGTCGATGGACGACGTCGTCTCCATTCCAGGCGTGCCGCCGCGGCTCGACAGGGAGCTGCACGGATGCGCCTTCGCCCCGCGCTGCGACATGTCGACCGGGCGCTGCGTGGCCGAGCGGCCGGAGCTGCGCTCCGTGGGCGATGGTCACGTCAGCGCCTGCCACTACGCGAGCTCGGTCGAGGTCGTGGCGTGAACGAGGCGGCTCTCGACGGCCGCCCGCTGCTCGAGGTGCAGGACCTCGTCGTTCGCTACCGCGTCGCGCGGGGCCTGAGCGGGTGGCTCCTCCGCCGTCCGCAGCGGTTCGTCCACGCGGTCTCCGGAGTGTCGCTCCACGTCCGGCGAGGCGAGCTCGTCGCGCTCGTCGGCGAGTCCGGGTGCGGGAAGACCTCGACCGCGCAGGCGATCCTGAGGCTCGTCCGGTCGGAGTCCGGGAGCGTCCGGATGGAGGGGACCGAGGTCACGACGCTCTCGGCGCACGACCTGCGCCGGCTCCGGCGGCGGATGCAGATCATCTACCAGGATCCGTACGAGTCGCTCGACCCGCGGTTCCGCGTGTCGGCGACGGTCGCGGAGCCCCTCGTCATCCACGGCATCGGCTCGCGCGGCGAACGGCGGGCCGCGGTCGCCCGCGCGCTCGAGCAGGTCGGCCTCGCGCCGGCCGACCACTTCGCGAATCGCTTCCCGCACGAGCTCTCGGGAGGCCAGCGCCAGCGCGTCGCGATCGCGGCCAGCCTCGTGCTCGAGCCCGAGCTCCTGGTCGCCGACGAGCCGGTGTCGATGCTCGACGTGTCGGTCCGGGCCGGGATCCTGGCGATCCTCGACGAGTTGCGCGACCGCGGCCTCGCGGTGCTGATGATCACCCACGACCTCTCGACCGCGGCCCGCTTCGCCGACCGGATCTGCGTCATGTACCTCGGCCGGATCGTCGAGGAGGGCGCGGCCCGAGATGTCATCGAGCACCCGCGCCACCCGTACACGAAGGCGCTGCTCTCGGTCGTTCCGCGCAAGGATCCCCGCCAGCGGGTCGAGGCTCAGGTGCTGCGCGGGGAGACGCCGAACCCGATCGACATCCCCGCCGGCTGCCGTTTCCATCCGCGCTGCCCGATCGCGATCGAAACCTGCCGCTCGACCGACCCGGAGCTGCGGGGCGCGCCCGGCGCCCCGTCGCATCGGGCCGCGTGCCTGCTCGCCCAGTAGCCGGCCCCTACAGCAGGTACCAGTCGAGGAAGCGCACGAGGCGGCGGTAGAAGTCGATCTGCGGGCCCGCGCGGAGAAAGCCGTGCGCCTCGGTCGGGTAGGTCACGTACTCGAACGTCTTGCCGAGGCGCTCGAGCTCCGCGACGAGCTCCTCCGACTGCTTCGGATGGACGCGCTCGTCGCGCTCCCCGTGTGCGACGAGGATCGGCACCCGGACCTTCTCGAGCCGATGCACGGCCGACGCCGCGACGTACGCGTCGCGAGCCTCCTGCGGCGAGCCCATCAGGTTCTCCTGCGACTCGAGCACGCCGCCCCGGTCGCCCTGCGACCAGGAGGTCAGTGCGTCGCAGTCGCCGTACTTGCAGACCGCGCACCGGAAGCGGTACTCGGGGTCGTCGGTCACGCAGAGGAGCGCGAGGAAGGACCCCCAGCTCGCGCCGAAGACGGCGAGGCGGTCGCCGTCCACCCACTCGAGCGTGCGCAGGTGGTCGGCCGCGGCGAGGCAGTCGGCCTTGTCCGCGAAGCCGACGCGGCCGTGCAGCAGGCGCTCGAAGTCCCGCCCGTAGCCCGTGGAGCCGCGGTAGTTCGGGGCGAGCCACGCGTAGCCCTTGTCCACGAAGTACTGCGCGTGCCCGTCCCACTCGTCTCCGTACGCGGAGATGGGCCCGCCGTGCGGGTAGACGACCGCCGGGGCGGGGCTCGCGGCCGAGGCGCCCGGAGGGCGGAAGAGGAACGCGTGGATCTCCACGCCATCCGAGGCGAACGTCACCTCCTCGGGCCGCACGTGGGGCGCAGACGCGATCGCGAGCGGCGTGGGAGCGAGGAGCGTCGCCGGCGTCGAGCCGGCGCGCAAGAGCCGGAGCTGCGGGGCCGTCGCCTGGTCCTCGTACGTTGCGACGATCGCGCCGTCGGCGGTCCACTGCGGCTCGGCCCACGTTCCCCCAGGCGCGAGCTGCCGCACGTCTCCGCTCTCGGCCGAGACGAGCACGAGATCGTGGCGTCCGCGACGGCCCCGCGTGGCGACGAGCCGCGTGCCGTCGCGATCCCAGCGGTGCGCGGAGAAGTCGGCGGACTCGGAGGTCAGCTGCCGACCCTCGCCTGCCTCCGCCGCGACCAGGTGGAGCTCGTACCAGCCGGAGAGCTCCGAGAGGTACGCGATCCACCCGCCGTCCGGAGACCACCGCGGCGAGCGCTCGTGGATGGCCGGGGCGCCGGTGAGCGCACGCACGCGACCCCCCGCGACGTCGACCACGCGGATCTCCGTCCGGTTGAGGTCGCCGCGCGGCGAGAACGTGTACGCGACGCGCGTGCCATCCGGGGAGACGACCGCCTCCCACTCCTCGCCCTGTGCGTCGAGCTCGCCGTGCTCGACCGCGAGCCGCCGTGGCCACGGGTCGTCGATCCCGACGAGCGCAAGGCGTGAGGTGTCGTCCCGCTCGACGGAGACCACGAGGCTCCGCTCGTCGAGCCAGACGGGGCTGCCTGCCTCGAGGAGCCTGCGCGGCGGCCCGCCCGCGAGCGGGACGAGCCAGACGGATCCTTCGTCCGCGTAAGCGACCCGTGTCCCGTCCGGCGAGAACGCCGGGGTCGTGTCCTCCCAGTACGGCATCGGGTCCCGCCCGGTCGTGAGCCGACGCGGGACCGGGTCGCCGAGCGCGAGCGTCCAGAGGTCGGAGGTGTCGCGGTCCTGGATGAAGACGAGCGTTCGCCCGTCCGGGGCGAACGCGAGCGAGCGGGGGCGCTCCGTCGCGGCGATCGCCTCGAGGCGCCAGTGCGGAGGCTCCGGGCGGCCGCGACGCGTCGGGGTGGGGACGCCGCCGTACTTCTCCGTGCCGAGCCAGATCGGACGCTCGTCGGGCATCAGGCTCGCCCCTCCTCCAGGCCTTCGAGCACGGCGAGCACGAGCGCGGGGAGCGTCTCGAGGTGGTAGCCGCCCTCCTGCACGACGACCGTCGGCAGCCGCAGCGAGCCGAGCAGGCGCCCGCCCGCGCGGAAGCCGTCGGCGGTGACGCGGAGCGGGCTGTAGGGGTCGGGCTCCGCCGGGTCGACGCCGAGCGCGACGACGACGGCGTCCGCCCGTACCGCGCGCACGGCTTCCTCCACCGCGGCCAGCCACTCGTCGTCGCCCGCGCCCGGCTCCAGGGGTAGGTTCAGGTTCGACCCTGCTCCCTCCCCGGCCCCGGTCTCCGCCGTCGAGCCGAAGAAGTGCGGGAAGGAGCCGGCGGCCGGGTCGGCGTGAACGGAGACGGTGAAGACGTCCCCGCGGTCCCAGAAGATCGACTGCGCGCCGTTCCCGTGGTGCGCGTCGACGTCGACGACCGCGACCCGTTCCACCCCGCGGTCGACGATGTACTGCGCCGTGATCGCCGTCGTGTTCAGGTAGCAGCTGCCGCCGTAGGCGCTCGCGGTCACGTGGTGCCCCGGCGGTCTCGTGCAGGCGTACGCGGCAGGCGTGCCGGAGAAAACGAGGTCGGCGGCGGTGAGCGCGACGTCGACGGCGCCGCGGACCGCCGGCCACGTCCCCTCGCCGATCGGAGTCATCGTGTCGAAGGCGTAGAAGCCGGTGCGGGCGGCGGTCGAGGCCGGCAGGTACGTCTGCATGCCGTCGACGAGCCCCGGGTGCAGGAACATGTACGGGACCACCCGGTCCTGGCCGGGATCGTCCGGGTAGCCGGCGGCGACCCAGCCCTCCCAGGCCTCCCGGAGGAAGTCGACGAGGCCGCGGTCGTGGACCGCGAGGATCGGATCGTCCGGGTGCTTCTCGGCCTCGACCAGAGGCGCGCCGGCGCGGGTGAGGGCGTCCCGGATCAGCGTCGCCCGGAGCGGCGGCTCGTCGGGCGGAGCCGGCTTCCCGATCCAGACCTCCCCGCCGGGCTCGTGGAGCAGGCAGCGGTCGCTCCAGACGACGGGCATCGCGAGCGGCACGGACGAGGAGCCTAGAGCAGTCGGCGCTAGGCTCGCGCGGATGGACGCCCCCGCGCCACGCGGCCCGCGCCTGCGCGAGCACGGCGTCCGGATCGGGCGCCTCGAGCCGGGTCCGGCGAATGCGATCACGGACGTCCCCGGCTTCGCGGTCGGGCACGTGACCATCTGGCGCGACCAGCCGGACCCGCCGGCGGGTCGGGGTGTCGCACGCACCGGGGTGACGGCGGTCGTGCCGCGCCCTCCGGAGACGCTGCTGCGCGCTCCCGTTCCCGCCGGCGCCGCGGTCCTGAACGGCGCCGGAGAGCTCACGAGCTTCAACGTCGTCCGCGAGTGGGGCGTCGTCGAGACGCCGGTCTACCTCACGGCGACGATGGCCGTCGGCCGCGTCTACGACGGGGCCGTCGCCGCCGCGGTCGCAGCGGACGCAGCAGTGGGCGTCGACGAGTTCGTCATCCCCGTCGTGGGCGAGTGCGACGACGGGTGGCTCTCCGAGGGCCGGGTTGTCCAGCCGGAGGCGGCGGATGCGGGACGCGCGCTGGAGGCGGCCTCCTCCGGCGGGGTGCCGGAGGGCGCCGTCGGCGCGGGCACGGGAATGATCGCGTTCGGGTACAAGGCCGGAATCGGGACGGCGAGCCGCGTCGTGCCCGAGCTCGACGCCACGCTCGGCGTCCTCGTGCTCGCCAACTTCGGGATTCGGCGCGAGCTCGTCGTCGCCGGGGTCCCGGTCGGAAGGATCCTGGGCGGCGTCGGCGCGCGGGAGGCGGCTGCCGGCAGCTGCATCGCGCTCGTCGCGACAGACGCCCCGACCGGCCCGCACGACCTGACCCGAATCGCGCGCCGCTGCGGCCTCGGCCTCGCCCGGGTCGGCTCGGTCGCCTACGACGGCAGCGGCGAGATCTTCCTCGCGCTCGGCACGGGCGGTGAGGGGGCGCCGACGGCCCGCAGCGACCTGAACCACCTCTTCGTGGCGACCGTTGAGGCGACCGAGGAGGCGGTGCTCAACGCGCTCTGGGCCGCGCCCGAGGTGGTGGGGCGAGAGGGCCGGGTCGCGCCTGCGTTGCCCCACGACGACGTCCTCGCGCTCCTCCAAGAGCACGGGCGGCTGGAGCCGGAGGCCTAGGCGGCGTCTTCGGCCGGGTCTTCGGCAGGCGCCGGCCCGGGCTCGGCAGCGGGCGGCGCGGACGCCGCCTCGGCCGGTCCGTCGCTCGCCGCCGCCTCGCCGCCCTCGGGCGCCTCCTGCGGGGCCGGGCCCTTCCGCTTCCTCCGCCGCCGTCGCGACTTTCGCGCGGTCAGCTTCGGCATCGGGAGGTTGTCCGCGAGCGCGTTCGCGATCTCCCCGATCGTCCCGAGCTCCTCGCGCGCGTGGTCGAGCGCCGAGTTCGCCCGCGGCGTGTAGCCGTCGGCGGAGGCGAGCAGCGCGGCGCCGACCTCGAGCGGCATGGACGTCGCGACCTGGATGAGCCGGTTGACGTTCTCCTCGTGCCGGTGCCCGCGCGAGTTCGCGACCGCGCCGAGCAGCCTCTTCGCCTCGGGGAACTCGGTGGAGACGCGACGGTCCTGCACCTTCCGCGTCGCGCGTGCGAGCCGCCACGTCCAGCGGGCGAGGATCTGGTCGGGAGCGCTCGCCTTGCCCTCGCCGACCGCTCGGAGCAGCACGCGCACGCCTGCGGCTCGATCCTTCTCCCACGGCGGCGCCTGCGTGACGAGGGTGACGAGGTCGTCGAAGTCCGCGCGCTCCACGGGCGTCGCCACGCGGTCCATGAGCGCGGTGATCCGCAGTCTGCGGTTGGGGTTCTCGGCGGCACACACGGAGAGGAACTGCTCGAGCGCGACCTTGCTGGCGCGGCCCTCGGCGAACTTGCGCGCGAACTCGGCCCGCTGGTCGAAGCGGATCTGGCGGCCCGCGATCGTGGCCCAGAAGCGCTGCTCGTCCTCGTCGAGGTACTTCGGGTCGATCCGCTGCCACTCGCGCTGGATGACGGCGAGCCGGCGGCCGACGTCCGGGGTGACGGGAACGAGCCACGGCACCGGCGAGAGCTTCCGCCGCGCCCGCCGCTGCGCGCGCCTGCGCGGCGCCGGCGTGACCCGCGCCCCCTCGCGGTAGAAGTCGGAGTCGAGCAGGGCGTGGAGTGAGACGACGCGCTCGTTCGAGGTCGCGGCCTTCGGGACGAAGTCGACGACGACCCCGGCCTCCTTCCGCGGATGGATGCGCATGATGCGGCCGATCCGCTGCTGGTAGACGCGCCGCGAGGCCGTCGGTGCGAGGTGCATGCAGACGGTCGCGCGCGGGGAGTTCCAGCCCTCGGCGAGGAGCTGCGCGTTGATGAGGACGTTGATCTCGCCGCGCTCGTAGGCGGCGAGCGTCTCGGCGAGGCGGGCGGGCGGGGTCCGCCCCGAGACGGCTTCTGCCTTCAGCCCGGCGGCGCGGAACTCCTGCGCGAGGTTGTAGGCGTGCTCGACTCCCGCGGCGTACACGATTCCCGGCGTCGACCCGAAGCGGTCGCGGTAGAGGCTCGCTGCGGCCTGGTTCAGGGCCTGGTGGTCGAGAGCGGCGGCCAGCGCCCGCTCCTCGAAGTCGCCGCCCACGATCGGCACCGAGTTGATGGCGGCCGCGGGCGGAACGCGCAGGCTGCGAAGGGGGGCGATGAGCCCGCGCCGCGCCGCGTCGCCGAGCGGGAGGTCGTCCACGGAGGCCGGGAAGACGTCGGACACCTGCTTCGCGATCAGCTGCTCCGTCGCGGTCATCCCGATGTAGAGGGGCTCGTGGAAGGCACGGATCGCGGCGCTCGTCTTCTCGCCCAGCGCGGTGTGGGCCTCGTCGCAGAGGACGAGGTGGTACGTCGAGCGGTCGAGCTCGCGCCCGTGCCGGGCGAACCACGCGTACGTCTGGATCGTGATCGGGTTCGCGACGCGTGACCGCCCGCCGGCGAGGACGGCGTCCGTGAAGCGGTCGCCGTAGCCCTCCGTCGTGAGGTCGCGCTGGAACTGGGAGACGAGCAGCCGGCGGTGCGTCAGGATCAGGATGCCGAGCGTGCGCGCCGCGTCGACGAAGCCCGCCGCGGCGATCGTCTTGCCGGAGGCGGTGGGGTGGCGGAACCGGTACCGCCGGACCGCTCCCGGGTCGGCGCCGTGGAACTCGCCCTCGAGCTCGCCGTCCTCGACGAAGCCGGCGTCGAAGTCGTCCTCCTCCTCGAGCTCGGCTTCGGCGACGACGCCGTTCCCGCTCCCGTTCTCGCCGCCGTTCTCGTCGGCCGCGCGTTCCGTCGACGCGATGAGCTCGGCGAGCATGCCCGCGAGCGCGTCCACCTGATGGCGCCTGAGCTCGGTGCCGGCCTTCGTCCGCACGGGGCTCTCCGTGAGGACGCGCTCGAGCCCGAGCATGAGCCCGTACTTCACCTTCCAGCGGTACGAGGGCTCGGCCTTCCCGGCCTCGATCTCGGCGAGGGCGTCGTCGAGCGCCGCCCGCCGCGCCGTCCCCGGCGCGAGCGCGAGCTCGGCGTCGTCGTCGGGCTGCAGGAAGGGCTCGCCGAACCAGCGCTCGGCTCGCTGGGCCGCTTCGATCAATTCGCGTTTTGGTCCCGACGTCAACGTCGGCATGAGCTCGGCTTCGTGCATGCGTGCAGCGCCGTTTGCTGCCGCTCCTTCCGAAGAGTGAGCGCTCGCGCAGTGCGTGCGAGCGTGACCCCCGGAGCATACCTCAGGTCCCGGCCGCGAAACGAGCGGAATCGTGCGTCTAGGCGCGAATCCGGCCGCCGAGCTCCGCCAGCGGACGGCCGAGCACCCGCTCGGAGACGCCCGTCTGGTCGAGGTGCTTCGTGATCCCGCCGAGCCAGAACGGGTAGCCGGCTCCGAGCAGGAGGCAGGTGTCGATGTCCGCCGCCTCGGCCACGACGTCGTCCTCGAGGACGTGCCGGCACTCGTCGGCGAGCGCCTCGAGCACCGAGGCGTGGATCTCGTCGACCGTCCGGGGGGAGCGCTCGCCCACGGCGATCGCGTCCTCGCCCGCCGCGTAGCGGTCGAGCGTGGCGAAGAGCGGGAACCGGTCGGGATAGGCGTCGTGGAGCGCGCGCAGGACGTGGTTCGCCACCTGCGGCCCGACCATCTGCAGCAGGACCGACGGCGCCATCGGCACCCCGAGGCGGAGGACGGCCTCGTCCGTCTCCTCCACCGTGTTCCCCCGCTCGAGCGCGTCCAGCAGCACGACCGTGACGCGCGTGAGCAGGCGGTTGACGACGAACGCAGGCGCGTCGCGCACGAGCACGCCTCGTTTACGGAGCTTCGCCGTCACGTCGGCGGCCGTGGCCAGCGTGACGTCGTCCGTCTCCGGCGTGCGCACCAGCTCGACGAGCGGCAGGACCGCGACGGGATTGAAGAAGTGCATCCCGACGACGCGCTCCGGATGCTCCAGTTCCGAGCCCATCTCCGTCACCGAGAGCGAGGACGTGTTCGTCGCGAGCAGGCACTCGTCGGAAACGACTTGCTCGAGCCCGCCGAAGACCTCCTGCTTCACGGGCAGCTCTTCGAACACGGCCTCGAGCACGAGGTCGCAGCCGGCGAACGCCGTCCACTCCGTGCTCCCGGAGACGATCGAGGCGAGGAAGCGCGCCTTGCGCTCGTGCATCCGACCGCGGCCCACGAGCTCCCGGAGCTCGGCCCGGATCCAGTCGAGCGCGTCGTCGACCTGCTCCTGCGTCAGGTCGCGCAGGACGACAGGCACCTCGAGCCGGCGGAGGAAGAGCAGCGCCAGCTGGCGTGCCATGAGCCCCGCGCCGGCGATCCCGACCTTCGCGACGCTGCGCGCTTCCGCGGCCGGGGTCCCGACGCCGCGCTTGGCCCGCTGCTCGACGAGGAAGAAGGAGTAGATCGACGCCTGAGCCTGCGGCCCCGGCAAGAGGTCGGCCGTCGCGTCCTGCTCCGCGCGGTAACCGTCCTCGAGCGGCCACGTCGCCGCCCCCTCGATCAGCTCGAGCGCCCGGTACGGCGCGGGCGTGGCGCCGTGCACCTGCCCTTCGACCCGCGCCCGCGCCCTGCCGCAGACCTCGCCGACGTCGGAGAGATCGGCGCTCGGCACGCGCTTGCCCCGGCCTTCCTCGATCTTCGCGAGCAGGAACGCGAGCGACTCGTCGAGGAACTCGACGGGCTGGAAGAGGGCGTCCACGAAGCCCGCCTCGTACGCCTGCGCGCCGGTCAGCATGCGGTTCCGGCGCAGCGGGTTCTCGACGATGAAGCGCACCGCCTCCTCCGCTCCGACGAGCCTCGGGACGAGCTGCGTGCCGCCCCAGCCGGGGACGATCCCGAGGAAGACCTCGGGGCAGGCGAAGTGCCGGACCGCCGACGAGATCGTCCGGTAGTCGCAGTGGAGCGAGATCTCGACGCCTCCGCCGACCGCGGCGCCGTTGATGGCGGCGACGGTGATGAACGGGAGCCCCCGCAGCCTCCCGAAGAGCTCGTGGCCGACGCGCGCCCCCTCGCGGGCGACTTCTGCGGTGATCCCCTCGAACTCGTGCAGGTCCGCCCCCGCGGCAAAGACGAACGGCTTGCCCGTGAGCAGGAGCCCGCGCCAGTCCCGGCTCCGCAGCCGGCCGAGCACGCCGTCGAGCGAGCGGAGCGCCTCCTCGCCGAACGTGTTCGGCCTCCGCCAGTCCTCGCCGTTGTCGATCGTCACCAGCGCGACGGGGCCCACCCGCGTCTCGAGGCGTTGCAGCTTGAACAGCGTGGCACCGGTCACGCCTGGAGGTTCTCCCAGACGAGCGCGGCGCCCATCCCGAGGCCCACGCAGAGCGCCGTCAGCCCGTACCTCGCGTCGGGCCGGTCGCGGAAGCCGCGCGCGAGCTGCGCCAGCAGGCGCACGCCCGTCGCGGCGAGGGGATGGCCGCACGCGATCGCGCCTCCGTACGGGTTGAGCCGCGGGTCGTCGGGAGCGACGCCCATGCCGTCGCACCAGGTCAGCACCTGGACAGCGAAGGGCTCGTTGAGCTCGAAGAGCCCGAAGTCGTCGAGGGAAAGCCCCGTCCGCTCGAGCACGCGCCTGGTCGCGGGCACCGGCCCGAGCCCCATCAGCTCCGGCTCGACACCCGCATAGGCGAAGGCGACGAGCCGCATCTTCGGCTCGAGGCCGAGCTCCGCAGCTGCCTCCTCGGAGGCGAGGAGCGCCGCCGTCGCGCCGTCGGTGAGACCCGCGGAGTTGCCAGCCGTGACCCGGCCACCCGCGCGGAAGGGCGTGCGGAGCGAAGCCAGGCCTTCGAGGGTCGTGTCCGGGCGCAGGAACTGGTCGCGGTCGGCGACCGTCCAGCCGTCGTCCGTGAAGACGCTCATCGGGACGACGAGCTCCTCCATGATCCCCCCGTCCCAGGCCTTCGCCGCCTTCTGCTGCGAGGCGACGGCGAATGCGTCGGCGTCCCCCTTCGTGAGCTGCGGGAAGGCGTCGTGGAGGTTCTCGGCCGTCTGGCCCATGACGGCCGCCGACTCGTCCACGATGCGCTCGGCGAGGAAGCGGGGGTTGAAGTCGACGTCGTCGCCCATCGGGTGGCGGCCCATGTGCTCGACGCCGCCGACGAGGACGACGTCCGCTGCGCCCATGGCGATCTCGCCCGCGCCGGCCGTCGTGGCTGTGAGCGATCCGGCGCACATGCGGTCGACGGCGAAGCCCGGCACGGTGCTCGGGAGCCCGGCGAGGAGGGCGACGTCGCGGCCGAGCGTCAGCCCCTGGTCTCCGACCTGGGTGGTCGCGGCGAACGCGACGTCGTCGATGCGCTCGGGCGGGAGGCTCGAGTTGCGGCGGAGGAGCTCGCGGACGACCTTCACCGCCATGTCGTCGGCGCGGGTGCGCCAGAACCAGCCTTCGGGGCCGGCGCGCCCGAAGGCGCTTCGCACGCCGTCGACGTAGACGACCTCGCGCAGCTCACGCGCCACGGCGAGACGATACTTCGGCGCCTCGGCGGATCGGCGCAGGGATGGGCCAGCGGCTCGCGTTTCTAAGAGTGGCTGCGACTGAACCTGCGCCGAAAGCGCACCAATGTCTGAACACGGACCTGTGGAAGGACCGACGCGCTCTCGTGACTTAAAGTGGCTGCGACTGAACCTGCGCCGAAAGCGCGCCAAGGAGCTCACAGGGTCGTCGGCCCGAGGGGCCGCGGCGAGGCTACTGCTCGCCAGCCGCGAGCTCGCGGGCGCGCACCATCGCAGCCTGGATCGCGTTCAGGAACGCGGCGCGCACGCCCGCGCTCTCGAGCTCGCGTATGGCCGCGATCGTCGTCCCGCCCGGGGAGGTCACCATCTCTCGCAGCTCGACCGGGTGCATGCGCTCGTCGCGCAGCTGCTTCGCCGTCCCGAGCATGGTCTGGACGACGAGCTGGGTGGAGATCTCGCGCGACAGGCCGAGCAGGATCCCCGCCTCGATCATCGCCTCCGCCAGGAGGGCGAAGTAGGCAGGCCCGGAGCCCGAGACGGCGGTGATCGCGTCCATCGAGCTCTCGGAGACCCGGACGACCGCCCCGAGGTGGGAGAGGGCCTCCTCGGCGAGCGTCAGGTGCTGGTCGCCGGCGTGCGCGCCGGCGCAGAGCCCAGCGATGCCCTCGTGGACGGTCGAGGGCGTGTTCGGCATCGCGCGCACGACGGGCACGCCTTCGGACAGCCTGCGCTCGATCTGGGCGGTCGGAATGGCGGCCGCGATCGTGAGCACCGTCTGGTCCGGCGCCACGAGCCCGCCGACCTCGCCGAGCAGGGCGTCGAGGTCCTGCGGCTTGACCGCGATGACGACGAGGGCGGCGCCCGCCGCGGCCTCGGGATTCGAGAGCGTCGCCTGGACGCCGTGCCGCTCGCGCAGCTCGCGGGCGCGCTCTTCGCGCCGCGTCGTCGCCCAGATCTCGCCCGGCTCGCGCCAGCCCGAGGAGAGGAGCCCGGCGACGAGCGACTCGCCGATGCGGCCTGCGCCGAGGATCGCGATCTTGCGCGGATCGGCCATGCGTGGAGTCTACGAGCGCCTACGCGGCGCGAAGGGCGGCGGCGCGGGCAAGGCGAGCTCGGTCGGGATCCGCGCCGGGGACGAGGCCGCGCGAGAAGCCCGAGAGCAGGAAGACGCTCGCGAGCCCTTGCCACTCCTCGTACGGTGCGAGCAGCGCGGCCGTCTCCTCCTGCTCCGGCCATGTGCCCGTCAGCGCGGCCTGCAGCTTGATCAGCCCGAGGTCGCCGACCAGCCCGTGGTCGTAGCGTCCGAGCCCCGAGAGCGAGATGACGCCGACGCTCCAGGGGCCGATGCCGCGCTCGCGGGCGAGCCTGCGCGCCGCGGCGTCGCCCGGGATCTCGCGCAGGCTCTCGAGGTCGAGCGTGCGCACGAGCCGCGCGAGCGTCGCCGCCCGGCTCGGGGCAAGCCCGCACGCGCAGAACGCGGCGGGGGAGAAACGGGCGAGTGACTCGCGCGTCGGCACCCGCTCGCCGCTGTGTCGGATGACGGTGCGCTCGAGCTCGCGCCCCCGGCTCGACTGCACGAGCTGGCCGCAGACGGCCTTGAGCGCGGCGTGGGCGACCGTCGCCGTCCTCTGCGGGCGCATGCCGCGCAGCGCCCGGACGGTCGGGCCGAGGAGCCGGTCCCGCGCGAAGCGGCGATGGAACTCGGTCGTGTCGTCCGCGAGCGCGAGCACGAAGCGAGCCTGCTCGACGGCCTGCTGCGAGGAGGCGCGCACGACCACCGTTCCGTCCGCGAGCTGGCGCGCGCCTGCCCAGCCGGCGGGCACGTCCGAGCGCCACGTGTCCGTTCGGGTCGTGAGGCGAAGCGAGTAGGGACCCTTCGGCCTGAGCCGCGCCTCGACCACCCTCGGCACCCTACTCGCCAGGGCGGAACGGATACTTACGGGCCGTGCGCCTGGCCGACGCCGTCTCCCTCCGCTCGCGGAAGCGCAAGCTGCGGCTCTTCCTCGACGAGCTGCAGCCGACCCCCGAGACGACCGTCCTCGACGTCGGCGCCGACGAGCTGGGCTTCGGCGAAGGTGGCGGCTGCCGCACGCTCAACTTCTTCGAGGAGCTCTATCCCTGGCCGGAGCGGATCACGGCCCTCGGCCTCCAGGACGGCAGCGCCTTCCGGGCTCGCTACCCGGACGTCCGGTACGTCCAGGGCGACGCCCTCGCGCTGCCCTTCGAGGACGGGGCGTTCGACGTCGTCTTCTCGAACGCGGTGATCGAGCACGTGGGCGGTCGCGAGCGCCAGCGGAGGTTCGTCTCCGAGGCGCTCCGCGTGGGCCGGAGCGTCTTCCTCACGACGCCGAACCGGCTCTTCCCGGTGGAGGTGCACACCGGGCTCCCCCTCGTGCACTGGCTCCCCGAGCGCGCCGCCGCGCGTGTGTACGCGCGGCTCGGGCGTGACACGGGAGGCGACCTCCACCTCCTCTCGCGGCGTTCCTTCGCCTCGCTCTTCCCGGGCCGGGTGCGCATCGTCGATCTCGGCCTGACGCTGGTGGCGATCGTCGATTAGCGCCGGCTCCCGCTTCGGCGTCGCCGCCTTCGTGGTGCTCGCGGTGGGGCTCGCGCTGCACAACGCCGCCATGGCCGAGCTCTGGGACCTGGGCATTCGTGGAACGGCGCTCGACGTCGTGTCCGCGTGGAAGGAGGTGCTGCTCCTCCTCGCGTTCCTCGTGCTCGCGTGGAAGGTGCGGCGGCTCCCGGCGCTCACGGTCGCGGACGTGTTCGCCGCCGCGTACGCCGTGCTCCTTCTCCTCTACGCGGTGCTGCCTCAGGGCTGGCTCGACGGCAATGCGACCGCCCACGGCGTCCTGCTCGCCCTCCGCCACGACCTGCTTCCGGTCGGCGGCTACGCGTTCGGTCGGCTGCTCGGGCTCGTCTGGCGGGAACCGCGCCGCGTCGGCCTCCTCGTCGCGCTCGTGGCCGCCGGCGTCGCCGTGCTCGGGCTCGCCGACGTCTTCTTCGTGCCGCTGCAGACCTGGCGTGACTCGGGCGTGCGGGGCTGGTACCGCGAGCAGCTCTCCCTCGACTACCGCTGCCTGTCGGGGCTTCCGGAGAACTGGATCTACAACACGGGGGAGGAGTCGAACCCGATCAGGCGGCTGGTCTCGACCTTCCTCTCCCCCCTCGCGAGCGCGTACGTGCTCGTCGTCGCGCTCGTGTTCGTGGTCAGCCGGCTCTTCCGCTGGTGGGCGGCCGTCCTCGGGATCGTCCTCTTCGTCGCGCTCCTCTACACGCACACCCGCGCAGCCGTGCTCGCGCTCGCCGCCGGGCTCGTCCTGCTCGCGATCGTGCAGCGGCGGCTCCTGCCGGCGATCGTGGCAGGCGTCGCCGTCCTCGTGAGCGTGGGTTTCTTCGCCGCCTACTCGTCGCTCGGTCCGTCGACGAGCTACACGGCCGCCGAGCTCGCCTGCCTGCGCGCGAACGCGCAGCAGCACCCGGGTGCGAGCGCCGGCGAGCCCTTCTCGAGCTCGGACGCGTCGCTCTCGAGCCACTGGCGGAATCTCCGCGACGGTCTGAGGACCGTGGCCCGCCACCCGCAGGGGTTCGGGCTCGGAAATGCGGGCGTGGTCGCGAAGCGGACCGGCGTCGAGATCAAGGCGGGCGAGTCGACGTACACCGAGCTCGGGGTCGAGACGGGCGTCCTCGGCGCGCTCGCCTTCGTGCTCTGGAACCTCGCCCTGCTCCGGGCGCTCGTGCAGAGGCGCACCTGGCTGGCCGGGGCGTTCGCCGCCGTGCTCCTGCTCGGGCTGCAGACGGACATCATCGGCGTGCACTGGATCGCCGTCGTCGTATGGGCGGCGGCCGGGATGGCGCTCACCGGAGCACCGAGGACGCGCGCCCCCGAGCAGCGGGCAGCCGGCTAGTCCCGCGCGATCGCCGCGAGCACGGCGGAGTCGGCGCGATCCTTCGCTGCCTCTGCTGCGCCGCTTCTCTCCCGCGCCTTCGTCCGCTCGAGCGAGGCGAGCGAGACGACGCGGCAGCGCACGCCCTCGAGCTCGGGCGTGTCGTCCCCGAGCGCGTCCTCCGCCCAGTGGGGCGTGGCCTCGCGCAGCGGCGTGTAGATCCCCGCGTCGTTCCGCGCGAGGAAGGTGAGCTCGAACCGCCCGCCCTCCCGCTCGAAACCCGTCCCGCCGTCCTCGTCCGGCTGGGGCGCATGGCGCCAGCCGCCGCCTTCGAGCAGCTCGCGGATGCGGGGGAGGTCGTCGAGCCAGACGGCGGCGTCGAGGTCGTCGTGCGGCCGCGTCACGCGACCGGCGTGGAAGTCGACGGCCCAGCCGCCGAAGAGCCAGTGCTCGATTCCCGCCTCGTCGAGGAGCGCGCCGACCTGGCGCAGGGCGTCCAGCTGCCGGCGCGACCCGGGATCCATCGCGTCAGCGCCTGGCGCCGGCCCGGGCCTCGTCCAGGAACTCCCGCCGCAGCCCGGCGTCGACGTAGACGCCGCGCCAGCACGTCGTCACCGTCGAGGACGGCTCCTCGACGCCGCGCATGTGCGTGCACAGGTGCTCCGCCGAGAGGTAGACGGCGACGCCGTGCGGGTCGACGAGATCGACGAGAGCGTCGGCGATCTGCTCGCCCAGCCGCTCCTGCACCGTGAAGCGCCGGGCGTAGAGACGGACGATGCGCGTCAGCTTCGAGATGCCGATGATCGAGTCGCGGGCGACGTAGCCGACGTGCGCGAAGCCGTGGAACGGCAGCGCGTGATGCTCGCAGAGGGAGTGAAAAGCAATGGGTCCCTCGATGATCTGGGCGAGCTCGGACTCCGCTCCGCCGTTGTGCTCGGCGGGGAAGAGCGTCGACAGCTTCGGGTCGCCGTCGTACCCCGACGTCGCGGCGTACAGCGCCTCGAGGAAGCGCTCCGGCGTGCGTTCGGTTCCGGGGCTGTCGAGGTCCATGCCCAGGGCCTCGAAGATCTCGCCGACGTTGGCGGCGAATCGGCTCCAGTCGTCGGCCGGGATCGTCCGGGGCGTGTCGGCCACGGCCGGGCGCTGCAACGGAACCACGTTCTCGATCTCCCGCGACGTCATGCACTTCTCCTTTCTTCGAGGACGAGCTCGGGAAACGGTGCGTCCGAGCGGGCCAGCCGCTCGCGCCGCAGGCCGAGCGGGACGAGCAGCAGGCCGCAGCCGAGGACGAGCCAGAGGTAGGCCTCGGGACGGCCGAGCACGAGGCAGGCGCCGAGCGCCGCGAGCTGCGTCGAGAGCCCGAGCTGCGCGACGACCGCGAGCGTCGAGCGGTCGTGGTACGCGAGCCGTGCCGACCGATCCGCCTGCATGCGCCGGAGCCTCCACTCGACGAGACGCTCGAGCAGCCGGTCGTGCGGTGCGTACACGACCGCGTAGACCTGCGCCAGGGCTCGTGCGAGGCGGCCGGTGCCGGCGGGCGTGGGCTCGACCAGCTCCCCGCGCTCCCGCCGGTAGAGCACCTCGAGGTTGAAGTCGGCCGAGAGGACGAGCGTCAGCACGACGAATGCGACGAACGCGAGGAGGTAGTGCCCGGTGACGTGGCCGAGCGCGGCGAAGAAGGCCGCGTTCACGAGGAGGTCGGACTCCGAGTCGAGGTAGCGGCCGACGACGGAGACGCGCCCCGACGCGCGGGCGAGCTGCCCGTCGGCGTTGTCGAGGATCGTCTTCGCCTGCAGCAGGAGCGCGGCGAGCAGCAGGTCCGAGCGCCCGAGCGCGACCGCGGCTCCGAGGCCCGTGACGGTCCCAGCGAGGAGTACGAGCACGGGCGGCACGCGCAGCGGCAGCAGGACGAGGACGAGCACGTGCGCGAGCGGGCGGTAGGCGTACTCGCACAGGTACTCGCGAGCCGGCGTGTCCTTGCGCGACCGCTCGAGCAGCGACGCGCGCGTGCTCGCGCCGCTGCCCTGCTCTGCTAGTAGCCGCCGCCGCCGCCGCAGCCTGCGGACAGGAGCACGAGCGCGGCCAGGAGGGCGATGCCGACGAGGTAGGGAGCGATGTGTCTCATGCACTGCAGTACGGGCCTCCGGCGCCGGCGGTTTCACCGCGACCTCCGCGACCGGGCCGGTGCGAGCGCGACGCAGCACTGCGCGCGGTCGGGCTCGAGCGACGCCCGCATCCTGGTCGCGCCCGCGCCGGCGAGAATTCCCTCGACGAGGGCGAGGTTCAGCGTGCAGACCGATCCCCGGTGGGACTGCGCGAGCGCGTGGAAGGGGCAGTTTCGGAAGCGGATCACCCCGTCGTCGTCGAACGGCTCGTACCCACGCGCGCGGAGGATCTCGACCAGGTCCGCGCGCTTCGCCTCTGCGCCGAGCTCCTTTCCGAGCTCCCGCGCCGCGCTCGCGACGGCCTCGTGCGCCGCCGGGTCGTGCTCTTCAGCCCGCACGAAGATCTCGGCGAGCAGGGCGTAGTCGCGCGACGGCGCCCGCAGTGCAAAGTCGCGCTCTGCGCGCCGGTAGAGCTTGGCGGGCCTCCCCGCGCCCGGGCCGGAGCGGCCGGGCGGCCGGGCGAACGTCGTCTGCAGCAGGCCTGCTTCCGCCAGCTGGTCGAGGTGGTACGCAGCGAGCGAGCGGCCGACTCCGGCCGCCGCCGCCGCCTCGTCCCGTCCGACCGGCTCGGGCGAGGCCGAGACGTAGTCGTAGAGCCGGCGGCGGGACTGATCCGCGAGCGCGCTGAGCGCGTCGAGGTCCTCGAGGCCCGGTGCCCGGCGGGAGCTCATGGGGTCGCACTGTAACACCAATCCCGTTTGACAATAGAAGCTTACGACCGGCAGAACGGCGGCTTCGACGTCATCCCGCATCAGCACGATCGCTCGATCGACGCCGAGCCGGCACGGGAACGAACCCGGCGCGCTCTCGAAACTCGACATCTACACCGCCGCGGTAAGCGGCTGATGCGGGTCGTCTAGGCGCCGAGTCGCATGCTCGGCTGAGGAGGGGGCGCCGGCATCGCGCTGTAGGGCGGCGGGTGCCGGCGGCGCAGCGTCTCGTGGAACATCACGCGTACGGGCCGCGTGAGCTCCGCCGCGACCGAGACGTCTCCGGCTTCGGCGGGTGAGTCGCCAGCGCAGTCGCGGATCTGCAGGCCCCGCGGGAGAGCTCGCCCGATGCTGTTCGAGGTGAAGCAGTTGCCCTTCCCCGAGCCCTTCGCCAGCGCGAGATCCGCCCTGCCGCTGCCGGTGACGCGGTTCCCGGAGATGCGGTTCCCGCGCGGTCGCCAGGGTGGCCCCGGCTCGGGCCTGCTCGGGTCGAAGACGACGTACCGCGCGGTCGGGAAGACCGCGACGCCATAGCGCTCGCTGCCGCGGACCCGGTTGCGGCGCAGCACGTTCTCGTTCCCGCCCGCGACGGCGATGCCGATCCCGACGAAGCCCGCGAGCGCCGTTCGAATCGGCACGCGGGCGCGGCCGCTGCTCGTGATCGTGTTCCCCACGATCGTCGTCCGCGCCTGCGGCGGGAGCGCCTCGTTCGCGTATGAGTTGGGAACGATGCCGGCCCCGTTGCGGTCCCAGAGCGAGTCGCGGATGACGACGCCGGTCGCGTTCGTCCCCGAGTAGCCGACGGCGGAGAGGGTCGCGACGACGTGGGAGACGGTCGCGGCGCAGGGTCGACACTCGCCGACGTAGTAGGCGGCGTCCGCCGCACCGGAGACGTAGTCGTGGTCGATCGTCCCCCGCTCGCCGTCCTCGACGTAGACGCCGTAGCCGCCTACGTTCCACGCCGTGAGGTAGGAGGCGCGGAAGCGGTTCGCCCCCACCCAGTAGAAGGCGTTCTCGAGGAAGCCGTGCGCCGAGAGGTTGAGGACCGAGACGCCGTCCGCGCGCACGACGATCCCGTTCTTGCGGCGGTCGCCGCCGTCCAGGAGCACCGCGTTGCGGTCGACCCCTCGGATCGTGATGTCGTGCTTCGTCCTTCCGACGACGTTTCCCCCGGGGTAGGTGCCCGCCGCGAGCGTGATGGTGTCACCCGGCTGGGCGCGGGCGATCGCGAGCTGCAGCGTCGGAACGTCTTCCGGCACGTGGATCTCGGAGCCGAAGGCAGCGCTTCCCGGGCCGTCGCCGAACGCCAGGAGGGCGGTCGCCAACGCGGCGAGCGGGGCGAGCCCGCTCGCTCGCCGTACCCGCATCCTCAGCCGCTGACGAGCGGCGGCGCCGCGGGCAACCCCGCCCGTACGAGCACGCGCTTCAGCGCCGGCCCGGCCCGGTACCAGCCTCCATGCGCCTTCTTTCCGTTCCAGAATCTCTGTCCAGGCTTCAGATAGGTCAGCGCGACCGGCTTCGCGAACGGGTAGATGAACTGGACGACTCTACTTCGCCGGTCGTTCGGCCCCGGGACCACGTATACGGCCGTGTATCGCAACCCGAGCCTGCCGCTCGGTCTGGACGAGAGCGTCGGGTCCGGAGCCTGACCGAACATCTGGGCGAAGAAGCCACTCGCGTCGCTCAGGGTCCCGAGCGCAGTCCCCGGCCCTTCTCCGTTGCCCGTGATCACGAGAGCGTGGCTCAGTCCAGGTCCCGAGATCGACGCGCTCTCGGCGCCCTTCGCGAGCCCGACCGCCGGCAGCGCGAGCCCGAGCAGCGCCGCCGCGATGAGATACCAGCGCATGGCTGTCCTTTCCTCGACTTCGCCTATCCCTACACCGGCCGGCGAGGTGAGGTTCCGGGGATGTGCGTTTCATGTCGAGGACGGTGCGCAGCCTCGAGGCTTCGACGCGGAGATGCCTGGGGCTAGGCTCCTGCTCCGTGACCTCCTCTCCGATCGATTCGCGAGTCGACATCGGGCACGTCCATCTCAAGGTCGCGGACATCGAGCGCGCGCTCGACTTCTACTGCGGCGTCCTCGGCTTCGAGCTCCAGCAGCGGATGGGCGCGTCCGCGGCGTTCGTCTCCGCCGGCGGCTACCACCACCACATCGGCCTCAACACGTGGCAGTCGCGCGGCGGCACGCCCCCGCCGCCCGGCCATACGGGCCTCTTCCATGTCGCGATTCGCTATCCGGATCGGCCGTCGCTCGCGGACGCCCTGCGCCGGCTCGTCGACCACGGCGTGCCGATCGAGGGCGCCTCGGACCATGGCGTGAGCGAGGCCGTCTACCTGCGCGACCCGGACGGCAACGGGATCGAGCTCTACCGCGACCGGCCCGTCGAGGAGTGGCCGCGGCCGGCGGAGGGAAAGGAACGGGTCGCCATGTTCTCGCTCCCGCTCGACCTGCAGGCGCTGCTCGCCGAGGCTCCCGCGGATGGGTAGCCCGTAGCGGCGTCCGGGTTCGCTATACCTCGGGCATGGCCAGCAAGGCCGGCGAGAGGAAGCACGTCGAGCACCTGGACCAGGTCGTCATCCGCTTCGCGGGCGACTCCGGCGACGGGATGCAGCTCACCGGCGACCGCTTCACGAGCGAGACGGCCATGTTCGGGAACGACCTCGCGACGCTTCCCGATTTCCCGGCCGAGATCCGCGCGCCGGCCGGCTCGCTCCCGGGCGTGTCCGGCTTCCAGCTCCACTTCGCCGATCACGACATCCTGACCCCCGGGGACCAGCCGAACGTGCTCGTCGCGATGAACCCGGCCGCTCTCAAGACGAACATCGGCGACCTCGCCAAGGGCGGGACGGTGATCGTCAACACCGACGCCTTCAACGAGCGAAACCTGCAGAAGGCGGGCTACGACTCGAATCCGCTCGAGGACGGATCGCTCGCAGACTTCCACCTGCACGAGGTGGCGCTCTCGACGATGACCGTCGAGGCGCTCAGGGGGGTCGAGGGGATCACCTCGCGCGAGGCGGAGCGCTCGAAGAACTTCTTCGCGCTCGGGCTCATGTCCTGGCTCTACAACCGCCCGGTCGAGGGCACGCTCGGCTTCATCGAGCGGAAGTTCGCCCGCCGGCCGGAGATCGCGGATGCGAACGCCCGCGCTTTCCGCGCCGGCTGGAACTACGGCGAGACGTCGGAGGACTTCGCCGTCTCGTACGAGATCGCCCCGGCGAAGCTGCGCCCGGGGACGTACCGCCAGGTGTCGGGGAACACCGCGCTCTCGTACGGGCTGATCGCGGCGAGCAAGCTCTCCGGGCTCACGCTCTTCCTGGGCGCGTACCCGATCACGCCCGCCTCGGGCGTGCTCGAGGAGCTCGCGCACCTGAAGCACTTCGGCGTCCGCACCTTCCAGGCGGAGGACGAGATCGCCGCGAGCGGCGCGGCTCTCGGAGCCGCGTTCGGCGGCGCGCTCGGGGTCTCGACGTCCGCCGGCCCGGGAGTCGTCCTGAAGTCGGAGACGGTGGGGCTCGCGGTGACGCTCGAGCTCCCGCTCGTGATCGTCGACATCCAGCGCGCAGGGCCTTCGACGGGGATGCCGACGAAGCCGGAGCAGGCCGACCTGCTCATGGTCCTCTTCGGCCGCAACTCCGAGTCGCCGGTGCCCGTCGTCGCTGCCGCGACGCCGGCCGGCTGCTTCGACATGGCGATCGAGGCGGCGAGGATCGCGATCAAGTACCGGACACCAGTCTTCCTGCTCTCGGACGCCTACCTCGCGAACGGCTCGGAGCCGTGGCTGATCCCCGACGTCGCGGAGCTGGCCGACATCTCGACCGCGTTCGCGACGGAGCCGAACGACGACGGGGCGTTCCTGCCCTACAAGCGCGATCCCGAGACGCTCGCGCGGCCGTGGGCGATCCCCGGGACTCCGGGGCTCGAACACCGGATCGGGGGCCTCGAGAAGGAGGACGAGACGGGGAACGTCTCCTACGACCCGGAGAACCACGATCGCATGACCCGGCTCCGCGCGGCGAAGGTCGCCGGGATCGCGGCGGACATCCCGGAGGTGCACGTGGACGACCCGAGCGGGGAGGCCGACACGCTCGTCCTCGGCTGGGGCTCGACCTACGGCGCCGTGGGCGCGGCCGTCCGCCGCGTGCGAGCGAACGGCCGCAACGTCGCGCACGCGCACCTGCACTACCTCAACCCGTTCCCGCGGAACACGGGCGACGTCGTCCGGAGTTACGAGAAGATCCTCGTCCCGGAGATCAACCTCGGCCAGCTGCGCATGCTCGTCCGCGCCCAGTTCCTCGTGGACGCGGTGGGCTACAACAAGGTTCGAGGGAGGCCGTTTCGGGCGGCCGAGCTCGCGGATGCGATCACCGCCCTGGTCGACTCATGAGCGACGGAAACGGCAAACCAGTGCTCACCGCCAAGGACTTCAAGTCCGATCAGGAGGTCCGCTGGTGCCCCGGGTGCGGCGACTACGCGATCCTCAACGTCATCCAGGGCTTCATGCCCGAGCTCGGTCTCGAGCGCGAGCGCATCGTCTTCGTCTCGGGAATCGGCTGCGCCGCGCGCTTCCCCTACTACCTGCAGACCTACGGGATGCACTCGATCCACGGACGGGCGCCCGCGATCGCGACCGGGCTCGCGGTGACGCGGCCGGACCTCTCGGTCTGGGTCGTCACCGGCGACGGGGACGCGCTCTCGATCGGCGGCAACCACCTGATCCACTCGCTGCGCCGCAACGTCAACCTCAAGATCCTTCTCTTCAACAACCGCATCTACGGGCTGACGAAGGGCCAGTACTCGCCGACCTCGGAGCTCGGGATGGTCACGAAGTCGACTCCCCTGGGCTCGCTCGACCACCCCTTCAACCCGCTCTCGGTCGCGATCGGCGCGGAGGCGACGTTCGTCGGGCGCGCGATCGACACGGACAAGAAGGGCCTGACCGAGGTGCTCGAGGCGGCGGCTCGGCACCGCGGCTCCGCGTTCGTCGAGATCCTCCAGAACTGCAACATCTACAACGACGGCGCCTTCGACTACGTCCGGGAGGAGAAGCAGAACCGGATCTACCTGCGACACGGGGAGCGGATTCGCTTCGGCGCGGAGGACGAGAAGGGCGTGGTGCAGTACCCGGACGGCTCGCTGCACGTGGTCGAGGTCGCCGCCGCCGGCGAGAACTCCGTGCTCGTCCACGACGCGGAGCACGCGCAGCCGAGCCTCGCGTTCGCGCTCTCCCGGATCACCTTCGAGACGGACGGCGCCGTCCCGCTCGGCGTCTTCAGGAGCGTCGAGCGGCAGGTCTACGACGACCTGATGGCAGAGCAGCTCGTGAGCGCGCGCGCGGAGGCAGGCGAGGGGGATCTGGCCACGCTGCTGCGCTCCGGCGACACCTGGGACGTCACGTAGTCAGCGGGTGACCGGAGCACGCTCGCGCGCGAGGCGCTCGATCAGCCCTGCCGCGCGAACGGTTCCCGGCGACGCCTGCGCGGCCGCTGCGATCGAGGCCATTCCCCGGCGCAGCGAGCCGTCGGCGAGCAGGCGGTCGACCGCGCCCGTCAGCTCGTCCTCCTCGAGCTCGTAGGTTCGGAGCCGGACGCCGAAGCCGGTCTCGTCGAGCCGCTGCGCGTTGTCGTACTGGTCCCAGAAAAGGGGCAGCGCCACCATCGGCTTGCCGAAGTGGAAGCACTCCGTGGTCGTGTTGTTGCCCGCGTGCGTGAGCACGAGATCGACGCGCGGGAGAAGAGCGGGCTGCGGGAGCAGCTCCTCGCCCCACATGTTCTCCGCGAGCTCGAGCTCGGCGTGCTGCGGCCCCTTCGAGACGATCACGCGGTGGCGCGTGCGCGCCAGCACGTCCACGAGCCGACGCATGAGCTCGACGTCCGCGGACCCGAGGCTCCCGAGCGAGAGGTACAGGAGCGCACCGTCGCCGTCCGCGACGTGCTCGGGAAGCTCGACCTCGCCGGGCGACCGGCGGACGCACGTCTCGAGGCGGTGCCAGGTCGGCGCGAGCGGCCGTGAGCGCGCATAGTCCAGGGCCGCGGGGAAGACGTAGAGGTTGAGCCATTCCGACTCGTGCATGAAGTCACCTGACGGGAGCGGCCCGGCCCCTCGCTCCTCGCAGAAGGCGGAGAACTCGCCGTGCAGGTCGGCAATCGTGCGCTCGTACTCCTCCCGGAACTCGTCCCAACCGGTGCGGTCGCCCGCGGCGTAGCCGGAGAAGACGGGCGGGATCGCGTCGTCCTTCACCTCGAGCGGGTTGCAGGAGACGATGCGCACCCATGGGCGCGCGGAACGGCGGATCGCGGGGAACGCGACGACGTTGTCCTCGACGATCACGTCGGGCCGGACCTCGTCGAAGATCTCGTGCAGCCTCTCGTCGACGTAGCGTGCGCCGTCGCAGAGTGCGCGGAACGTGGGCTCGATGAACTCCGACAGCTGCTCGATCGTCGGCTTCCGGAAGACCGGAGCGGTCTCGCGGATGAAGTCCTTCCAGAACTGGCCCGGGGCCTCTTCGACCTCTGGCGGAGGGCCGAGTCGCATGAGCCGCTCCTCGAAACCCTGCGCCTCGAGGTTGCCCGCGAAGGACTCCTCGAGCACGAAGACGACGCGGTGCCCGCGCTCGCGCAGCACCTGCCCGATCCCTGCGCAGTTGTTCGTCGGGCCGTACGCGCCCTCGGGAAAGAAGACGATCGTGGCCAAGGCGCGCCTACCCTCGCAGATCGCCGCGCGGGCGACGGCCGGAGCGCGTGGCCACGAAGAGCCCGGCCCACCGACGCGCGTCGAGGTCGCGTGCCGCCGCGTCCGCGACGCCGGGTGCGTCGCCCGCAACCACCTCGACGTTGGGCCCGCGGTCGCCGAGCCGCGTGGGCTACGAGCTATTGTGCGGTGACGAGGCGTCGGTGCTCGCGCTCGACGTCATCCGCGATCTCGGTGTGCGCTACTCGGTGCGTGAGGTTGCCCACGACCCGTGGCGCGCGACGCACATCGCGGTCGATCTGGAGGCGGAGGGCGTCGCCACGAGCAAGTTCCAGCAGACGGACGCGAACATGATGCCCGCCTCGAAGGCGCTCTACGAAGCTGTCATCGGCACGAAGTTGACCGTGCCCATGACCCGCGAACTACGGACGCACGCCTCGCTCACGATCGCGAGGCACAACCGCAGAGGTTGGCGCGTCGACCGTGCGAAGCGAGAGCACCCGAACGATCTGATCGTGGCGCTCGCGATGCCGCTCGCTGCGCGTGGCGAGGCGGCGGAACCGGTGGAGCTCGTGGCTTGCTATGAGAACGCCGTACGCAAGCAGGCAGTGGCGGGCGTTCAGCCGTGCGCTACGCGCCCTGCATCCCGAGTGTCAGGTCGAGGGCTGTGACGAGACACGGGATCTCGTCGTCGACCATGTAGCCGGCTACGGCGACAGCACGCAGAGCTTCCGAGTGCTGTGCCGCCGACACAACTCGGAGAAGTCGAACGGCGCGATGCTCGAGTACGACTCGCGACCGGTGTGTGGGCATGATTCGTCGACGCAATGGCGACATCGGCTTCCGAAGGGAGGAGAAGTTCGATGCGTGTTCTGATGACACCGCTCTACTGGTTAGGTCGCGTTCTCTTGTGGATCCTCCTTCTCCCAGTTCGGATCTGGCGGTCGGTCGCTCACCGGAAGGAGCTCGAATACGAACGCCAGATGGGGGCGTTCACGCGGCCCGCCGAGGACGCCCGCGACCTGCTCCGGCGCACCCGCCCCTAGGGCTTCACCGCAATTCCTGGTAGCGCGAGAGCCCCGTTCACCCACTGGACCGAGCTCCACCGCCACCACGAGTGCGTCCCGCCCGGCGCGTCGATCGTGCGCGCCGTACTGACACGGTTCAGCACCGTCGTCCTGGCCCGAGTCTCCTCGGCGTCAGGTGGCCGCGACGTCCGCCCCCCGGCCGCGCCTGTGGGCGACGGCCGCGAGGCCGAGCGAGAGGATGGCCGTCGCCCCTGCGACCGCGAAGGCCAGGGGCGTCCCGCCCAGATCCGCGAGCCAGCCCGCGAGCAGCCCGCCGAGGGGCGCGAGCCCGACGAAGGCGAAGAGGTAGAGGCCGATCAGCCGGCCCCGCAGGTGGTCCGGCGCTCCGAGCTGGACGAGCGCGTTCGCGTTCGCCGTGAAGAGCGTGAAGCAGACCCCCACCGCCACGAGGAGGAGGCCGGCGACGGCTGCGCTGTGCACCGGGGCGAGTAGCAGGGCGACCGCGCCGAAGCCCCCGGCCCCGAGGGCCATCTGCCGCCGGCTCGCGCCGCGGGAGCTGGCGGTGACGAGCGCCCCGACCAGCGCGCCGAAGCCGAAGGCCGCGGAGAGCAGCCCGAATCCTTTCGCGCCGACGTGGACGGTGCTCGAGGCAAGGAGCGGGACGAGCACGTTGAAGTTGAAGCCGACCGTGCTGACGAGCGCGACGACGAGCAGCACGACGCGGAGCTGGCGGTCGTGGAGGGCGAACCTGAAGGCCTCGATCGTTCCGCTCAGGAAGGTCGCCGGGGCGCGAGTGACGGGGTGGAGCTCGTCCACGTTCATGCTCGCGAGCGCGGCGAGCACGGCGAGGAAGCTCACCGCGTTGAGCGCGAAGCAGATCCCCGTTCCGGTAGCAGCGATGACGAGACCGGCGATCGCGGGGCCGACGATTCGGGAGGCGTTGAACATCCCGGAGTTGAGGGCCACCGCGTTCGGCAGCTCGCGCGGGCCGACGAGCTGGAACGTCAGCGCCTGCCGTCCCGGTGCGTCGAACGCGAACGCGATGCCGCCGAGCGCCGCGAGGGCGAAGACGACGGGAAGCGAGGCCGTGCCCGTGAGGGTGACGACGGCGAGCGCAGCGGAGACGGCCATCGCGGACGCCTGGGTCGTCATCACGAGCCGGCGGGTGTCGACGCGATCGACGACGACTCCGGTGAAGAGGCCCAGGATCGTGAACGGGAGGAAGCGGCAGAAGGCGAGGATCCCGATGGCGAGCGGCGAGTGCGAGAGCTCGATCACGAGCCAGGCGAGCGCGATGTTCTGCATCCAGGAGCCCGCGAGGGAGACGATCTGGCCCGTGAAGAAGAGGCGGTAGTTGCGGTGCCGACGGAGGCTGCGGAAGGTCCTCGCCTGGACTGCCAGTGCGAGAGAGGTCACGCCTCGTCTCCGAGCAGGCTCTCGAGCGCGGGGAGCGCGGACCCGATCGCGTCGAGCTGCTCCGGCGAGAGCGACCGCATCCGGCCCGCGAGCCAGGTCGTGCGGCGGGCACGCACGCGGCGCAGGAGCTGCGACCCTGCGTCGGTCAGGCGCAGGCCGACGCGACGGCGGTCGTCGCTCGAGCGGACGCGCTCGACGAGCCCTGCGGCCTCCAGCCGGTCGACGTGGCCCGACAGCGCGGGCGGAGAGATGTCCTCCTCAGCCGCGAGCTCGGCGAGCGAGAGGCCGGGGCGACGCTTGATGAGCCAGAGCAGCGTGGCCTGCCGGGCGGTGATGCCGAGCTGCTCGGTCTCCTTGCGCAGGCCCCTCGCCAGCCTGAGCACGACGGGCCGCAGCTCGGCCGCGACGGCATCCGGGCTGAGCATAACTTCGTTAATCATTAGCAAGGCTAACGATAGCCGACAGAGGCACGGTCGCACCTGGACGAAGGTACGGACCTCCGGGACGAGCAGTGGTGTGGGCGCTACTTGGGGAGCGGCTCGAGCTTGTAGCCGACGCCGTAGCGCGTGTGGATGAAGGCGTGCCTCGGCGCGCGGCGGTCGATCTTCTCGCGCAGCTTGCGCACGAAGACGTCGACCGTCCGGTCGCGGTGCGTCGCCCGCCGCCCCCAGACGCGCTGCAGGAGCTCGTCCCGCGTCAGCACCCGGCCCTGCTCGCGGGCGAGCGTGTAGACGAGCCGGAACTCCGTCGGGGTGAGCTCGGCGCTCTCCCCGTCCACGTACGCCTGAACGTTGTCCGGATCGAGGCGGAGCTCCTCGATCTCGATCGCGTCACCCCGCCGGCGCTCCGCCTGGCTGACGCCGCGCCGAGCGGCGGCTCGGACCCGGGCGGCGAGCTCCTTGAGCGAGAACGGCTTGACGAGATAATCGTCGGCCCCAATCTCGAGGGCGTGCACGCGGTCGTGCTCCGTTCCACGCGCGGAGACGACGACGATCGGCGTGCCGATGCCCTCCGAGCGCGCCTGCTCGATGACGCGCCAGCCGTCGATCCCCGGAAGCATGAGGTCGAGGACGCACACGTCCGGCCGCTCGTAGCGGAGCCGGGCGAGGCCGGTCTCGCCGTTCGCGACCCCGACGGCGTCGAAGCCGGCCGACTCGAGATGGCGCGCCATGCCGCGGGCGATGACGTCGTCGTCCTCGATGATCAGGACCTTGGCCATCCGCTGACGGAAGACTACGGCGCGGCCCGCGCGGAACGGGCACCGGAATCGTTGCCGGCTGGTGTGCGTCCGGTGAAAGCGGGGTCCGGCCGAAGCCAGACCCCCGACTTCGGCCGTTCTGACCTAGCCGTCCGCCTCGCTGTCCGCGTCTGCGTTCTCAGCCGCCTGCTGGTCGGCAGGCGGGGTGATCTCGACGAACACTCGCTCGCAGCCGCGGATCGCGGTCGTCTGCCGCTCCGAGCGGAGCACGAACGCCGTGTCGTCGCCGGGGCCGCAGGCGAGGAGATCCGGCTGGCCGTCTGCGGCGAGCGCGTGCAGCACGTCGTTCCCGGGGCCGCCGTAGAGCCGGTCGGCGCCCCAGCCGCCGTACAGGGTGTCGTTGCCGTTCCCGCCCGACACCACGTCGTCGCCCTTGTTGCCGGCGAGCCAGTCGTTCCCGTCGCCGCCCGCGAGGGTGTCGTTGTCCGAGCCGCCGTAGACGCGGTCTTCGCCGTTCCCGCCGTAGGCCGTGTCGTTCCCTCGGCCGCCGTAGACGAGGTCGCCCCCGTCGCCCGCGCGGACGAGGTCGTTCCCGATTCCGGCGCGGACCGTGTCGGCTCCGCCGCGAGCGTAGACCTGGTCGCTTCCGGCGAAGGCGTGGATGTCGTCCGCGTTCGGCGTCCCCCGGAGCACGTCGTCCCCCGGGGTGCCGAGGATCACCGCCGCCGACGCGGCAGTGGCGAGCGCGAGAACGGCTGCGGCCGCCCCGAGCACGACGAATGACTTGAGCCTCATCCTTCTCTCCCTTCCGTCGAGGAACAGAAGGGATTCACCGACATGTGAGTTTGGGGTGCGTGAACGCCTCGAAAGCGAAGCGCAAACCTTCTGTTAGAAACTCCGGCGGCGATGGACGCGGACGCGATCCGGGGGCGCGCGCTCGTCGAGGAGAGCCGCGAGGCCGTCGTCGTCCTCGACGCCGCCGACCGCGTCGTGCTCGCGAGCCGGCGGGCGCGTCAGTCGGTCGAGGGCATTCGCGAGGGCGAGCCGCTGCCGCCCGACCTCCTGAACGGGGAGCGCGGCCTCATCCCGCTCGTGGTGCCCTACGAGGTGGACGGCCGGCGCGAGCGGCTCGTCTACCTGTCGCGGGAGGGCGACCTGACGGCATACGAGGAGCTTCGCTCCGGCTTCACCGCGGCCGTCTCGCACGAGCTGCGGACGCCGCTCGCGCGCCTGCTCACGCTGCTCGAGACGGCGACGCTGCCGGGGGAGGACGTGAACGAGCTCGTCGAGCGTGCGGCGGCCGAGGTCGACCAGATCACGGAGCTGATCGACGAGGTGCTCTTCCTGAGCGAGCTCGAGTCCGGCGCCCGCGTCGTCGCGCTCGGCGCGGAGCGGATGCGGCCGGTGCTCGAGGAGACGCTCGAGGAGCTGCGGGAGCGCGCGCTCCGCGCCGGCGTCGAGCTCCGGCTCGAGTGCGACCCGGAGACCCGGCTCGCGATCCGGCCGCGCATGCTGCGGGTGGTGGCCCGCAACCTGGCCGAGAACGCGATCCGCTACGCAGGTCCCGGGTCGACCTTCACCCTTGCCGTCCGGACGGAAGACGACGGCTCCGTCGCGATCGTCGCCCGCGACGACGGGATCGGGGTCGAGCAGGCGGAGCTGCCGCGGCTCTTCGAGCGCTTCTACCGGGCGGACCGCGCGCGCGCCTCGCGCGGGACCGGCCTCGGGCTCGCGATCGTGAAGCACGTCGTGACGCAGGCGGGGGGAACGGTCGACGCGGCAGGCAGCCGCGGGCACGGGCTCGAGATCCGCTGCCTCTTCCCACCTCGCTAGCGACGCCTTCACCGGATCGTCGCCAGACGTTCACCACGCGGGCCCCCGGTGGGCGCATGCGGGCGGGGACACTGGAGACGTGCGGCAGGCGGACGACCCAGCCGGGCGGCGATGAGGGCCGTGGAAGAGCGAACCGCCCCGCTCGGCATCGACGGCGGGCGGCTCGCAGCCGCCTCCTCGCCGGCCGACGAGGTGCGCGCCCGCGAGGCCGTGTTCCGGATCGAGGAGCTCTCGGTCACCTACGGCCGTGCGCTCGCCCTCTCCGGCGTGACGCTCGACGTGCACAAGAACGCGGTGACCGCGTTCATCGGCCCCTCGGGCTGCGGCAAGAGCACCTTCATCCGCTGCCTCAACCGCATGAACGACGTGATTCCCGGCGCCCGGGTCGGGGGCACGGTCCTCTACCACGGACGCGACCTGTACGCGAAGCAGGTCGATCCGGTGGAGGTTCGGCGGCGGATCGGGATGGTCTTCCAGAAGCCGAACCCCTTCCCGAAGTCGATCTACGACAACGTCGCCTTCGGCCCCCGGATGCTGGGCATGAAGAAGGGGCTCGAGGAGCGCGTGGAGAGGGTCCTGCGGAGCGCAGCGCTCTGGGACGAGGTCAAGGACCGGCTGAAGGAGAACGCGCTCGGGCTCTCGGGCGGCCAGCAGCAGCGGCTGTGTATCGCCCGCGCCATCGCCGTCGAGCCGGACGTGATCCTCATGGACGAGCCGGCCTCCGCGCTCGACCCGATCTCCACCTCGCGCATCGAGGACCTGATCCACGCGCTGAAGCGCGAGTACACGATCGCGATCGTCACGCACAACATGCAGCAGGCGGCGCGCGTCGCCGACCTCACCGCCTTCTTCAGCGTCGAGGTGCGCGAGGACGGGAGCGGCAGGCACGGGGTCCTCGTCGAGTACGACGCCACCACGAAGATCTTCACGAACCCCTCCGACACGCGGACGGAGGACTACGTCACGGGGCGCTTCGGCTGATGGCCCGGGTCGAGTACCAGCAGAGCCTGGACGCGCTCGAGGCGGACCTCCAGGAGCTCGGCGCGGTCGTGCTGCGCGCCCTCAGGGGGGCGCTGAACGCGCTCGCGGCCCAGGACGTCGAGCTCTCCGACGAGGTGATCGCCTTCGACGACGAGATCGACCTCCGCTACCACCAGATCGAGCGCTCGGTGGCCGAGCTGCTCGCGCAGCAGGGGCCCGTCGCCTCGGACCTGCGGCTCGTGCTCGCCATCCTGCACGACTCGATGCACCTCGAGCGCATCGGCGACCAGGGGGTCACGATCGCCAAGCTGACGAAGCTCGCCTCCCACCTGCAGCCGGGGGAGGAGCTCGTCGAGGGCCTCGCCGAGATGGGCGACCGCGCCGAGGAGATGGTTCGCGTCGCGCTCGACTCGTTCGCGAGGCGAGACCTCGAGCGCGCGCACTCGCTCGCCGAGCTCGACGAGCTCATCGACCGGACGAACCGGCGGGTCACCGCGAAGGTGCTCGCGATGGCGGAGACGCCCGGGACGCAGGAGTGGGGCCTGCGGATGATCGTCGTGTCCCGGTGCATCGAGCGGATCGGCGACAACGCCGTCGACATCGGCGAGCAGACCGCGTTCCTCGTCACCGGCGAGTTCAGGGAGTTCACCGACGCATCGCACTGAGACCCGTTCACCGATGCGTCACCAGCTTTTCACGGCCGCGACGCACGAGCGCACGAGCCCGGCAAGAGACTTGCCGCAGCCTCGTCAGGAGGAGCACCGATGAGAGAAAGGGGTAGCACCATGAAACGAGCGCTTGCGCTCGCAGTCGCGATCGTCGCAGTCCTCGCCGTCGCGGCCTTCGCCGGCAGGACACAGCCCGCGTCGGCGAAGCCGGCGGCGGGGTCGCTCGTCGGGACCGGGTCGACGTTCGTCTTCCCGCTCGTCTCGAAGTGGATCCCGGCGGTCGACGACGCGCTGGGGATCAAGGTCACCTACACGCCGACGGGCTCCGGCACGGGCATCGCCCAGGTCACCGCCCGCTCGGTCGACTTCGGCGCATCGGACGCGCCGCTGACGCCGGACCAGGCGAGCGCCTGCAAGGGGTGCGTGGTGATCCCCTGGGGTCTCGCCGGCATGTCGATTCCGTACAACCTGCCCGGCTTGAGCGGCCGCCTGCGGTTGAGCGGCCCCGTGCTCGCGAACATCTACCTCGGGAAGATCACGAGCTGGAACGCGGCGGCGATCAAGAAGCTCAACCCGAAGCTGAACCTCCCGGACAAGAAGATCACGGTCGTCTACCGCGCCGACAGCTCGGGCTCGACCTACGCCGTGACGAACTACCTCTCGGCCGTGAGCCCCCAGTGGAAGAGCAAGATCGGCGTCGGGACCGCCGTGAACTTCCCCGTCGGGACCGGCGCACGCGGGAGCTCGGGAGTCGCCGGGGTGGTGAAGTCGACCGAGGGCGCCCTCACCTACGTGGACGCGGCGTACTCGATCACCAATCACCTGCAGTTCGCGACGATCCAGAACCGCGCCGGCGGCTTCGCGACGCCGGGGGTGCGGGGCGTGACGGCCGCCGCCTCGCAGCTTCCGAAGAAGATCACGAGCCTCTCGCAGCTCAAGATCGTCGATCCGTCGAAGGCCGCGGGCAAGAAGGCCTACCCGATCTCGACCTTCACCTACGTGATCGTCCCTGCGAGCTCGGGCGACAAGGCCGCGGACCTGCGGAAGTTCCTCTACTGGGCGGTGACGCAGGGGCAGAAGTTCGGCCCCCCGCTCTTCTTCGTTCCTCTCCCCGCCTCGGTCAAGGCGTTCGTGTACCGCGAGATCAAGCAGATCCAGTCGGGGACCTAGGGGAGAAGCCACGTCGCGATGACGTCGACGACGTACGAGGCCCCGGCGCCGGAGAGCGATCTTCGACGCCGGGGCGTCAGGGTCGGCGATCTGCTCTTCAGGGGCGTCGCCGTCGCCGCGGCGCTCGCGGCGACGGCCCTGCTCGGGCTCATCGCCTGGAAGGTCTTCGATCTCGCGCGCCCCGCGTTCCGGGAGTTCGGGCTCGGCTTCGTCTGGACCGAGGCCTGGAACCCTGTCACGAACGACTACGGCGCGCTGGTCTTCGTCTACGGGACGGTCGTGACGTCCCTGATCGCGCTCGTTCTCGCGACGCCGCTGTCGATCGCGATCGCGCTCTTCCTGACCGAGATGGCCCCGCGGCGGGTCGCAGGGCCGATCGCCACCATGGTCGAGCTCCTGGCCGCGATTCCGAGCGTCGTGCTCGGTCTCTGGGGAATCCTCGTCTTCGGGCCGTGGGTGCGCGACCACCTCGAGCCCTGGCTGAAGGACGTGCTCGGCTTCCTGCCGATGTTCTCCGGGGACCCGAGCCAGGCCGGGATCCTGCCGGCCGCGCTCGTGCTGACGATCATGATCATCCCGATCACGTCCGCGATCTGCCGCGAGCTGTTCCTCCGCGTGCCGCGAGATCTGGTCGACGGGTCGCTCGCTCTCGGCTCGACGCGCTGGGAGGCCATCCGAGGCGTCATGTTCGCGTATGCGGCTCCCGGGATCGCGGCGGCGGTGCTGCTCGGGCTCGGCCGCGCGTTCGGGGAGGCGATCGCCGTCAACCAGACGATCGGGAACCACGCCGTGATCCCTAGCTCGTGGTTCGCTCCCGGTGACTCGCTCGGGAGCAAGATCGCCTCCTCCTACGCGGGGGCGACGACGCATCTGGAGGCGTCCTCGCTGCTCTACCTCGCCGCGATCCTGATGGTCATCTCGCTCGTCGCGAACGTGTCCGCGCAGTTCATCGTCGTCCGCTTCGAGCGTGCGCGGAGAGGCATGTGAGCACGGTCGCCGCCCCGGATCCCCACGACCTGACCGTCCGCTCGAACGGGCTGCGCCGGCGCCGCATCGTCGAGAAGGCGTTCGGCGCGGTCGCGGTGCTGTCCGCGCTGCTCGCGTGCGGGATCCTCGCGCTCGTCCTCGGGACGCTCGTTTTCAAAGGAGCCAGCCAGCTGAACCTCGACTTCTTCACGAAGGCGCGGCCCCTGTTCGGGGAGAAGGGCGGAATCGCGGACGCGCTCGTCGGGAGCGCGATCATCGTGGCGATGGCGATGCTGATGGCGATCCCGGTCGCCGTCCTCGTCGCGATCTACATGTCCGAGTACGCCGAGCCGAAGGTGTCGCGCGTGCTACGGGTCGTGCTCGACGTGCTGAACGGCGTGCCGGCGATCGTCGTCGGCATCTTCGTCTTCGGGCTGCTGGTCGTCGGCCACGGCCAGAGCGCCGTCTTCGGGGCGTTCGCCCTCGCGATCCTGATGCTGCCCATGGTCGCCCGGGCGACGCAGGAGATCCTCGAGGTCGTCCCGCAGAGCCTGCGCCATGCGAGCCTCGCACTCGGGGTGACGAAGTGGCGCACGACCTGGAACGTCATTCTCCCGGCGGCGATCGGCGGCATCCTCACCGGCGTCGTGATCGCCGTCGCCCGCGTCGCGGGGGAGACAGCGCCGCTCCTCTTCACCACCTCGATCGCGGCGAACGCAGTCTCGGTGAACATCCACCAGGCGCTGCCGACGCTCCCGGTCACGATCTTCGGCTTCTCCGAGTCCTCCGATCCGGGGGAGCAGGCGGACGCGTGGGCGGCAGCGCTCGTGCTCATCGCGTTCGTCCTCGTGATGAACGTGCTCGCGAAGGTCTTCGCCGCCGGCAAGCAGCGCAAGCTCGAGGGCGCCTAGCCCCCTACGCCGCCGCGGGGACGAGGCTGCGCGTCTCGTAGCGGCGCGCGACGAAGGCCGTCGCGGCGATGACCCCGGCGAGCAGGAAGACGATCGCGTCGCCGGCGGGCAGCCGCGTCACGAGCTCCATCAGCGCCCCGACGAGCCCTGCGGCGGGAAGCGTGAGGATCCAGGCGGTCACGATGTTGCCGGCGACGGGCCAGCGGACGGCCGAGAGCCTGCGGCTCGCGCCCGCGCCCATGACGGAGCCGGTGATCGTCTGCGTCGTCGAGACGGGGAAGCCGAAGTGCGCGGTCGTCCAGAGGATCGCCCCGCACGTGGTCTGCGCGGCGAAGCCCTGCGGCGGGTCGATCTTCGCGATGCGCGTCCCGAGCGTCTTGATGATCCGCCAGCCCCCGGCGTAGGTGCCGATCGACATCGCCGTCGCCGAGCTCACGATGACCCACGTCGGGACCGTGAAGGGCTCGGCCTGCAGATGCCCCGAGGCGATGAGCGCGAGCGAGATGATGCCCATCGTCTTCTGGGCGTCGTTCGTCCCGTGGGTGAACGCCACGAAGCTCCCGGAGAAGATCTGCCCGATCCTCGCGACCCGGTTCACCTTGCTCGGGGAACGGCGACGGATGAGCCAGACGATGACGAGCATGAGCAGAAGAGCGCCGAAGAACCCGAGGACGGGGGCGAGGACCGAGGGCTTCACGACCTTGTCCCAGAGCCCGTTCCACTCGATGACGCTCCAGCCCGCGGCCGCGATGGCGGCTCCGGCGATCCCGCCGATCAGCGCGTGGCTCGAGCTCGAGGGGAGGCCGAGCAGCCACGTGAGGAGATTCCAGGTGATCGCACCGACGAGGCCGGCGAGGACGATGTTCAGCGTGATCGCGTCCGGGTTGACGATCCCCTTCGCGATCGTCGCCGCGACCTTGATGGAGACGAAGGCGCCCGCGAAGTTGAGCACCGCCGCAAGCAGGACTGCGAGGCGTGGGCTGAGCGCTCGCGTCGACACGCTCGTGGCGATCGAGTTCGCCGTGTCGTGGAAGCCGTTCGTGAAGTCGAAGAAGAGAGCGACGGCGACGACGGCGACGAGCGTGAGGTCGTCCACCCGGTTCTGCTCCTAGGCGTTCTTCACCGCGATGTTCCCGATGACGTTCGCGGCCGTCTCGCACTCGTCGAGAGCGCGCTCTAGGCC
>JBKPTS010000040.1:0-14242 GCA_046735575.1 Actinomycetota bacterium
GAAGTAGCGGCCGCCCGGGATCCCGACGACGCCGGCCTCGGCGGCCGAGGCGAGCTCCTCCACCACGACCTCGGGAGCCACCGGCCTTGCGGGAAGCGGCTGCGCGAGCGCCGAGCGCAGCTCGTCGACGCTCGTCTGCACGCCCACGGGCCGGGCCTCGAGCGACTCCAGAAAGTCCGCGGCGAGCTCGGCGGTGCGCGCGAGCAGGCGGCGCTCGTCGGTCACGCCGCGATGAGCTTCTCGAAGCGCGCGGGATCGTCGAACGGGCCGACCACCGCGAGGTAGAGCCGCGTGTCCTCGAGCAGGTCCCTGGCGACCCGCCGAACGTCGTCGGCGGTGACGGCGTCGAGGGCGCGGAGTACGTCGTCGGGCTCTTCGAGCTCGTGCTCGAGGAGCTCCCGGCGGAGCCCGAACTGGATGAGGCCCTGGGGGCTCTCGAGCCGGAGGACGAACCTGCCCTTCGCGTAGCCGCGCGCCTTCTCGAGCTCCTCCGCCGGCAGAGGGTCGGCCGCCATCTTCCGGAGCTCGCGCACGATCGTCTCGATCGCCTCGTCGATGCGGCCGACGTCGACGCCCGCGCCGGTGTAGAGCGTCCCCGCGTCGCTGAACGTCGCGTTGGCCGCGTGGACGTAGTAGGCGAGGCCGCGCCGCTCGCGGACCTCGGTGAAGAGCCTGGAGGACATGCCGCCGCCGAGGACGACCGCCAGGAGCTGCAACGCGTAGCGGTCCGGGTGGCCGAGCGGATAGCCCCGCACGCCCAGGTGGAGATGGGCCTGCTCCGACTGCTTCGTGTGCAGCAGCACCGGCGTGCCGTTCTGCGGGATCTCCGCCGGCAGCGGCTTGCCGGTGTCCCGCGCCTCGACGCCGCCGAGGAGCTCTTCGAGGCGGTCGTGCAACCCCTCGCCGATTCGCCCGGCCACGCCGATGACGATCCGTTCCGGCTTGTACCAGGCGTCGAGGTAGGAGACGAAGGTGTCCCGGGTGGTCGCCTCGATCGTCTCCTTCGTGCCGAGAATGTCCCAGCCGAGCGGCTGGTCGCCGTACAGGAGCCGCTCGTAGACGCTGCCCACGTAGCGCGCCGGCGTGTCGAGGTAGACGTTCATCTCCTCGAGGATCACGCCCTTCTCCTTCGTGATCTCTTCGGGATCGAAGCGCGAGTTGAGGAGCATGTCGACGAGGACGTCGAGCGCGACGTCGCGCGTCTCCGACGACGACTTGACGTAGTAGCCCGTGAGCTCCTTTCCGGTGAAGGCGTTGAACTCGCCGCCGATGGCGTCGATCTCCGCCGAGATCGTGCGGGCGTTCGGACGCCGCTCGGTGCCCTTGAAGAACATGTGCTCGGCGAAGTGCGCGATCCCCTTCGACTCGGGCGTCTCGTAGCGGGAGCCCGCGGCGAGCATGACGAAGCAGGCGACGGAGGGGACCTGCGGCATGTCGGCGGTCAGGACGCGGATCCCGTTGCCGAGCGTCGTCTGCCCGAACACGGACACGGGACGCGATGGTATAGACACGCCTCGTGCCCGGAGGTCTGACGAGAGCCGCCATCTCGGCGCAGCCGGAGTGGCTGCGGCAGGTGCCGGAGCGGGTCGGCGACCGGCGACTCCCGCATGGGGCACGCGTCCTCTTCACGGGCTGCGGCACGTCCTTTCACGCGGCGCTCGCGTGCGGCCGGGCGGCGCAGGCGCTCGACGTCGTGCAGGGGCTCGCGCCGGAGGCCGACGTGCTCGTCGCCCTGAGCCACGAGGGCGGCACGCGGCTGACGCTCGAGGCGGTCGAGGCGTTCGCGGGCGAGACGTGGACGATCACGGGCGCCGCCGACGGGAAGATCGCCCGGTCGGTCGACCGCGTGGTCGTGGCCACGCCCGAGATCGAGCAGAGCTACTGCCACACGGCGAGCTACACCTGCGCCGTCGCGGCCGGCCGGGCGCTCCTCGGCGAGGACGTGAGCGGCCTGCCGGCGCTCGTCGAGCGAGAGCTCGAGGCGGACCCGCTCGGCGTCTCCGGGCACGAGCGCTTCGCGGTCGTGGGCGGCGGGGCGGACCAGGCGACCGTGCTCGAGGCGGTGCTCAAGCTCCGCGAGGGCGTCCACGCGGCCGCCGAGTCGCACCACACCGAGCAGCTCCTGCACGGCCACCTGGCCGCGATCGATCCCTCGGTCCGCTGCTTCGTGCTCGAGGGGACGGGACGGAACGCAGAGCGGGCGCCGCAAGTCGTGTGCGCGCTCGGAGAGGTCGGGTGCGCGACGACGCTCCTCACGTCCGTCCACCCGGTCGTCGACATCGTCCGCTTCCAGCGGCTGACGACCGACCTCGCGGACGCGCGCGGGATCGACCCGGACCTCATCCGCTGGGACGAGGAGCCGTGGGACCGCGCGCGGCGGTCCTACGACTAGTTCCTAGCGGTCGCTCAGCCGGTAGACGAACCGGAGCGCCTGCCACTCCTCGTCCACGCTGCACGACTTGTTGTCGACGAGCCCGTGCCGGAGCCCGGTCTCTTGCACCGCCTCGAAGGTGAGGTCGCTTTCGATCTGCGCCGCCTTCTTCGGCCAGGCGATCCAGAGCCCGTCCGCGGGAGCGAGCGAGGCCTTCAGGCGCTCGAAACGCAGTTCGAGCTCGTCGCGGCTCGTCGTGAAGAAGACGACGACGCCGGTGCCGGCCTTTGCGCCGAGCTTCTTCGAGAGCGGCGTCTGCGAGTAGTCCGTCACGACAGCTCGCCGAGGGTGGCGAGCAGGCGGTCGACCTCGTGCTCCGTGTTGTAGTGGACGACGCCCGCGCGGACCGCTCCGTCCTCGAGCCCGAGGTGGCGCATCGTCTCGAGCGCGTAGTAGTCGCCGAACCAGACCGCGAGATCGCGCTCCGCGAGGAAGATCGCGACCTCCTCGGGCGCCCTCCCGGGTACGTTGAAGCAGAACGTGGGCACGCGGCCGTCCATCGTGCGCCGCCCGTACAGCTCGATCCCCTCCGGCAACCCTGCGAGGAAGCGCTCTCCGAGGCCCCGTTCGTGCGCCTGGATCGCGTCCCAGCCGAGCGACTGGACGTAGTCGACGCAGGCGACGAAGCCGGCGAGCAGCTCGTGCTGCAGCGTCCCGAGCTCGAAGCGTCGACCGACCGGATCGTCCGGTGCGGGCCGGACCTTGTACGGCCGCCAGGATTCGAGCAGCTCGGCACGGCCGTATGCGAGCCCGAGATGCGGGCCGAAGAACTTGTACGGCGAGCAGATCAGCACGTCGACGTCCCAGGCGGCGACGTCGATCGGCCCGTGCGGCGCGTAGTGGACGGCGTCCGCCCACGCCAGAGCACCGGCCCGATGAGCCAGCTCGACGACCCGCCGGACGTCGGGAGCAGTGCCGACGGAGTTCGCCGCGACCGGGAACGCGACCACGCGCGTCCGCTCCGAGAGCCGGCTCTCGAGGTCGGCGTAGTCGAGCTCGAGCTCGTCGGTGAGGCCCGCGACCGCGACGACCAGGTCGAGGTCTCGCGCGAGCTCGAGCCAGGGGGCGACGTTCGCGTCGTGGTCGAGCTTCGTGCAGACGATCTCGTCTCCGGGCGCGAGCGTGCGCGCGAACGCGCGGGTGAGCTGGAAGTTGAGCGCCGTCATGCTCGGGCCGAAGGCGACCTCTCCGGGGGAGCAGCCGAGGAAGCCGGCGGCCCGTACGTGCGCCTGCTCGACGAGCGCGCTCGTCCGTAGGGACGTCTCGAAGGGGCCGCCGACGTTTGCGTTCGACTCGCGCAGGTAGGCGGCGACCGCCTCGGCCACCTCGTCCGGGCACTGCGTCCCGCCCGGCCCGTCGAAGAAGGCGAGCCGCCGGTCGAGCGCCGAGAAACGGGCGCGGACGGCTTCCAGGTCGAGCGGCGCCGTCGCCACGCCTAGCCGCTGCGCAGCCGCCGGCCGAACCCCGTGTTCGGGGCATGGATGTTGAGCATGCGCAGCTCTCCTACGCCGGCGTTTCGGAAGCCGTGGGTGACGCCGGCCGGGGCCGCCACGTAGTCGCCTGGCCCGGCGCGGACGACTTCGTCGCCGACGACGAACTCGGCCTCGCCCTCGAGGACGTAGAAGGAGTCGACGTGGTCCGCGTGGCTGTGCGGGTCGACGCCCTCGAAGTCGGGGCCGAACCGGAGCTCGAATGCCTCGAGCTCGGGGAGCTCCGCGAGGATGCGGTGGAAGCGCTCACCCCGCGGGACGAGCTCGCCCTCGCCGGGCCGGAGGAAGACGCCGCTCACCGGATCGCCTCCCCGTTCACGGTCCACGAGTAGCGCGGCTCGGCGGTCAGCGAGGAGCCGACGAAGCAGTCGCGCTCCGCCTTCGAGACGAGATCGAGGACGCCCTCCTCGTCGAGTCCCGGGCCGAGCTCGACGTCGAGCCGCACCTCGACTTCCACGAACGCGTAGCGGCCGTCGCTCTCCCGCTTCGTGACGACGCCGCGTGCCTTGGCGGAGCCCGCGCTCTCCAGGTTGGCACGGTGGGCGTGGTAGTCGAGGCTCGTGAGCGTGCACCGTGCGAGCCCGGCGAGGACGAGATGCTCCGCCCACCAGGAGTCGTCGGCGGCGATCGCGGCGCCGCCGAGGCCGCTGTGCGCGGTGCGGTCGTAGTCGACCGAGACGTCGAAGCTGAGAAGCCGGGGCGCACTCGGCACGCGCGGGAGCCTAGCCGCGACATCCGGCTCCTGTCCTACGGTGCGGCGATGGAGCGGCTGCGGACGCTCGGCGAGGACGAGTGCTACCTGCGCTGCTACGGCTGGCGCGGAACCGACGACTCCGTCCGGGTGATTCGGCCACCGAGCCGCGCGGACCTACGCCTCGAGCGGTCCGAGGCGGGGGAGCGCCTGCGGCGGCTGCTCGAGCTCCGTCTCGACGCGCGGGAGCCCGCGGAGGCGGCCTAGGCCGGCTGCTCAACGCCGGCGGGCAAGATGCCCGCGTGCACACGCGGGCCGTCGTCTTCGACCTCTGGCAGACGCTCGTGCGCTGGCCGGAGCAGGACGCGCGAGACGTGCGACGGCGCTGGTCCGAGAGCCTCGGCCTCCCGGGCGAGCGCGTCGAGGCGGCATGGAACGAGACGTCGTTCTACCGCCGCCGCGAGACCGGGCCGATCCGGACGGCGCTCGAGGAGCTGCAGCGGACGCTCGGCGTCAGCGCCGATCTCGACGAGGTCCTCGCGTGGAGGCTGGAGGTCACGCGGCGTGCGCTCGTCCCCGATCCCGGAGTTCCGGAGACGCTCGCGGAGCTGCGGCGCCGCGGGATCGGCACGGCGGTGATCTCGAACTGCACCGAGGAGGTCGCGCTCGTCTGGGAGGAGACGCCGCTCGCCCCGCTCGTCGACGTCGCCGTCCTCTCCGCGATCGCGGGCTGCATGAAGCCGGAGCCGCGGATCTACGAGCTCGCCTACGGCCCGCTCGGCGTCGAGCCGTCCGAGTGCCTCTTCGTCGGCGACGGCGCGAACGACGAGCTCGGCGGCGCCGAGCGGATCGGGATGCGCCCGGTGCTGATCCATCCGCCCGGAGAGGAGCCGCCCTGGGACGGGCTCGCGAGGTGGGCGGGCTTGCGCATCACCTCGATCCCGCAGGTTCTCGAGCTCGTCGGATGAGCGCGCAGGAGGGCGCGGTTCCGGACGTTCTCGGCCCGGGCGTGCGGGTCGTCTTCTGCGGGATCAACCCGGGGCACTGGAGCGCGGCCGCAGGTGCGGCGTTCGCGAACCCGCGGAACGACTTCTGGCGCCTGCTCCATGCCGCGGGCTTCACCCCGAGAGAGCTCGAGCCCCGCGAGCAGCACGACCTCCTGCGCCACGGGGTCGGCCTGACGAACGCCGTCCGCCGTACCACCCGGGGCTCGGGCGACCTGCGCAAGGCCGACTTCGCCGGAGCTCGCGAGCGGCTCGAGGACATCGCCTCTACCTACCGGCCGCGGGCGATCGGCTTCGTCGGGAAGATCGCCTACACGGGCGTCTTCGGCGGCCGTGCCGAGCACGGGTTGCAGGAGAGACGTCTCGACGGCACCGCGCTCTTCGTCCTGCCCTCCACGTCGCCCGCGAACGCGGCCGTCCCGTGGTCGGAGCGCCTGCGCTGGTTCCGCGAGCTGAACGAGCTCGTCAGCCGGCGAAGCGGTTCGTGATCGGCGTTCGCCGGTCGCGGCCGAACGCCTTCGGGCGGAGCTTGACCCCGGGAGGCGCCTGGCGGCGCTTGTACTCGGCGCGGTCGACGAGCGCGAGCGCGCGTTCGACCACGTCCGCGTCGAACTCCTCGAGCAGCTCCTCGCGCGAGCGGTCGAGCTCGACGTACGCCTCGAGCACCGGATCGAGGGCCGCGTAGGCGGGGATCGAGTCCTCGTCGCGCTGCCCCGCGCGCAGCTCGGCGCTCGGCTCCCGCTCGATGGTCGACTCGGGGACGAGCTCGCGCCCCGCCCGCTCGTTCAGGTGGCGGGCGAGGCGGAAGACGTCGGTCTTGAGCACGTCCTTGAGCAACGCGAAGCCGCCGACCATGTCGCCGTACAGCGTCGAGTAGCCGACCGCGAGCTCGGACTTGTTCCCGGTCGAGACGACGAGCCAGCCGTGCGTGTTCGAGAGCGCCATCAGCAGCACGCCCCGCGCCCTCGCCTGCAGGTTCTCGGCGGCGAGCCCGTCGAGCCCGTCGCCGGTCGACGTCTCGAAGGTGGAGCGGAAGGCGCCGACGACGTCCTCGATCGGGATCTCGCGGAAGCTGCAGCCCAGGTTCTCCGCGAGCCGCCGCGCGTCGCTCCGCGTTCCCGTCGAGCTGAATCTCGAGGGCATGGACACGCAGTGGACGCGCTCGGCTCCGAGCGCGCCGGCGCAGAGCGCGGCCGTCACCGCCGAGTCGATGCCTCCCGAGACCGCGACCACGACGTCCTCGAACCCGTTCTTGTCCACGTAGTCCCGCAGCCCGAGCTCGAGTGCGAGCCGCATCTGCTCGAGCGCAGGCTCGAAGGGCGCGATCGTTCCCGGCCGCTCCCCGTCGCGTCCGGCGACGTCTCCGAGCTCGACGAGCTCGACCTCGGGAAGCGACCCACGCGAGCGCTCGAGCTCGCGGCGGCGCACGTCGCTCAGCCGGCGGCCCATCGCGAAGGCGGGCTCGACGTCGACGACGAGGAAGTCCTCCGCGAAGCCGCGCGCGCGGGCGACGACCTCCCCGGCGTCGTCGAGGACGACGGAGTGGCCGTCGAAGACGAGCTCGTCCTGGCCCCCGACGAGGTTGCAGAAGGCGAGGTACGAGCTCGAGTCCCGGGCGCGCGTGACCAGCATCTCCTCGCGCTCCTCCGCCTTGCCGACGTGGAACGGCGAGGCCGAGAGGTTGACGATGAGCTGCGCGCCTGCGAGCGCGAGGTCGGTCGCGGGCGGGCCGGGCTGCCAGACGTCCTCGCAGATCGTCGGGCCCGCGAGCACGTCGCCGAGGCCCAGAAGCAGGAGGTCGCGCCCGGGCGCGAAGTAGCGGTGCTCGTCGAAGACGCCGTAGTTGGGGAGGAAGTGCTTGCGGTAGACGGCCCGCACCGCGCCGTCGGCGCACACCACGCAGGCGTTGGCGAGGTCGCGGTCGAACCAGGGAGCGCCGACGAGGGCGACGACGTCTTTCGTCTCGCGCGCGATCTCCTCGACGGTCCGCTTCGCCGCGCTCACGAACCCGGGCCGGAGGAGCAGGTCCTCCGGCGGGTAGCCCGTGACGGCGAGCTCGGGAAAGAGGACGAGGTGCGCGCCGGCGCCTCGGGCCGCGCCGAGCGCGCTCAGGATCCGGTCGCGGTTCCCGTCGAGGTCTCCGACGACGACGTCGAGCTGCGAAAGCGCGAGCCTCAAGGTTTTCGCCTCTCAGTCACAAACCCCAGTCTAACTAGTGTCCGCCCGTGGAGCTCGTGCTCCCGAGGCGATTCCGCGGGCCGGTCGACTCGGCCAACGGCGGCTACGCGTGCGGCCGACTGGCCGCCTTCGTCGAGGCCGACGCCGTCGAGGTCACGCTGCGCCTGCCGCCGCCGCTCGACCGCCCGCTAGAGGTCCGGCGAGACGGCGAGGGCGTGGTGCTCTGCGACGGCGACGCGCTCGTCGCCGAGGCTCGCCCGGGCACGCTCGAGCTCGAGCTTCCGGAGCCCGTATCGCTCGCCGAGGCCGCCGCCGCATCCGCCCGCCACGTCCGCGCCGGCGACGCCGCGTTCGGCGAATGCTTCTCCTGCGGCCATCGTACGGAAGGCGACGGCCTACGGATCCACGCAGGGCCGACCGTGGGACGCGAGCCGCTGCAGGCGGCGGTGTGGGAGGTGCGGGAGACGGGGCCGGAGGTCGTCTGGGCGGCGATCGACTGCTCGGGCGCGTACGCCGTGGGCGCGGCGGGACGCGGCGAGGTGGTGCTCGGCCGCATGACCGCGCGGGTGCTTCGCGTCCCCGAGGTCGGCGACCGCTGCGCCATCGCCGCCTGGCCGCTCGGCGAGGACGGCCGCAAGCTGTACGCGGGCACGGCGCTCTTCGACGCCGACGGCGAGGCGTTGGCGTGCTCGCGCCAAACCTGGATCGAGCCCCGCGTCAGCGAGGCGTGAGGGCCAGCAGCATCCCGCCGTCGTCGTCGTAGGCGGGAAAGAAATCGGCGGTGACGGCTTTCTCGCGTCCGGCCTTCGTGCGGATCTCGATCTTCTGGTCGAGCTTGCGCACGCCCCACTCGCGCACGACCTCGATCGGAGCGGCGTCGGAGAGCGTGAGCGCCTCGGCGACGTCCTGCCCCAGCAGGTCGATGTCCTCGAAGCCCGTCAGCTCGAAGACGCCGCGCCCGGCCGCCAGGACCCTGCCCTCGGCGTCGCAGACCACGAACCCCGTGCTCGGCGCGGGGTAGTAGTCCTCGAGGAGCTGGAACAGGAACCCGAACCCGCACTCGCGGCACTGCACGGCCTGGGTCGAGAAGCCCTCGTAGCCGTCGAGGTCGACCGACCGGCGCTTGCAGTTGGGGCAGATGTAGATCGGCACGCGCTGATGGTACGGACCTACCCACGCGCGGCGTGTTCACGCCGAGTTACAGGTCGTGACCCGGCTCAGCGGCGGAGCCGGATCGCGTTCAGGTCCTGTTCCTCGATCTCGTCCGCGCGCCGGATCAGATCCTCGACGTCGTCGTGCTCTGCGTGCAGGTAGCGGCCCGCGAGGCGATCCGCGCGGCCGGAGGCGAGGACGCGGACGAGACGAGGCGCGAGCTCGGGCGGCGTCCAGGGAGCGTCGTCGCCGAAGTCGCTCCCGGTCATTTCCGTGCGCACGAGACCGGGGCTGAAGAAGAAGACCGGCAAGCGACCGCGCAGCTCGTTGGCGAGTGTCTCGCCGTAGCGGCAGACAGCCGCCTTGCTCGAGGAGTACGCCGTGTTCTTCGAGCCGGGGAGGTACGCGGCGCCGCTGCCCGTGATCACGATCCGTCCGGCGCCGCGCTCGAGCATCCCGGGGATCACGGCTCGGCAGGAGAGGTGGACGCCGAGGACGTTCACCTCGAGGATCCGCCACCAGGACTCGACGGGCGCCTCCCACGTCGCGCCGTCCTGGCCGCTCGTCCCCGCGTTCGCCGCGAGCAGGTCGATCGGCCCGAGCCTCTCCTCGGTCTCGCCCACCCAGCGCTCGACGTCCTCGGCACGCGTGACGTCGCCGACGAGGGCGAGGCCGTCGATCTCGCGCGCGACCGACTCGACCTGCTCCGCCGTGCGCGCGGAGAGCGCGACCCGCATCCCCGCCTCCGCGAGCTCCCGCGCGATGGACGCGCCGATCCCGCGCCCGCCTCCCGTGACGAGCGCGACTCCCTGCAGACGGTCAGACGGCATGGGCGATCTCCTCCAGTGCGTCGGGATTCTCGAGCGTCGAGAGGTCGCCGGGGTCCTCGCCCAGCACCTTCGCCCGCACGGCACGCCGCACGACCTTCGCGCTGCGAGTCTTCGGCAGCGCGGAGACGAAGAGGATGCGTTCCGGCTTGAAGGCCTTCCCGAGCTCGTCCGTCACCGCGCGCGAGACCTCGTCCGCGTCTAGGGCTTCGCCGGGCTTCGCGACGACGAAGAGCCACGGCACCTCGCCTTTCACCTCGTGCGGGACGCCGATGGCGGCAGCTTCGGCGACACCCGGGTGGTTCACGGCCGCCGACTCGAGCTCCGCCGGGCCGATGCGCTTGCCCGCGATGTTGAGCGTGTCGTCCGAGCGCCCGTGCAGGTACCAGTACCCGTCCTCGTCGATCGACGCCCAGTCCCCGTGCGTCCAGACGCCGGGGAAGCGGCGCCAGTAGGCGTCGAGGTACCGCTCGGGGTCGCGCCACAGGCCGCGCGTCATCCCCGGCCACGGGCGCTTGCAGACGAGCTCCCCGACCTCGCCTCGCACCGGCTGCCCCGAGTCGTCGAAGACGTCCATGTCCTGCCCGAGCGCCGGGAAGCCGAGGGAGCAGGGCTTGGTCGGCGCCATCTGCGAGACGGAGAGGAAGCACGCCCCGACCTCGGTCCCACCCGAGATGTTGACGATCGGGATCCGGCCGCTCCCGCAGACGTGCTCGTCGAGCCAGTCGTACGGACCGCGGTTCCAGGGCTCGCCGGTGGTGGTCACCGCTCGCAGCGAGGAGAGATCAGCACTCGGCTCGCCGTGTGGGATGAGCGCCCGCACGAGCGTCGGCGCGATCCCCAGCATCGTCACCCGCTCGGTCTCCACGAGCTTCCAGATCCGGTCTGCAGGCCAGTCGGGCGCGCCCTCCGTGAACACGATCGTGGCGCCGAGAGCCCCCGCTCCGACCACGGTCCAGGGCCCCATGATCCAGCCCATGTCCGTCGCGAACAGCACGCGGTCCCCCGGCCGGAGGTCCGCCTGGTACGCCGCCTCGCGCGCGATGGAGAGCAGGAAGCCTCCCTGCACGTGCACCGCTCCCTTCGGCCGGCCCGTCGTTCCCGACGTGTACGCAAGGAGGTACGGCGCCTCGCTCGAGACCTCGAGCGGCGGCAGCTCGGTGGGGCAGCCGGAGACGAGGTCTCCCCACTCGTGGTCGCGGCCGGGCGCCATCGAGACGTCGTCCCCGAGCCGACTCCAGACGACCACGTGCCGAACGGAAGGAGCCCGCTCGAGCGCCTCGTCCGCGATCTGCTTCATGGGGTGGATCGAGCCGCGACGGTAGGAGCCGTCTGCCGTGACGAGCGCCTTCGCCTCGGCGTCGGCGAGTCGGGTCGCGATCGCGGGGGCTGCGAAGCCGGAGAAGATCGGAACCTGGATCGCCCCCAGGTGCGCGCACGCGTGCGAGGCGATCGCGGCCTCGGGCGACATGGGCAGGAAGATCCCGACGGCGTCCCCCTCGCGGACGCCGAGCGCGGCGAGGCCCTCCGCGAGCCGGATCGTCTCGCGCGAGAGCTCCGCCCAGGTGAGCGAGCGCCGCGCTCCGTCCTCCGCCTGCCACACCGCGGCCTCGGCGTCGGGCCGCTCGCGCGCCCAGCGATGGACGCACGCGTCCGCGAGGTTGAGCCCGGCGTCGACGAACCACGTCGCCCACTCCTTGCCGCGGGACTCGTCGAGCACCCGTGTCCAGTCCCGGCGGAAGGGGATGTCGAGGTCGTCGCGGACGGCGCGCCAGAACCGGTCCGGCTCCTCGATCGAGACGCGGTGCAAGCCCTCGTAGTCGGAGCACCCGAGGGTGCGCGCCAGCCGGACCACGTTCGCGGTCGCGAGCTGCTCCTCGCTCGGCGTCCACGCGAACTCGCTCTGCGGGCCGCTGTTAGTGTCTGCTAACTTAGTGGCCACTAACCGACTTGGGAAGGTAGGTGTGCATGCGAGCGAGGATCTTCGCACCCGAGACGCGCAAGTGGTTCACCCTGGCTGCCGTCGCCTTCGGGCTCTTCATGATCATGCTGGACAACACCGTCGTGAACGTCGCGCTGCCCTCGATCCAGCGCGATCTCGGCGTCGGCTTGTCGGAGCTCGAGTGGATCGTCACAGGCTACGCGCTGACCTTCGCCGCGCTCATGCTCATCGGGGGCAAGGTCGCGGACGCGTACGGGCGCCGGCTGATCTTCGTGATCGGAATTGCGGTCTTCTCGCTCGCCTCGCTCTGGTGCGGCCTCGCCGGGTCGGGCTCGATGCTGATCACGGCTCGCATCGTGCAGGGCGCCGGGGCCGCGCTGATGAACCCCGCGACGCTGTCGATCATCGCCGCGACCTTCCCGCCGCGGCAACGCGGCACCGCGATCGGGATCTGGGCAGGCGTCTCCGCGCTCGCGCTCGCCATCGGCCCGCTCGCCGGAGGCCTGATCACCGAGCACCTGAGCTGGAACTGGATCTTCTTCATCAACGTCCCCGTCGGCGCGCTCGGGATACTCGCGAGCTTCCTGTTCATCGACGAGTCCCGCGACGAGACGCACGAGCGCCTGGACATCCCCGGCCTCGCGACCTCTGCCGTCGGGCTCTTCGCGTTGACGTACGGCCTGATCGAGGCGAACGCGTACGGCTGGGGCTCGACCCGCATCGTGACGTCGTTCGTCGTCGCCGCCGTCGCGCTCGCGGCGTTCGTCCTCCTCGAGGCGAAGCAGCACGCGCCGATGCTCCCGCTCGAGCTCTTCAAGAACCGGACCTACACCGGCGCCAACAGCGTCATCCTGCTCGTCGCGCTCGCGATGTTCGGCGTGTTCTTCTTCGTCTCGCTGTACATGCAGCAGATCCTCGGCTACTCGGCCGTCCAGGCGGGCGCCGCCTTCCTGCCGATGACGGTGCTCATCGTCGTGGTCGCACCGCTCGCCGGACGGATGACCGACCGCGTCGGGTCGCGGGCGTTCATGACGGTGGGCATGGGCCTTCTCGCCGTGCAGCTCCTCTACTTCTCGAGGCTCGGCTCCGACGCGACCTACTGGGAGCTCCTGCCCGCGATGCTCATCGGCGGCGTCGGGATGGCCTCCACGATGACCCCGAGCGCCGCGGCCGCGACGCGCAGCGTCCCGGTCGACAAGGCGGGAGTCGGCGCGGCCGTGCTCAACGCCTTCCGGCAGGTGGGTGGCTCCATCGGGGTCGCGCTCATGGGCGCGATCATGGCCAGTCAGTTCGGCGGCCACCAGCCGCAGCCCGGCGCGCAGCTGAGCGCGGCCGCGCAGGACGCGTTCAAGGCGACGTTCATGAACGGGTTCCAGGACGCGCTCATGGTGGGGGCGCTGATCGCCGCCGCCGGCGCGATCGTCGCCTTCGTGCTCGTCCGGCCGCACGAGGTCGAGGAGTCGGCCGACCGTCGCGACGCGCGGCAGCTCGCAGCATGACCACGCTCGCCTTCGGCTCGCGTTCGCGGGGGAAACCATGTTTCCCCCGCGCAACCCCCTTCTTCCTGAGAGCGTGGGGAACCTCCCGGTTCCCCACACCCCTCCACGGCCATGGACCGACAAGGGTCGGTCCATGACCACGACTCCCACCCGCCTGAGCGCAGCCGAGCGCCGTGTGGCGATCCTCGCTGCTGCCCTGCGCGTCTTCTCCGAGGGGAGCTACGCCGGAGCCACGACCTCGGAGATCGCGCGCGAGGCCGGCGTGTCGGAGCCGATCCTGTACCGCCACTTCTCGTCCAAGCGCGCCCTCTACTTCGCGTGCCTCGAGGAGGCGTGGCGCCGGATCCGGGAGAAGCTCGAGGCGAAGATCGAGGAGCTCGGCCCAGCTCAGGCCTGGGGCAGCATGCGCACGTCGGCGATGCGGGAGATGAAGACCCTGCTTCCGAGCCTGTGGATGCAGGCGATCACGGAGGCCGGGGAGGACCCCGAGATCCGGCGCTTCGTGCGCGGCCACATGCGCGAGGTGCACGACTTCTTCGCCGGCTGCCTCGGACGCGTCCAGGCGAGCGGGGCGATCCCGCCCGACCGCAACGTCGACGCGGAGGCGTGGATCTTCATCGGCGGGAGCCTTCTCGTCTCGATCGCGGACCGTCTCGGCGGCCCCCTGACGGCGGAGGACTTCGCGGCGATCAAGTCCGAGCGCCAACGCTGGCTCACCGGCTGTGCCTAGCGTGGGGGAACCCATGGTTCCCCCACGGACCCCTCCTTCGCGCCGCGCCGACGCAGAGCGGCGCGGGCCTCTCGGGCGAGCAAGTCGCCCTTCGGCCATGGACCCGCTGCGACTGATGCAGCGTCCGTCTGACGTTTCCCGTCCGCGGCCGAAGGGCGATTCACTCGCCCGAGACGCCAAGCGCGGCTTACTTGTGCAGGGCAGAGGAAGGGGGGCCGCGTGGGGGGAAACATCGGTTCCCCCCACGACGTGAAAACGCCCCCGGCTGCGGCTCCGGGGGCGGTCTCCGTTCGAGGCG